>JAZNMT010000028.1:0-13362 GCA_045579895.1 Paludibacteraceae bacterium
AGGACGGAGGATAGAGCCGCCCCATGTCATACCCTTGCCAGTGAGCACGCCAGTGTGGTATTGGCGAGCCAACTTCTGGTACATACCATTGAGGAAACCAATCTCGCGGCCGCCTACGCCTACGTCGCCTGCAGGAACGTCGGTATCTACGCCGATATTGTGCCAGAGTTCGAGCATGAAAGCTTGGCAGAAGCGCATAATCTCAGCATCAGACTTGCCCACTGGGTCAAAGTCGGAACCACCCTTTGCGCCACCCATAGGCAGGGTAGTCAGCGCATTCTTGAATGTTTGCTCAAAGCCCAAGAACTTGAGCATGGATGGGTTAACCGCTTTATGGAAACGCAATCCGCCTTTGTAGGGACCGATAGCGGAGTTAAATTGCACACGATAACCGAGGTTGGTTTGTACCTGACCTTGGTCATCCACCCATGTTACGCGGAAAGTGAAAATACGGTCTGGTTCGACCATACGCTCCACGATCTTGGCTTTCTCGTACTCAGGATGTTGGTTGTACACTTCCTCGATTGATTCTAAAACTTCTTGCACAGCTTGCAAATATTCTGCTTCGCCTGGGTGCTTTGCAGCAAGTTGCTGCATGATATCCGTTACTTTCATGGTGAATATATTAATAGTTAATAATAAATAATAATAATGCTTATTTAACCTTATTTAACCGTCAATTAAAAGCGGGTGCAAAGGTACTACATTTTTTGCAAATACACAAAGAAAGTTGTACCTTTTTCAGATGTTTGGAAACATATTTTTCCACCACTTCCTTCTACAATATTCTTAGAAATGGGCAATCCTAGTCCTGCACCGGTATTCTTAGTTGTGAAATTAGGCACAAAAACTTTTGCTTGTGACTCTTTTGGAATACCAGGGCCATTATCTGAAATAGAAATCTTGACCCATTGCTTATTCGAATTGAGTCCTTCATCTTCAATTGATCGCTGATTAGCATCTTTCAAAATAATGATAATATCACTATTCTCGCGTCCCTCCATAGCCTGAAGTGCATTGCGCACAATATTCGTAAAGACCTGCGAAATTTGGTCAGGATCTGCCATTACCATGACATCACGAGCCGGTCCGACATATCGAATAGGGATAGCCGACGGGTTATTGCGCATCAACATAACAAAAGCGTGCAACTTAACAGCAACATCAACTTTCTTAGGTTTCACTTCTGGCATTTTAGCAAAAGAAGAAAACGACTTAGCAATATGTCCTAAGTTGTCTATTTGGTCGATTAGCAATTGTGTTGAATGTGCAAAATACTCATCAAATCGTTCCGTATTCCTCATACGCTGTAGTTGCTGTAGTGTCAGTTTCATTGGCGTTAATGGGTTATTAATTTCGTGCGCCACTTGTCTAGCCATTGTTCTCCACGCCATCTCTCGTTCCGAACGCGCCAAACGTTCCGTTGACTCCGCCAATGCATCCATCATACGATTGTATTGCGCAACTAACTCGCCTACCTCATCGGAAAAAACATAATCAATATGCTGCCCCTTTTCGCCTAATTGATAGTTATTGAGTTGTTCTGTAACCACTCGCAATGATGAAGTAATCATATAAGATATTGCCCAGATAACTAGAATAGAGACAAGCAGTAATAAAATATATAGAGGTAATAACTTCACCATAAAATTCTCAACATGGGCAGTCATCTCACTCTGTGAGATAAAACTAGGTAAAGCGATATATCCAATTTTGGCATAATTGCCATTGACAAATTCCGTGTATGCAGAAAGGTATCGCATATTTCCCATCTGCTCATATTGCACCGTTTCCGCTTGATGCGAGAAGAAAGGATCAGGCGCAAGATGCCTAGGCAATAATCCCATATCAAATAACTGTGGTGCAGAAGAGCCTATCAATCTACCATTTAAATCATAGACATGGATATCTGTTTCATACACGAAACTCATATCTCGCAAATCAATATTCAACGCTATAGTATTTGCAGGCGATAAATACATATCCCAGAAATACATATTCTGCAACGCCATCTGAACATATTTAGCCTTCTTACTCAAGCGCAACTGCTGCGTTTCAATAAACAGGCGACCGATGTACTCCACTGATAACATGAAAATTGATAACAATATTACCAAGA
Organism: Paludibacteraceae bacterium; assembly: GCA_045579895.1. Lineage (GTDB taxonomy): Bacteria > Bacteroidota > Bacteroidia > Bacteroidales > Paludibacteraceae > Colicola. Next base: position 2,120 of record JAZNMT010000028.1, read on the forward strand.
CCAACGGCGTGAGCACAAGTTGAAATTTCCCCCCCAATCTCATCTTTCTAAAACCACGATACTTGATTAGGCTCATAATTGCAACAAGCAATAACAATCCAATCAAGCAGCCAGTGATAATATAATACATGCGTAATTTAGCCTTGGCATCTGTTTGCTCTTGCAAATCCCCTGCAAGAACAGTTTGGTACGAGAAATTCTCAATCATTTCTGGCACATGCTCAGCTGACTCTTCAGCAGTAGTTTTCAAGACCGAAAACAAATACGTTCCATCGTACGAATAAATTGGGATACTCTCTGTCCTATTCCGATGCGTAGTCAAACGCCAATTTTCATTACCACGAAAAGGCTTGATAAAATAGTTATGAAGCATTGTATTCGTGACAGAATAATCATACTTAATCGGTATGGCCACCATAATCAGATACTCACCCGCCAGAGTATATAGGCAGATACCTTGCGCATTCCCCCATTGAATGAAAAGCCATTGATCATAAATGTTTCGCATCGGCCACTCTGCAATACTCAGCCATGCATTTGACCAATATACCAGCTGATTTCCTTTGAAAACATAGAACAAAATATCTTCGTTCGCCTTGGCATAGTAATTTATAGAATCAAAATCATTAATAGCAATTGCCTTCGACAACTGTTCTAGCAATTCATTAGCCTGCTGCTGCTGCCTCTGTAATGTATGCTGCAAACGCTTCACCCCCAACGAGGAAGGCTGACAGGCAGAGAAGCCCATCAACATTGCCAGTAGCAATAAGAATATGCCTTTTTTGTATTTCACGCTGCAAAAATACAAAAAATCTATGATATACGCAACATCTTACCACATTTTTTTGTACATGTTCATTTTTTTTTGTACTTTTGCAGCCGAAATAAACCAATAGTTAATTACGCATAAGTCATATGGTAAACATCTTCGCATCGCTGTTATTAGGATTCTTAATGATAATAGATCCTTGTACCCTCTTCACCAGTATAGCTGCTATCGGATATATAGATAAAGAAATTCAAAACCGCCGCAAAGTTCTATTGAATGGTCTAATGTTTGTAGTAGGTAAACTAGTTACTTACACCCTCTTGGCTATCCCCTTTATCATGGGAGCACGCACAGAGGGGATAAAACATTTTCTCCACCATTGGGGCGAACCACTATTGGCAGCCTTCATGCTAATATGCGGTATATTGCTACTATTCACTGGTCATCACCATCATGAACATGACCACGGAATAAGTAAATGGTTGAAAAGCGTAGATAGCCAAAGTAGTGGATTCTGGTCCTTTATGCTAGGTATTTTCTTCGCTATTGCCTTTTGTCCGCATCGTCTAGTGTATTTCTTCACCATGATAGATATCGCTATCACCCTTCCTTTCTCATGGAACTGGGTTCTGCCTATCGTCTTTGGTTTAGGCACAGGACTCCCAATTATGATTATTGCATGGCTGATTTCTTATAGCGCCATCTCCCTAGCAAAACTCACCGATAAACTTCATACAATAGAAAAATGGATACGGTATATATCTGCTGCTCTGTTTATCTGTTTTGGCATTTATCTGTGTATCCATCTCTTCGCGATCCAACATACACACGAATCTGAACATGGATGCGAGCATGAGCATTGTGAGGTACCAGTTTATCATTTAGCGTATAAAGAGTGATATATGTCATCTGCGTTTTTTCGATTTAAACAGTTTACCGTATGGCATGACCGCTGTGCAATGAAGGTAGGTACTGATGGTGTACTTCTAGGTGCTTGGTGCCCCCTGTCCACTCTATCCACGTGCGGCCTTCAGCAGACACCTCGAGTGCTAGATGTCGGTACCGGAAGTGGACTAATAGCTATGATGATTGCACAAAGAACAAATGGGCACGTCCATATTGATGCTATAGATATAGAGTTAGATACAGTAGAACAAGCCATGTATAACTTCGCACATTCGCCTTGGGCAAATATTCTGCATGTACACCACTCCACGCTACAAGATTGGAAAGCCCAAAAGTATGATTTAATTGTCAGTAACCCTCCATATTTTCAAAACAGCCTGAAGAATCCTAACACCCAACGCGCTACTGCTCGGCATACCGACAGCCTGCATTACGATGAACTGATAGTTCACTCTGCACAATTATTACAGGAGAATGGTCTTTTGGCAATGGTACTGCCTATTGAAGCCGAAAACGAGATACTGTCATTAGGCAAACAAGAAGGATTGTGCCCTACATATATTACCCATGTACATCCTAAACCGGGGAAACCAGCCAAACGCCTCCTAATTGCTCTAAAACGAGCATCCGAAAGTGATATATGCATACCACAAACCTTATATATCGAATCAATGCATTCTCCACGCAGTGAAGAATATCAAGCGTTAACCCAAAATTTCTATTTGTAGATATTTATAGAAAATAATTACAAGCATGTAAAAAAGGGTGCATCCGTAGATACACCCTGATTTTATTCCTTATTCTTTCCTGCGAATAACGCTTCCACCAACTGCTATTTGATTGCGAATAGCAGGATTGCCCTTATAAGCAATTCTGCTAGTTCCAGCGGCTTGCGCCCATAGTTCTTGTACTACATTCACCTCCGCCTTGCTAGCTCCAGCACAATTGATATGCATTGTTTGGGCTAGTAAATCTTCCGCCTCTACTTCACCTGCACCAGCCAGCATAATATGAACGTTTTCAGCCTTACCTTCTAACTCCAATTGGCTCGCACCTTTAGCTTCAAGAGTAAGTGTTTGGACATTTAAGTTCAATTCTGCCTTCGCTGCGCCATTGAGATCAAGAGCAAATGTAGATTGAGTAAATATCTGATCATCAAGCGTTTCAATCTTGCTAGCACCATAAACAGTCACCTTGCGCAAATCAGGTGTAGCGATATCAATCTTTAGCATCAAATCCTCTATCGGCACCTGCGTAGTAACATCAATGTACAATACGCTATCACGCACCTCTGCTCTCCAGGCATCCTCATTGGGCATAAATAGATGCAATATATTTGAAGTCAATATAGTAGAAGCCTCCGAATTATTACTCAAATACAACTCTGCCGCACCACGCAACTCAACGCTATGATAAGCCTCTAACTGTAAAGGAGAACTGATAATACCGTCTTCCTCATTTAGCTCTATTCCTTCAAGCATCATAGTATTGAGTATCTGAGGTGCATTATCGTATGCCTGGTACAAACGAACGAGTGACACTCCCCAAAAGATAAGTGAAGCCAACCATAAGAGAATCGAAATCCACCAGAAACTAGCTTTTGGACCACGTCTCGTGCGCATATAAGTAACAATGGTGTGAATTAGCATCACTATCGGCAAAATTGCTATTAGAACCAAAGCAATAATTAATAGAGGAACGACAATAGCACTACCGTCTACCAATAATTCAGCAAAGGTAGAAAGTATAGGAAATACCACAGTTGTGCTGTGGGCACCAGTTACTGCAACACCAAAGAACGCAAGTACTAAAGCGAACAAGATAATCAGTCCGAATATAATTACAGGCAATGCCAATACCGCTAGAAACACATTCAATGCAATACTAAAAATACGTCCACATCCTACGTTTTGCGATAGATTATTCTTTACCTTTGGGCGGCTATTAGCACCAAAATCAGATGGCTCACCAATTTGTGCTTTCACCGATTGAAACATTTGAATAGTAACTACTTGCACATTTTTTGCGAATAAAGCCTTTTGAAATAATTCCGCTATACGTGCTTCAATGTCAGACATCACTTCGGAGCGATCCTCATGTGGAAGACGTTGTTCTATATCTTGCAGGTAATCATGCAAGAGTTTATATGCATCATTATCAATATGATATACCAACCCATTGAGGTTGATTGTACGAGTTTCGTTCATGCTCTATTGAGTTATATGGTTAATTGCTTGGCAAATAGATTGCCATTCCTCATCCAATTGCGATAGTAATATTTTGCCATTCTCAGTCAATGTATAATACTTACGCGGCGGTCCACCCGTGGATTCCTGCCAACGATAGGAGAGTAAGCCCTCGTTTTTCATACGTGTGAGTAAAGGATATACTGTACCTTCCACAACCACTAACTGCGCAGCTTTGAGGGTTTCAAGTATGTCTGAAGCATATGCCTCATCACGGCTGATAATGGACAAGATACAGTACTCCAATAGTCCCTTACGCATCTGACTTTTCAGATTGGATAACATAATGCTGTTTTTCCAATATTAGGAATTAAGTTGATCGTAGTTTGGCATCAGAATCATCAAGATAATGTACAAGATAATACCTGGGAAAGCAGCCGAGAAGAACGTCAATACGGCATACAATACGCGAATCAAGGTAGGATCAATGTCAAAATACTCGGCGACTCCGCCACATACACCCGCCACAACACGGTTAGAAGAACGATGTAATTTTTTCATTGTTTTTATTTTTTATGGGTTAAACTTAATTTCAAAATTAAGTGCCCATGATACACTACCAATTGTTTAACCTGCAACCATGAATTGAAGGTTAATCATCGACACGAATAAAATGACCCTCATGATCAAAAATCAGTTCCAATCCATTACCTAGTTCCACCATCAAATGCCGCTTCCCCACCAAATATTCTACAATAAATTGATTGGGATAATGCAGTACTACAAAGCTGACAATCAAATCAGGAACAATACCATCTGGTACAGGATGAACCTCGCAATCTACTGACTCTAAATACCCTTGGTAGTCAAACTCTATTTTCGTAGTCTTAGCCACATGAACGGTATAGTCGTAATGCAATCCGTCCCTTTCGCGTTCGACACAAGAGATATCAGAAGGATTAAAATACTTTTGAATAAATGTCTGCGCTTGCGCTGGTAGTTCAGAATAAGTTAGTAAGTGATGCTGATCTGCACATGCAGTCAGTGCTGGAATTAGGATAGCCAAGATGGCAAAAATCTTTTTCATATTCGTAAAAGTTTATAAGGTTATTAATTATCAACATTTAGTCAAAAATCGTGCCAAAAGTATATCAAAGAACACTTGCCTATCAAAACCACTGCAAAGATACAACTTTTTCATATACTATGCAATACAAAGTACTATCAAGCCACTCTTTTCTGGATATATTTCTTCTTTTTGCTAAGTCAACATAGCAAAAACCACCCCTATTTTGAAATTTTATTGGATATATGCATTTTTTTTTGTACCTTTGTCGCCCAAAAGCGATGACCTAAATATATCACACTAAAAATAAAATACTATGTTAGCTATTGGAGATAAGATGCCTGCTTTTAGCGTGGCAGATCAAAACGGGAATAACGTTACACACGAGCACCTATTAGGTAAGAAAACAGTGATTTATTTCTATCCCAAAGATAGTACCCCTGGTTGTACTGCAGAGGCATGTAATTTGCGCGACAACTACGAGCGCTTTCTCGCAGAAGGATATCAAGTGTATGGCGTGAGCAAGGATAGCCAGAAATCGCACCAGAACTTCATTGCAAAATATGAGTTGCCATTCCCATTGCTCTCCGACCCAAGTACCGAGATGCTGCAAGCCTTCGGCGCATGGGGCGAGAAGAAGATGTGCGGCAAGACCTGTGTGGGTACCCTGCGCAAGACCTTTGTCTTCGACGAGCAAGGCATATTGGTACAACTGATTGAAAAAGTAGATACTAAAAATCATACAGAGCAAATAATTATAAGACTATGAAACTGAATCTAAAAGCGACCATCATAGCTACAGCAGTAGGAATGACATTAAGTTCTATATATAGAATTGTCTATCATATTATCTATCTCCAAGGATTAAGCGTTGAAAACTTTATATACACAACATCATGTAGCGCATTTATTAGTTTATTCATATTTATTTGTTTTGTGTTGATGGGGTTTGCAGTATATTCGAATCAAGAACATTTACCAACTCTATCAAGTTCCATGGCAATACAGGTACTGATTATGATGCTGATAATATGCACAAATATTATTCTGAGTATTGTGTCTGAGCATTCAGAATCCAGTTTGAGTCCTACATGTTCTAACATTAGATTTTATTCGGTTACTGCACTAAGAATTCTTCTTGCAGCATGGTTGTGGCAATTAGCCTTGGGTAAACATAAGACATTCGCTTCAAAAAGAGTAGGAGTATTTGGAAAGACATATGCATCTTTCTTGATTATTGCAGCGATAATATTTTTAGTTATTATCATTGCTTTCACAATATCTGGTAATGATATTCCTGCCTATATGTATACGATAATGGGAGAAGTACAAGGGTTGACCTTTTTGCTATTAATGATAACATACACTTCAGAGATAAATAAATACGAACAACAAGCATTAACTAAATAACACTATGGATACAAAAGAATTACAAAAACTCATCGCCATCTGGTTTGAGGAAGATATCCGCGATGGCGATCATACATCGCTGAGTTGCATTCCCGAAACCGAAATGGGTTGCCAACAGTTGATTGTAAAAGAAGAAGGTATTATTGCTGGTATCGAAGTAGCAAAGCAAATTATTGCGTACTTTGACCCAGAGTGTCGCATGGAACAATTCATTGAAGATGGCGCATATGTAAAACCAGGCGATATCGCTTTCCGCGTATATGGCAAGGAACTTAGTCTATTGCAAATTGAGCGTACTATGCTCAACGTCATGCAACGAATGTCTGGTGTAGCCACCACGGCACACCGTTATCAAAGTCTGATTGCTGACACGGATTGCCACGTGCTTGATACCCGTAAGACTACTCCTGGATTGCGTTACCTTGAGAAAGAAGCTGTGCTTATTGGTGGCGGAATGAACCACCGCATTGGTCTATTTGACATGATTCTTCTGAAGGACAACCATGTGGATTTTTCAGGAGGCATCACTGCAGCACTGACTCGCGCAAAGAACTATTGCGAGGAGAAAGGCAAAGATCTACGCATTGAGATTGAGACTCGCAACGAGGAGGAGATACGCGAAGCACTTGCCACCAATATTCCAGATCGTATTATGTTGGATAATTTCTCTCCAGAGCGCACCAAAGGTGCGGTAGAGATTATCCGTGCATGGGAGAAAGAGAATGGCAAACATATAGAAATTGAATCCAGTGGAGGCATCACCATTGACACTATCCACGACTATGCTATCACAGGTGTGGATTTTGTCAGTGTAGGTGCTCTCACCCATTCTATTAAAAGTCTAGATATGTCGTTTAAGGCAGTGAAATAGTTTATAGATTATGATTAAAGAGCGATTGACGGCGCTACGCGCGCTGATGAAACAACATGGTGTGAGTGCATGTATCGTGCCTGGTACTGACCCACACGCTAGCGAATATATGGCTGAACACTGGACTGAGATGTCTTGGATTACAGGTTTCCTCGGCGAGACAGGCACAGCAGTGATTACCATGGACGAAGCACTGCTTTGGACAGATAGCCGCTACTACTTGCAAGCAGAAGCAGAGCTGCAAGACACCACTGTGGAGTTGATGCGCGAAAGCGACATCGACTGCCCTACTATCCCCGAATGGCTTTGTAAAAATGCTCAAGGAGCAGTGGCTGTCAATCCAGAAATGTATAGTGTAAATGGCTATCGCGACTTGAAAGCCACATTAGAAGAAGGTGGTTTGTCGCTCGTGTCTATTGATTTAATTTCCCCACTTTGGACAGAAAATCGCCCAGCAATTCCTACTTCCTTACTCTACGAATATGAGGAAAAATATGCTGGCGAAAGTGTAGAATGTAAGTTGGTACGCGTGCGCCAAGCCTTGCAAGAGCGTCATTGTCAGGCTTTGGTAATCTCTGCGCTGGATGAGATTGGATGGTTGCTCAATATACGTGGTAAAGATGTGGATTATACGCCATGCCTTATCAGTTATGTGGTAGTAGAGATGGACAAGTGTACCATCTTCGTAGCACCCAATAAATTAGATGCCGCTGCTCATACTTATCTCAATCGTGTAGGTATCAACGTATGCGATTATGAGCAAGTATTCACTTATTTGCAAACCCTTCAAGCAGAAGGTATCATGTATGATGGTGGCAAAGTGAATGAAGCCCTCTACGAGGCCATCAATCCTGCTATTGCACGCCGCGTGAACATGAGCCCAAGTCCAGTGCTGAAAATGCAGAGTGTAAAAAATGCTACTGAACTCGCAGGCGAACGCATCGCCATGCGTAAAGATGCGGTTGCACTGACAAGATTCTTCTATTGGTTGGAGAATGAGGCTCTCAAGACACCTCAAACAGAAATCACCCTCGCTGCCCAACTTGGCAAGTTTCGTGCGATGGGCGAGAATTACACCGATGATAGTTTCTGCACCATCGCGGGTTGGAAAGGCAATGGTGCTATTGTGCACTACCACGCTACTCCAGAGGAATGTGCTAAGATAGAAGGCGATGGCGTACTGCTATTAGATTCGGGGGGACAATACTTGGATGGTACTACAGACATCACACGCACCGTATGGGTAGGTAATCCCGCATTGATTCCAGATGCAGTAAAACGCGACTATACGCTTGTGCTCAAAGGACATATAGCACTTGCTCGTGCGCGTTTTCCTAAAGGTACTCGCGGCAATCAATTGGATATTTTGGCTCGCCAATTCTTATGGGCAGAAGGTATGACGTATGGTCATGGTACTGGTCACGGTGTTGGACACTTTATGGGTTGCCACGAGGGCCCACAAAACATCCGCACCGACAATAATCCGAACCCTATGCAAGTAGGTAATATCTGCTCCGATGAACCTGGTATCTACCGCGCCAATGAATATGGTATTCGCATTGAAAACCTTATCGCGGTTCGCGAAGCACAGGAATTAGGTGTACACACAACAGGCGAAACTTTCTTTGATTTTGAGACACTTACGTTGTGCTATTATGACACTCGTATGATTGACCTCGCCCGTATGACCGCCGAGGAGATTCAATGGATTAATGACTACCATGCATGGGTATATGCAGAGGTAGCACCACTGCTGTCCGAGCAAGAAGCCGCATTCCTAAAAGAAAAATGTAAAGCATTGTAAATTGATACTACATATATGAAATTAGAAGAAATACTTATTCCTAAGGTACAAGAAGCAGTTAAGACCTTGTACGGAGTAGAGATTACCCCTGCACAAGTGCAGTTCCAGAAGACTCGCGCCGAGTTTGAAGGCGATATCACACTCGTAGTCTTTCCATTCGTAAAAGCAGCTCGCAAAGCACCAGCAATGGTAGCACAAGAGATAGGCGAAGCGCTCGTAGGGGGACTCATTGAGAAATACAACGCAGTGCAAGGTTTCCTTAATCTTTGTATCGCACAAAGCTACTGGATTGAACAACTCCAAGCAATTGCAGAAAATACGGAGTACGGACAACTCTCCCGCGGTGAAGGCGAGAAACCATTGATGATGGTAGAATACTCTTCACCTAATACCAACAAACCTTTGCACCTTGGACACGTGCGCAATAACCTGCTCGGTTATTCCATCGCTAAGATTCAAGAGGCAAATGGTTGGAATGTTGTCAAGACCAATATTGTCAACGACCGCGGCATTCATATCTGCAAATCCATGCTCGCATGGCTAAAGTATGGCAACGGCGAGACACCAGAGACCAGCGGCAAGAAAGGCGACCACCTCATTGGCGACTACTATGTGCGCTTTGACGTGGAGTACAAAGCCCAAATCAAAGAACTCATGGCTCAGGGTATGGACGAGGAGACCGCCAAGAAAGAAGCACCACTCATCAAAGAGGCACAAGCCATGCTTGTGAAGTGGGAACAAAACGACCCTGAGGTGCGTGCACTATGGCAAAAGATGAATGAATGGGTGTATGCAGGTTTTGATGAGACATACAAACAAATGGGTGTAGGCTTCGATAAGATTTACTACGAAAGCGACACTTATCTTGTGGGCAAAGGCGAAGTGGAGCGTGGATTGGCAAAAGGTGACTTCTACCGCCGCGAAGATGGTTCAGTATGGGCAGACTTGGCACAAAACGGCTTGGATGAAAAACTGCTACTTCGTGCAGATGGCACATCCGTATATATGACCCAAGATATTGGTACAGCGAAGCTACGTTTCGAGGACTACCCTATTGACAAGATGGTGTATGTCGTTGGTAATGAACAGGAATACCATTTCAAAGTGCTCAGTATATTGCTTGACCGTCTCGGCTTTCCATTCGGCAAAGAATTGGTGCATTTCAGTTACGGTATGGTCGAACTCCCTAACGGTAAGATGAAGAGTCGCGAGGGTACGGTGGTAGATGCCGACGACCTCATGGCACAAATGATTGCAGATGCAAAAGAGATTTCGAAAGATAAAGTCAATACCCTACCCGACATCACCGAAGAGGAAGCCAACGAGATTGCTCGTGTAGTAGGTTTGGGTGCGCTGAAATACTTCATTCTGAAAGTCGATCCTCGTAAGAACATGCTCTTCAATCCAGAAGAGAGTATTGACTTCAATGGCAACACAGGTCCTTTTATCCAGTACACCTATGCGCGTATTCAAAGTGTGCTGCGCAAGGCAGGCGACCATCTCACCTTATCGCCTAATGGCCTAACAGTCTTATCGCCTAAAGAGCTCTCCCTTATTCAACGCCTTGTAGATTATCCTACGGCAGTACGCCAAGCAGGTGATGAGTTCTCCCCTGCGGTGATTGCCAACTACGCATATGCTTTGGCATGCGACTTCAATAGTTTCTACCACGACCACAGCATTCTCAACGAGGCTGATGCCGACAAACGCGCGCTGCGCCTTGTCTTGGCACAAACAGTGGCTAAAGTTATTAAGAGTGCCATGGCATTACTCGGCATTGAGGTGCCAAATCGCATGTAAGAGCCGTAAAGTGATACATATCCTGTAGTTAAAAGAAAGAGCCGGAGGTATGACTTCGGCTCTTTCTTTTAATCACTTATAGGAAGACTATTTATTGACGTCCCTCACCAATCGCACGCTATATGCGTGATCACGCCACCAACTATTGCAATCCACCACGCTAGGGTTGAAGTACATATAGTAGGCCTTATCTGCATCATTAGCGGTCGATGTCCAGTAGAAAGCATCCACTTGCACATTGCTGACATCCAAGCCAGCGCGATAGCCGGCAGCAGGCAAGAAGATAGCACCGGCATGTTCCAAGGCCTGCCACTCTATATCATCGATGTTCTGATGCGCACCATAGCCAGCTTTGTCTTCCGATGGATAGAAGCCTGGCTTGAAAGTAACTCCTTCAGGACATTGCCAATCGTCAGGCAATAAGATCAACC
>JAZNMT010000029.1:0-2012 GCA_045579895.1 Paludibacteraceae bacterium
GCATTACCGTAAATCGAACGATAGCGCAGTTCAGCAGCAAACTGTCCTGTACTCCCGAACTATGGAATCCTCGCGAGAGCCGACTCAATGGCAAAAGCAAGGAGGCTGTTGAAATCAATGCCAAAATTGACAAGTTGCTGCTTGCCATTAACTCGGCATTCGATTCTCTTTTGGAACGCAAGATTGATTTCGATGCAACAGCTGTCAAAGAGAGTTTTCAAGGCAGTGTTGAAACTCAAATGACACTCCTCAGACGATTGGATATTCATATTGAGGATATGCAATCGAGAATTGGTGTTGATGTTGCCAAATCATCGATGTCAACCTATATCTATACTCGCAGATATCTTGGCGAGTTTATAAAAAAGCGTTTCAAGGTTGAAGATTTGGCTTTCGGACAATTGAATGAGCATTTGGCATATGAGTTTCAGGAGTATGTCTTGAAGGATAAAGGTCTTGCTGTTGATACGGCAAGGCATTATCTGGCCATACTCAAAAAGATTTGTCGACTGGCTTTCAAAGAAGGTCATTCAGAGAAACGATATTTCGTAAATTTCAAACTTCCAAAAGAGAATAGGAAAGCACCACGTGCATTGAGCCGTGAGGACTTTGAGAAAATTCGAGATTTGGAAATTCCGGCATCAAGAGTAACGCATAATATTGCAAGGGATTTATTTCTTTTTGCTTGCTATACAGGCGTCCCTTATGCCGATGCTGTTTCAATAACAGACGATAACATCTATACCGATGACAATGGCGCATTATGGCTGAAATATCTGCGAAAGAAGAATGAGCATTTGGGTAGAGTGAAATTATTGCCCGAAGCTATTGCTCTGATAGAGAAATATCGCAGTAATGAGCGTAAAGAGTTATTTCCAATGATACACCACCCTAATCTGCGAAGGCATATGAAAGGACTTCGGAATTTGGCAGGGCTTAAGACTGATTTGGTCTATCACATGGGGCGTCATACCTTCGGAAGTCCAATTACCCTCGAAGCAGGTGTTCCAATAGAAACAATCAGCAAAATGCTTGGGCATACCAACCTTACCACTACTCAACTTTATGCTAAGGTAACACCTAAGAAGTTGTTCGATGATATGGATATATTCATCAAGGCAACAAGTGATATGACATTAGTTTTATAACCCACAAACAGTTTGAATTATGAGAAGTACATATAAACAACTATATTATATCAATCGCAGCAAGATTAAGGCTGATGGTACAACCGCCATTATGTGTCGAGTAACCATTGATGGTAAATCCACAGTGTTGGCGACAGGGCTTTATTGCACTCCTGATGAATGGAACAGCAAGAAAGGAGAAACAAAGAATAGTAGAACAAATGGTATGATTAACGAATATAAGAATCGCATTGATGATACTTACAATAGTCTGTTAAAAACAAATGGCGTCATTACAGCCGAATTGCTAAAGAATGCCATTACGGGTGTTTCAGATATTCCCAAATACATATTGCAAGCCGGTGAGGTTGAAAGGGAAAACCTTAAAATCCGTTCCGTACAGATTGACTCAGCATCCTCTTATCGTGGGTCAAAGATGTACCAACACTATTTGCGTGAGTATATCAACTCATTGGGCAAAGAGGATATGCCATTTACCGATATTACGGAGGAATTTGGCAACCGCTATATTCTTTATTTGAAGATGAATTACCCGCATAAGCCATCATACAGGAATCATTGTTTGTGTTGGCTGAAACGATTAGTCTATTTGGCTGTGGATAATGGTATCTTGCGTTTCAACCCATTAGAAGATGTCCAGTATGAGAAGAAGCCTCCCAAGAAATTGATGTACATAAGCAAAAGTCAATTGCAGGATATAATGAACCATCCTAAACTCGATCCATTACAAGAAATAGCAAGACGGACATTTATTTTCTCTTGCTTTTGTGGATTGGCGTATGTGGATGTACAACGATTATACCCGCATCACATAGGAACAACAGCGGAAGGACGCAAATACATTAGAACCTACCGTAAGAAAAC
>JAZNMT010000030.1:0-56687 GCA_045579895.1 Paludibacteraceae bacterium
CATAGCATTCACACCCGAATCGGTAAGCATATCAAGATAGATATCTTTGTTTTGCAACAAGAAGGTGTTATTACCTGCCTTTTGGATAGCGCGCAGACGCTCATCTACTGGCAATAAATTCAATTTTTGTACCACGCGAACTTTGTGCATCTCCAATGGCACTTGGTTCTCTGATTTGTAAAACTTAACAGACATAATACATGTGTTTTTTTGTACCTTTTTCAAATGAAACCACAAAGGTAGTAAAAAAACTTGATATATACAAATTATAGTGCGATTTTATCGAAAAAGATAGATTTTATCTATCCTATTCTCTCCTATCCTACCAAATGCCTGGTATGAGGTGCCAGCGGACGCGTTGCTGGTAATCGGTATATCCGGGCAGTCCTGCCGCCAGCACCTGCTCCTCGTTGTGTATGCGTCGGATAATGAGTATGGGATAAACACCAAACACCAACAATGCCCAAGCAGAGCCCAACACTATCGGCATAGAGAGGAACATGAGCAGGGTGGCTGTGTACATCGGATGGCGCACAATGCCGTACAGTCCCGTGTCAATGAGTTGTTGATTCTCCTGCACCTCAATGGTTCTTGACAGGTAGGCATTCTCGCGCAACACTTCGGCGTACAAGGCATACCCTATCAGGAAGACTACCGAGGCAATGACACTCATCCACAGGGGCAAACTGGACCACGCAAAGCGGTGGTCTAAGCCGCAGAGAACAAAGCCGCCGATAAACATCAATCCCGAGAGGGCTACCACATGCTTTTGTGTCTGCTCTTTCTCCTTGTTGTTCAGCCGTTTAGCCAATAGCTCGGGCATGGAGATTAGTAGCCAAATACCCATGCAGGTCATAGGTACAAACAGCAAGGCAAGCAGTAGCCACGCTTGCCAATAGTACCATGTGCCTGCTGGCCAAAAGAGCAGCACGCCAATCAAGGCCATACCACACAGGAGTTTACATAATCCGCTAATAATCAATTGAGTTGTTTTCATATTTTTATCTATTATTTTGACTATTTAGGTGTAACGGTGTAACAGTGTAACAGTAGTTTTACAAAATATGCATGTGTGTGCGTACGAGAATTTTAGTAATGAGGTGTTACACCGTTACACTGTTACACACGAATGAGAGGCATTTGTCTGTATTAGTTTGTCTTTGTGTCGTTGTCAGCTTTCAGTTTTATAAGTAGTTGTGCGGCGATGTAACATTGGAGTTTAATGTACTGTTTCTCATCTGGTTTGGGTTTATCCAGTTGCTCCTCAAAGAGTGTTTGCCAATATGCCAAGCGTTCGGGATTGTTCATTTCGGCAACGGCTTGCTTTTGCGCCGCCTTGAAAAGTTCGCGGTGGGAAGTGACAGCAGGAGACCATGATCCTTGGTGTTTGTGATAGACATACATCTCTTTCGGACCCAGACGGGGTGTGCCGTTCTTGGTCTTGCCATAGGATTTGCGACGTGTAATAATGACAGAGTCATTGCCACGATTGAGGGTTAGCTTGCCTCGCACCTCATCGACAGGTGCCATGTACGTTACTTGTGACATAGTTAATTAAGAATTAAGAATTTTGAATTAAGAATTAAGGTTTACTGAATGATTATGCGGGGTTATATAAAGGTAAGGAATTGTATGGTTATTGTATGGTTATTGTGTGGTTATTGTGTGGTGCGGACAGGGAATTTCAAAGGTTCTTCGACAAACATGTGTTAAATCAACTGCAAAGATAATAATAAATTGTCGAATTTCCAAATTTTTAGAGGATTATTTTTTCAAAAAAATGCACTTACAGTAATTCATCATAATTGCCAGCATGCCAGCATTGCCAGCAGTTTTTATACTTACGTACCCGTACATGCGCGGACGAGAATATAGATTTAGGTGGTATGCTGGCAATATACGGATTATTCAATTAGTATATGTATTTATCTATCAATTATTTACATATTTTTCTCATTTATTGCCAGCAGATGCCAACTGGATACATAAAATTCAATCAACTTCCAAAAAATAACAAATTCCTTGCAAATGTCATAAAAAAGTTGTACCTTTGCAGAAAGAATTTTAACACATCACATTATGCCACAAATGACCTCCAGCGGTCGTTCGTGGTCAAAGAGGAGATAACATTATGATATATTTCGATAGCGATTATATGGAAGGTGCGCATCCAGAGGTGATGCGCCGTTTGGTGGAGACCAACTTGGAGCATACGGTTGGCTATGGCTGCGACCCCTATACGCAACAAGCGAAAGACGCTATTCGCACGGCATGCTCTGCACCCAATGCTTTGGTGCAGTTCCTTGAGGGTGGCACACAGACCAACGCTACGGTGATTGATGCCCTGCTCCGCCGTCATGAGGGCGTGTTGGCAGCCGAGACGGCACACATCAATGTGCACGAGAGTGGTGCCATTGAACATAGCGGTCATAAGGTACTGACATTGCCGACAAAGGACGGCAAACTGACTGCTGAGCAGGTAGATACTTATATCACGGATTTCTACCGCGATGAGACATACGAGCATATGGTAGCACCTGGAATGTTGTATATAACCATGCCTACGGAGTACGGCACTTTGTACTCGTTCTGCGAACTGGAGCAGTTGTCAGAGGTATGCCATAAGCACCATATTCCGCTCTATATGGACGGTGCGCGGTTGGGCTATGCGTTGGCATCTGAAGCATGCGATGTGACCTTGCCAGATATAGCGCGCTTGTGCGATGTGTTCTATATTGGTGGAACGAAGTGTGGCTTATTGTTTGGCGAAGCGGTAGTGGCTGCTAATCCCGAGGCGTTGCCTCATTTTTTCCCATTGGTGAAACAACATGGTGCGCTTTGCGCCAAAGGCAGGATCTTGGGCGTGCAGTTCCTGACACTGTTTACGGATAATCTGTATGAGCGTATTTGTCAGCATGCTGTGACACTGGCGCAGCGAATACGTGAAGGGTTTGTGAAGAAGGGCTACCGTGTGGCGATAGATTCGCCAACGAACCAGCAGTTCTTTGTATTGCCTAATGAAGTGGTGGATAATCTGCGCGAGAAGGGTGTGTCGTTTGAAGACTGGGGTGTTCGCGGCGAGAAAGAGACAACTGTCCGTTTTGTCACCTCCTGGGCCACGACAGAAGAGGATGTGGAGGAGTTGATAGAAAAACTACAATAAAGATTCCTTGCGTATGTCAGAAAAAAGTTGTACCTTTGCAGAGTGAACTGCTAACTAAAAAAATATGATTATGAAACGAATACTTGGAGTACTTACGACAATTTGCGCTCTTGTGGGATGTCAGCCTAATGGAACAATGTATCAATCTGTGGACGTAGCCACCTTTGCTGAGATTATCCAAGACAGCAATGTGGTTTTATTGGATGTGCGCACCCAGAGTGAATATGAGGCGGGGCATATACCTGGCTCTATACTTATTGACGTCACACAAGCCGACTTCCTGCCAAAGTGCAAGCAACAACTGCCGCTTGACAAAACCATTGCCCTCTACTGCCGTTCTGGTAACCGAAGCAAAAAAGCAGCACAGCTCCTAAGTCAAGAAAAATACAAAGTAGTAGAGCTCAACACTGGCTTCAACTCATGGAAAGGTGAAGTAGAAAAATAAAACCATGGAAATCACTACCCTACTTGAATTTACCCACCGCGATCAGTTGCGTAATTGGTTGTTGGAGCACGGCGAAGAGGCAAAAGAATGTTGGATAGCTATGTATCGTAGCAAAAGACCGCCCTGCTCGGCTGCTTGTTTGCCGTATATTGACGTGGTGGAGGAAGCACTTTGCTTTGGTTGGATTGACTCCACCTTGAAGCGCCTACCCGATGGCAGACTAGCGCAACGCCTCTCTCCACGCCGCAAACGCAGCCACTGGACCGAACTCAATAAACAACGCTGTGCCGACCTCGAAGCGCGCGGACTGATGACCGATGCAGGTCGAAGGGCATTGGCGATGGCTCAAGAAACTAGAATCATTGAACGATAAAGTATAAAAAATGCACTTTTCCACAAAAAAGTGCATTTTTCTTTACATACTGACAAGTTTTAGCAGTTTGATATAGTACCTTTGCAGCCGAAATGAACTTAAAGTTAAATAATGTTTGCGTATGTACAATATTTTTTGTACCTTTGCGCATTAAATTCTAATGACTATGGCAACAAAGAAAATTCTTGGTTTAGATCTTGGTGTTGGTTCAATTGGTTGGGCCTTGATTGAAATGGATAATGACACCCCGTCATCAATCCTAGGCATGGGCAGTCGTATCGTCCCATTAACACCAGATGATAGTACACAATTCTCTAAAGGTCAAGCAATTACTAAAAACGCAGATCGTACTGCACGACGTACTGCTCGTAAAGGATATGACCGCTATCAATTACGCCGTGCAAAACTTACACAAGTGCTGCGCCAAAATAATATGCTTCCAGAGCACATGGATGAACATATTATTGACCTATGGCAATTGCGTGCAGATGCTGCCACAGAAGGGAAACAACTCACTTTGCCACAAATTGGGCGCGTGCTGTACCATATCAATCAAAAACGTGGTTACAAACATGCAAAAGCGGATGTGAGTGCAGATAGCAAGCAAACAAAATATGTAGCAGAAGTCAATCAACGTTACAAAGATATTCAAGAGCGCGATCAAACTATTGGTCAGTATTTTTACCAAAAGTTAGTAGAAAGTGCTGTGCAGGCACCATCTGGTCCATACTATACTTTCCGCATCAAAGACCATGTCTTTCCACGTGCTGCATATATGGCTGAGTTTGACCAAATTATGCAGACTCAAAAACAGTTCTATCCCGAAGTGCTTACACCAGAATTAATCGACACACTTCGCAATCAAATTATATTCTATCAACGTCCACTGAAGTCTTGCAAGCACCTTGTTGGACTATGCGAATTTGAGATGAAGGCATATACCAACAAAGCAACGGGCAAAGTGGTCTATAGCGGTCCTAAATGTGCACCACGCACCTCACCTCTGGCGCAATTATGTGCTATGTGGGAAGCAGCAAACAACATCACTCTATTCAACAAGAGTAATGAATATCTACCAATCACATTAGAACAACGCCAAGCCATAGTAGAACATTTGAATACACATGAGAAATTAACAGCTAAAGACCTGCAAAAGATTTTGGGCATTTCTCCTAAAGAGGGGTGGTCAGCAGGCAAAGCTATGGGCAAAGGTCTCAAAGGTAATATGACGTTCAATCAATTGCGTCAAGCATTGGGAGGTAACTACGACCATCTGTTGCAAATGAATATGCAAATGGTCGATTATGTAGATGAAGCGACAAGCGAAGTGATTTCACGTATATCTGAAGCCATAGAACAAGAACCATTATACCGCCTGTGGCATGTGGTATATTCGGTACAAGAGCGCGAGGAATTAAGCAAAGCGCTTTACAAACAATTTGGTATTGATGATGAGGCAGTTGTAGAAGCATTGTTTAAAATAGATTTTGTAAAACCCGGATATGCCAACAAGTCGCATAAATTTATTCGTAAACTACTTCCCTACTTGATGAAGGGCTACAAATATAGCGAAGCATGCGACCATATCTACGTAAATCACTCCAATTCCATGACAAAAGAGCAGAATGCCACACGCGAATTGGTGGATAAGATTCCATTGCTGCTAAAAAATGAACTACGCCAACCTATCATAGAGAAGATTCTCAATCAGATGATCAATATCGTTAATGCCCTCAAAGAACAACATGGCAATATTGATGAGGTACGCGTGGAATTGGCTCGCGAATTGAAACAGAGCAAAGATGAACGCGCACAAACCACAGAACGAATCAACAAGAACGAACGCGAGAATAAAGCCATTGAAGAACGCATTAGAGAACACGGAATCCGTCCTTCCCGTGCACGCATACAAAAATATAAAATGTGGGAAGAGAGCCAACATCAGTGCTTCTATTGTGGCAAATCTATTTCGGCAGCTGAGTTCCTTTCGAGCGCAGATGTAGAGGTAGAACATATCATTCCCAAAAGCATATTGTTTGATGATAGCTTCAGCAACAAGGTATGTGCATGTCGTGATTGTAACCACACAAAGGATAATCTGACTGCTCGCGACTTTATGGAGACACGCGGACTAGTAGAATTAGACGCATATCTGGCACGTGTGAACACCGCATTTGAAGAAGGACGTATCAGTAAAACGAAGCGTGACCATTTACTATGGCACAAAGAGGAGATTCCTCAAGATTTTATTGACCGCCAATTGCGACAAAGCCAATATATATCTAAAAAAGCAGTGGAGATCTTGCGCAGCGCAATCCGCGATGTATACGCCACCAGTGGTAGTGTAACCGATTTTTTGCGACATATTTGGGGATATGACCAAATTTTGCACAACTTAAATCTGCCTAAATATCGTGATGCTGAATTGACAGAGTTTGTTACTTATGATCATCGCGGACAGGAGCACCAAGAGGAGCGTATAAAGAATTGGAGTAAGCGTATTGACCACCGCCATCACGCTATTGATGCTTTGACTATTGCACTCACACGACAGGGATATATTCAACGCCTCAATAATCTGAACGCATCGCATGATGATATTGCAGAAGCCGTGCGAAAGGTGAATCCATTGATGGAAAAGAAATATTCGTTGTTAGAAAAATACATTTACATACAACCGCACTTTACCGTACAAGAGGTGACAGACAAAGTGGATGGTATATTGGTTTCTTTCCGCGCAGGCAAGAAAGTTACTACACCTGCTAAACGTGCCATCTATCGCAAAGGGAAACGAATCAATGTACAAGATGGATTATTAGTGCCAAGAGGTGCATTAACGGAGGAAACGGTTTATGGCAAATTGGGTAATAAGTATGTAGTAAAATATCCACTTACCCACCCAAGTATGAAAGTGGATGACATTGTTGATCCAACTATCCGCGAGATAGTGCGTGCTCGATTAGCTGCATTTGGCGGTAAAGCAAAAGATGCCTTCGCTAAACCACTCTATTCTGATGCTGCACAAACAATGGAAATAAAAACTGTTCGCTGCTATACTGGTCTGCAAGATAAAGCAGTAGCATCTGTTCGATTCAATGCACAAGGAGAAGCCATCGGTTTTGCAAAGACTGGTAACAACCACCATATAGCAATCTATCAAGACGCTAAGGGACAATATCAAGAATCGGTTGTAAGTTTCTGGCAAGCAGTGGAGCGCAAGCGATATGGCTTACCGATAGTGATAGAAGACCCTAAAGCAATGTGGGACAAACTGATTGATTCTGATTTACCACAAGAGTTCTTATCTACTCTGCCACAAGATGATTGGCAATTCGTTGTATCATTACAAGCCAACGAAATGTTTATTCTAGGAATGGAAGATGCTGATTTTGAGATGGCGATGCAGAATAAAGATTATCAATTACTCAATAAGTATTTGTATCGAGTGCAGAAGATTGGTTCAAAAGATTATTCTTTTAGACACCATATAGAAACATCTGTGGATGATAAATATAATGGTGTAACTAATATAGCATTGAGTTTGTCTATGAAAAAACTATTAAGATTACGTAGTTTTGGCAACTGGCTTGCTCAACACCCTCATAAAGTACGAGTTAATCTTTTAGGCGAAATATCAGAAGTATGATAAAACGCATTCTTTGTTTCTCCAATCCTGCCTATCTGAAATTGAAACTCAATCAGATAGTCATTGAGATTCCCGAAGTGGTGTATGGGAAAGGTGTACCCGATAACATGCGCCAAGAGGGGGTGAAAACAGTGCCCATCGAAGATCTGGGTGTTGTGATTCTTGATCACAAGCAAATCACTATCACCCAAGCACTCATGGCTGCGTTATTGGAAAACAATTGCGCTATCATCACGACCAATGACCAACACTTGCCTATAGGATTACACCTTCCCTTAGATGGTCATAATCTGCAAAACGAGCGTTTTCGTGAGCAGTTAGATGCTTCAGAGCCACTCAAAAAACAGATGTGGCAACAAACGGTCGCAAGCAAGATTCTTGGACAAGCAGCCATTTTAGCAGAACAAGAAGTTGAAAACAAGAATATGCTCGCTTGGGCAAAGTCCGTTCGTTCGGGCGATATGGAGAATATGGAAGGACGCGCTGCTGCCTACTACTGGCGTAATGTGTTCCATAATCCTGATTTTGTACGTGGACAAGAAGGCGACCCACCAAACAATCTGCTCAATTATGGCTACGCTATAGTACGTGCCATGGTTGCTCGTGCATTAGTCGCAGTAGGATTACTCCCCACTCTCGGCATTCATCACCATAATCGCTACAATGCGTACTGCTTAGCAGATGATATTATGGAACCCTATCGTCCTTTTGTAGATCGTTTGGTAATTGATATGATGAAGCGATACGAGGATATTTCGGAACTAAATACCGAGATGAAGCGCGACTTATTGATGCTTGCTTATACGGATGTGATTATTGACGGCAGACGAAGTCCAATGCAAATAGCCATTCAAACCACCGCCAATAGTGTGTACAAATGTTTTAGTGGCGAAGCACGCAAAATTATTTATCCTGATTGGTAAACGCATCTATTTTAGGTGCGTTTCTTTTTATGACATCACGATTTAGCGAATATAGAATTATGTGGGTGTTGGTATTATTTGACTTGCCAACCGATACCAAGAAAGCGCGTAAAGAATATGCGCTCTTTCGCAAGCGGCTGCTGCAAGATGGTTTCACTATGTTTCAGTTCTCTATTTATCTACGACATTGCCCAAGTGCAGAAAATGCCGATGTACATATTCAGCGGGTCAAGCGTATGTTACCGCCAGAGGGAAAAATAGGAATTTTACGCGTTACCGACAAACAATTCGCTGACATGACTATCTTCGATTGTCAGAAAGAAATCGCAGTAAATCAGCCCGTGCAGCAATTAGAACTTTTTTAAAATAAAATTTCAAATACTTGCATATATCCGAAAAAAGTAGTACCTTTGCAAGTTCTTTTGAGAGATTAATCTAACGGATACTATTTTCATTAGAAAAAATATTCTGATATTAAGATACAAAAAAGCGACTTTTGACAGTCGCTTTTTTATTTTCTAATTTTCTTTGCAAACAACTCATTTACTGTTAGTTACATAAAGTGAGTTGTTAATCTTCTGCAAAGTTACTAAATTTGAATGACATACACAACCGCCAGAGCGTTCTGTCGATTGCGCTCACAGTTGTTAATCTTCTGCAAAGTTACTAAATTTGAATGACATACACAACCAAGTAGTATCAGGTACATTTCTTGCTTGTGTTGTTAATCTTCTGCAAAGTTACTAAATTTGAATGACATACACAACTGGAGTATGTCTTCGTATATATCCACAAGGGTTGTTAATCTTCTGCAAAGTTACTAAATTTGAATGACATACACAACGCAGGTGGTAAAGTTCCTGCAGGCTTTTATGTTGTTAATCTTCTGCAAAGTTACTAAATTTGAATGACATACACAACTTATTTGGAATAGTTACCATAATTGAAATTGTTGTTAATCTTCTGCAAAGTTACTAAATTTGAATGACATACACAACTATATGTAGTGACGTCTTTGATATTTCCTGGTTGTTAATCTTCTGCAAAGTTACTAAATTTGAATGACATACACAACTTTCGTAATTGCCCAAATTTTTCACGATTTGTTGTTAATCTTCTGCAAAGTTACTAAATTTGAATGACATACACAACTTGGTTTGTGGTATAAAAAAAACAATAGGTGTTGTTAATCTTCTGCAAAGTTACTAAATTTGAATGACATACACAACTCATTGCCTACACTCTCGCTATCAATTTCGGTTGTTAATCTTCTGCAAAGTTACTAAATTTGAATGACATACACAACCAGATTAAGAGCTCCACGCTGGAATAATGTGTTGTTAATCTTCTGCAAAGTTACTAAATTTGAATGACATACACAACGCGACAAGGGTTTGTCCTTTGCCAATGAAAGTTGTTAATCTTCTGCAAAGTTACTAAATTTGAATGACATACACAACTACCATTGTTTTCGTTGCTGTCACTAAGCTGATGTTAATCTTCTGCAAAGTTACTAAATTTGAATGACATACACAACGGTAGAGATAGAATGGAAAAAAATAGAAAAGTTGTTAATCTTCTGCAAAGTTACTAAATTTGAATGACATACACAACTCGTCTGAGTATGCAAGTAGATCAAGTGGAGTTGTAAATCTTCTGCAAAGTTACTAAATTTGAATGACATACACAACGTCTCATCTGTCGCTTGCCAATAGTCATTGTTGTTAATCTTCTGCAAAGTTACTAAATTTGAATGACATACACAACTCACGCAGGCTCGTTCCTTGAGCGTAAGGGTTGTTAATCTTCTGCAAAGTTACTAAATTTGAATGACATACACAACTCTCGGCGTAGGCTTCCACGGCTGCTTT
This sequence comes from Paludibacteraceae bacterium, assembly GCA_045579895.1. Taxonomy (GTDB): domain Bacteria; phylum Bacteroidota; class Bacteroidia; order Bacteroidales; family Paludibacteraceae; genus Colicola. The sequence goes on from JAZNMT010000030.1 coordinate 10,422, forward strand.
ACGTTGTTAATCTTCTGCAAAGTTACGCTTTTTTAATGAAATACACAAAAAAAATAATAAATATTTGCATATATCAAAAAAAAGCAGTACCTTTGCACCAACTAAATTTGATGACATACACAATAAGGATTATTCCGTTGTGTAAACATTCAGAGTGGCACGCAAGTGTCGCTCTTTTTTTTACTATAGTCTCACAGCCTATGTACTTTTTTTGCCGACATCGGCAAGTATTTTGTACAAAAATATGCCAAAATAGGCCTTTTTTTGCCGATAAGCCCATTGTGATGAGCACGAAAAGCGTGTCGCTCTTTTTATATCCTAATCCGCATTTTGATCTATGAAGCGTACATGCTTCCTATCTCGTAATGTGGCTAAAAAATGCTAATAAGGCGCATATTTTGCGGCTAAAAGCACTATTTTTAACCGCAAAAGTGATATTTTCACAAAAAATACTTGCATATATCTCACAAAAATTGTAATTTTGCAGCCAATTATTTATACATATACAACTATGTTTATTCATCAGGCGGATAATTGGACAAATTTTGTTTGGGACAAAGATAAAATCTCTGATAAACTCATGCAAGTGATGCAGGCGTTAGGCTATATGCACGGGCGATTGAGTATGCTCGGTTTTGAAGAACAACTGAAAGCCACAGCCGAAAGTATCACTGCTGAGATTGTATCTACCTCACAAATAGAGGGTATCACACTCAAGACCAACTCCGTTCGCTCATCTGTAGCGAGGCGTTTGGGTGTACCTGCAGAAGGCGTAGCAGAAAGTATTTCGCATGATGTAGAAGGTATTGTGACTGTGGAGTTAGACGCTACGCACAACTATAGCCAACCTTTAACACACGAGCGACTATACAATTGGCACAACGAGCTATTTCCTGCCAATCGAAGAAAACATTATCAGATAGATATTGGGCAATACCGCACACATGGCATGCAGGTCGTTTCTGGCACCATGGGACGCGAGCGTGTACATTATCAAGCTCCTGAGGCACAACGTATACCGCAAGAGATGGAGATATTTCTCAATTGGTACAACGATGACACCATAGCTGCCTCACCTATAAAAGCAGCCATTGCGCATTTTTGGTTTGTATGTATCCACCCCTTTGATGATGGTAATGGACGCTTAGCACGTGCGCTGTCTGATAGCCTGCTAGCACGTTTCGAGGGTAGTCAGTTGCGTTATTACAGCATGTCGCACCAGATATTGGCAGACCGCGATACATATTATCGCGAATTGGAGCGTGCCCAACGAGGTAATGGAGATATCACTGATTGGATAATCTGGTTTCTATCCGCCTTGTTGAAAGCTGTTCAGTCGTCCGATAGTGTGATTGGCAATGTACTGCAAAAAACTTATTTTTGGCAGTTACATGCGGATGCACCCTGCTCCAAACGCCAAAAAGACATATTGAACATATACCTCAGCGGTTATGACGGCAAACTGACTGCCAAAAACTGGGCAAAACTGGCTGAAGTATCCACGGACACCGCCAACCGCGACATTGCAGATTTGGTGCAAAAGGGACTATTGCACGCAGTACAAGGAAAAGTGCGTAATGTGGCATACCTACCGTGTTTCGAGGCAAACGATGGCATACCATTCGAAAATATACAATTAATTGAAGAAGATCATCATACGTTTATTAGCATGCTGTATCAAGGCAAAGCATACCGCGAACAACTAACGGAAGGCGATTTACAGAGTCTCCAACAAGAGGAACGCACCCTCCGTGACTTGGCATACAAATATTTTGCGTACTTAATTGTTATGCCACAATAAGGATTATTCCGTTGTGAAACATTTATGAAACTAACCGACATATCCACCGCCCACAATATGGGCATCGAACTGGAGATTGCTGATGGCTTACATGCTGGCTTTCCCAGCCCAGCACAAGACCATGCGGGAGAGACCATCGACCTCGCACGTGAGATGGTGCGCCATCCTGAAAGCACTTTCTACGCCCGTATATCGGGCAACAGCATGATAGAAGCAGGCATACACGATGGCGACATCGTGGTGATTGACCGTTCGCTAGAAGCACAAAACGGTAATTATGTAGCTGCGTGCATCGACGGCGAATTTACCATCAAAGAGTATCAATTCGATGCCAAAAATCAATGTGCGTGGCTCATTCCACACAACAAGGATTTTCAGCAAATCAAAGTAACCGCAGACAACCAGTTCTGCATTTGGGGTGTCATCACCCATTGTGTGCACAAATTGTAGTGTAAGGTGTAAGGTGTAAAGGCGGGGAGGCGGTATGTATTACGCATTATGTGATTGCAATAATTTCTTCGTATCGTGTGAGCGAGTGTTCCGTCCCGATCTGGAAGGCAAGCCCGTAGTTGTACTATCGGGTAATGATGGTTGTGTAGTATCGCGTAGCAACGAAGCCAAAAAGCTCGGCATTAAGATGGGCGAACCGTGGTTTGAGGTGAAGAGGCGATTAGGCGAAAGGCAAGAGGCGAGTGTAACTGCGTTCTCCTCCAACTTTAGTTTGTATGGTGACCTGAGCAGTCGGGTGATGAGTATATTGGCGAAGCACACGCCACGACTGGAGCAGTACTCCATAGACGAAGCCTTTTTGCATTGCGACCATCTGCCCGTACACGAACTCAAACCCTATTACGAGAAAGTGGTTCTGCAAATCCGTAAATGGGTGGGCATACCTGTATCCATCGGATTAGCCCCTACTCGCACTCTCGCCAAGATTGCTAGCAAGTATGCCAAACAATACCCTGCTTACAACGGCGTTTGTATCATCGACAGCGACGAGAAACGGCAGAAAGCCCTGCAAGGTTTAGCCATCGAAGATGTATGGGGAATTGGTAGGCAGGCACAAAAAAAACTCCTACCCACAGGAGTGTTAACCGCATGGGACTTCAGCCAACGGCTGCCTGAGTTCGCCAAGAACCTGCTACACAAGCCAGGCCTGCAAACTTGGCAAGAACTCAATGGCTACGACTGTATAGACATCACAGATCGACCAGAAAGGCAAAGCATATCACAATCGCGTACCTTTGAGCGTGGTATTACCGACCAAGCTACCTTGGAGAAAGCATTGGTGGACTTCATGAGTGATTGTGCCGATAAACTGCGCAAACAGCACAGCCTATGTCGCCAGTTTATCGTTTATGCGCATACCTCGCGCTTTGCCGAGAAGGAAATGCAGGTAATCCATCAGGTGGTGACACTACCCATCCCTACGGCTATCACATCCGAACTGATTGGCTACATGCTAGCCGCAATACGCAAGCAATGGAAACCCTACCCTTATAAGAAAGCAGGCGTGGTGCTGATGAGTCTCACTCCAGCAGACAATGCACAACAAATGCTATTCGATGAACGACCCAAAGAACGTGATGAGCGCCTACAAAAAGCCATCGACCATATCAACCACCAGTATGGCAAAACAGCAGTCAAAGTCGCCACGCAAGTGCTCAGTACGGGTAAGCCGCTCACCATACGCGAGAAACTCTCTCCTTGCTACACCACCAATCTGCGTGATATCCTCGTGCTGAAATGCTAAGATTTGCTCTTTTGAGCGTTATATGCCTCTAGCGCTTTGCGCAGAACAAGTACCGCCTTCGAAAGGTCGTCCTTATTCAGGATATATGCCATTCGCACCTGATGGCGTCCATCCTCAGGATTGGTATAGAAGCCACTACCCGGTGCCATGATCACCGTCTGTCCCTCGTACTGGAAGTCAGTAAGGCACCATTGGCAGAATTTATCCGTATCATCCACAGGCAAATGCACCATCACATAAAACGCACCCATAGGTGTAGGAGCAAACACACCAGGAATCTGGTTGAGTTGGTCAATGAGGAAATTGCGTCGCGATAGATACTCATCATATACCTCCTCCAGGTAATCATGTGGTGTAGCCAAAGCAGACTCCGCTATAACCTGACCAATCAATGGAGGTGAGAGGCGTGCTTGGCAGAACTTCATCACCGCTTGGTGCACCTCTTTATTCTTAGTAATCAGCGCGCCAATACGCACACCACAGAGCGAATAACGTTTGCTCACCGAATCAATAAGTATCACCCGGTCCTCAATACCCTCTAGGTGGAAGGCGGAGATATATGGACGTTTGGTGTAGATAAACTCGCGATAGACTTCATCAGAGAAGAGATAAAGGTCGTATTTCTTTACCAAGTCGCGGATCTGCATCATCTCTTGCTTGGTATAAAGATAGCCCGTTGGGTTATTCGGATTGCAGATGAGGATAGCCCTCGTCTTATCGGTGATTTGCTTCTCAAATTCTTCTACCGAGGGGAGTTTAAAACCATTCTCGATATTGGTTTTAACTGGTTTGATAACCGCACCACACGACACAGCAAAAGCCATATAATTGGCATAACTAGGGTCCGTGATGATAATCTCATCCCCTGGATTAAGGCATGCCATGTATGCAAACATAATAGCTTCTGACCCTCCCGAAGTGATGATAATCTCATCAGGTGAAATATCAATACCATACTCCGCGTAATATCCCACCATTTTCGCCCTTAATGAAAGTACCCCCTGAGATGGTGTATAAGCGAGTATGTCACGTGTGAAGGCTGCGATGGCCTCTTTGGCACAATCAGGCGTTTGTATGTCAGGTTGCCCAATGTTAAGAGAATAAATGTGGACACCATTTCGGTGCGCCGCTTCAGCATACTTAGCCAATTTACGAATAGGCGATTGCGGCATGCTCTGTGCACGTTTGGATATTTTCATGATTTTGTTGATTTAATGACCGCGCAAAGGTACAAAAAAAATCGCAGCTATGCAAATGCATAGTGCGATTATATGCTATAGAACATAATATTTGATAGACTAACCCACTATAACTTCAGGGTTAATCTTGCGTATAAGCCCCTTGAGTACATCTCCGGGTCCAAACTCGTAGAAATGCGTAGCACCATCTGCAATCATCTGCTGTACCGATTGCGTCCAACGTACAGGCGATATCAGTTGCATCAAGATCTGGCGCTGGATAATATCAGGATTAGTCTCTGGCTTCGCACTGACATTCTGATAAATAGGGCACGCTGGCGTTCGGAAAATAGTAGCCATGATAGCCTTATGCAAACATTCAACAGCAGGTTGCATCAATGGCGAATGAAAAGCTCCCCCGACTGGTAGCTTGAGTGCTCGCTTAGCCCCCGCTTCTTTGAGCGCTTTACACGCCAGTTCTACCCCACTCAAAGAGCCTGAAATAACGACCTGACTAGGACAATTGTAGTTGGCAGCGACAACAATGATGCTATTGGCGATTGGCGATTGGCGATTGGCGTTGGAGGAGACTTGCTGACAAATCTCGGTGACCTTATCATCGGGCAATCCTAATACAGCAGCCATTGTGCCATGATTGAGTTCACACGCCTCCTGCATGGCATGTGCACGCTGGCTGACCAACCGCAAGCCATCCTCCCAACTTATAGCGCCAGCAACTACCAAAGCCGAAAATTCTCCCAAACTATGCCCAGCCACCATGTCTGGACGAAGGATCGTAGACAGTTGACAGTGAACAATGGAATGTAAGAAAACGGCAGGTTGCGTGACACGCGTCTGGCGAAGAGCTTCGTCTGACCCCTCAAACATCACTTCGGTGAGTTTGAATCCTAATATTTCATCCGCTCGGCGCATCATCGCACGAGCTTGAGGATAAGTATCATATAAATCTTTTCCCATCCCCGTGAATTGAGCCCCTTGGCCAGGAAAAACAAAACAGTTAACAGTTGACATATTGACTATTGCTATTTCATCTAAAGTACGGCAAAGGTACGAAAATATTTGCAATAAGACAATTTAGCATTTACCGTTTATTTAGAATTTCGCGTTTCACTATCTATATTATACAATTTTAATATAAAAATTTGCATATATCAAAAAAAAGTATTACCTTTGTCGGCTTTTTGAGATAAGTTATGTAATAAATTATAAACAGTATAAAAACGAATTAAGAAATGGAGAACAAGAAACGTGTTTACACCTTCGGAAACGGAAAAGCAGAAGGTAACGCTCAAATGCGTGAAGTATTGGGCGGTAAAGGCGCAAACCTTGCTGAAATGAACCTAGTTGGCGTACCAGTGCCTCCAGGATTCACTATCACCACAGATGTTTGCAACGAGTACTACCAAGTAGGTCAAGAGAAGATTGTAGAAGTGCTGAATGCAGAAGTAACTGCAGCAGTTGCTCACATTGAAAGTTTGATGAACAATACCTTTGGCGATCCAAGCAACCCATTATTGGTAAGCGTGCGCTCAGGTGCCCGCGCCTCTATGCCAGGTATGATGGATACAATCCTCAACCTAGGCTTAAACGACGAAGTGGCAGCCGGTTTGGCCTCCAAGACCAACAACCCACACTTTGTATATGATAGCTACCGCCGTTTCGTACAGATGTACGGTGACGTAGTATTAGGCATGAAGCCCGTAAATAAAGAAGATATCGACCCATTTGAGGCCATCATTGATGAAGTAAAAGAAATTCGTGGTATCAAGTTGGATAAGGACTTGACCGTAGATGAGCTGAAGTTATTGGTGGCTCGCTTCAAAACCGCTATCAAAGAGCAAACAGGTCATGACTTCCCTACCAACCCCGTAGAGCAACTCTGGGGAGCAATCTGCGCAGTGTTCCGCAGTTGGATGAACGAACGCGCAATCCTCTATCGTATATGGAAGGAATTCCAGACGAATGGGGAACAGCCGTTACCGTACAAGCAATGGTGTTTGGTAACATGGGCGAGACATCTGCTACAGGTGTATGCTTCAGCCGTGACGCTGCTACTGGTGAAAACCTCTTCAATGGTGAGTACCTCGTAAACGCTCAAGGTGAGGACGTAGTAGCAGGTATCCGTACCCCACAACAAATCACTATCGAGGGTAGCCGCCGTTGGGCAGCCTTGCAAGGAATCAGCGAGGAAGAGCGCGCTGCTAAATATCCATCAATGGAAGAAGCCATGCCAGCTATCTACGCTGAGCTCGACGCTATCCAAACTAAGCTTGAGAACCACTACCGCGATATGCAAGATATGGAGTTCACCGTGCAAGAGGGCAAACTCTGGTTCCTCCAAACACGTAATGGTAAACGTACTGGTACTGCGATGGTTAAGATCGCTATGGACCTCGTTCACGAGGGTCTTATCGACGAGAAGACCGCTATCATGCGTTGCGAGCCACAAAAATTGGACGAACTACTCCACCCTGTATTCGATAAAACAGCCTTGAAGGCCGCTAAGGTCATCACCCAAGGTTTGCCAGCAAGTCCAGGTGCTGCATGTGGTCAAATCGTGTTCCACGCTGACGATGCTCAAGAGTGGCACAAAGACGGCAAGAAAGTTGTTATGGTTCGTATCGAAACCAGCCCAGAGGACCTCGCAGGTATGTCTGCTGCTGAGGGTATCTTGGCCGCTCGTGGTGGTATGACCTCTCACGCTGCCGTAGTGGCTCGTGGTATGGGTAAGTGCTGCGTATCTGGTGCAGGTGCTATCGTAGTGGACTACAAGGCTAAAACCTTGACTGTTGAGGGCGTTACCTACAAAGAGGGAGATTATATCTCTATCAATGGTTCTACAGGTCAAGTATATGCAGGTCAAATCCCAACCAAGGCTGCTGAATTAAGCGGCGACTTCAAAGAGCTCATGGATCTCTGCGACAAATATACTCACCTCCAAGTGCGTACCAACGCAGATACTCCACACGATGCACAAGTAGCTCGTGACTTCGGCGCTAAGGGTATCGGTTTGACCCGTACCGAGCACATGTTCTTCGAGGATAAGAAGATTGTGGCTATGCGCGAGATGATTCTTTCTAAGACTGCTGAAGGCCGTGAGAAAGCATTGGCAAAACTGCTTCCTTACCAAAAAGCTGACTTCAAGGGTATCCTTGAGGCAATGGATGGCTATCCAGTAAATATCCGTCTGCTTGACCCACCTTTGCATGAGTTCGTGCCACACGATACTGCTGGTCAAGAGGTTATGGCTAAAGAGATGGGCGTAAGCGTACAAGAAATTAAGCAACGTGTGGATTCTCTCGCAGAGAACAACCCAATGCTTGGTCACCGTGGTTGCCGTCTCGGTATCACCTTCCCTGAGATCACCGCTATGCAAACTCGCGCTATCTTGAGTGCAGCTTGCGAGCTCAAACAAGAGGGCAAGAACCCTATGCCAGAGATCATGGTTCCATTGATTGGTATCTTATATGAGTTCCACCAACAAAAGGAAATTATCGAGAAGGTAGCTAAAGAAGTATTTGCTGAATATGGCACAGAGGTAGAGTTCGAGATCGGTACTATGATCGAAATTCCACGTGCTGCCCTTACGGCAGACCGCATTGCTACTGAGGCACAATACTTCTCCTTCGGTACCAATGACCTCACACAAATGACCTTCGGTTATAGCCGTGATGATATTGCTAGCTTCTTACCAGTATATCTCGAGCAAAAGATTTTGAAAGTGGATCCATTCCAAGTATTAGATCAAAATGGCGTAGGTCAGTTAATTCAAATGGCGGTAGAGAAAGGTCGTGCCGTTCGTCCAGGATTGCGCACTGGTATCTGCGGTGAACACGGTGGTGAACCAAGTTCTGTGAAGTTCTGCGCTCGCGTAGGTATGAACTACGCAAGTTGCTCTCCATTCCGCGTTCCAATCGCTCGCCTAGCTGCTGCACAAGCCGCAGTAGAAGCGTAAGCAGACAAACAACGTCCATAATACGGACAAAATAAAAATGAGTTGCCGATAAGCAACTCATTTTTATTTTATACTACATATTGCAATTCTAACCACAATCTGTCGTTCGGCACAGGTGCCGTAATGGTAATTTCTTGCTTGCTGACAGGGTGAATAAACTCCACCTTACGCGCATGTAATGAAATTCCCCCATCAGGATTGCTACGTTTTGCTCCATATTTAAGGTCACCTTTGATAGGACATCCGATAGCTGCCAATTGGCAACGAATCTGGTGATGTCTTCCTGTTTCAAGATTGATTTCTAGCACGGTATAATGGTTGGTATATGCAATAGTCTTATACGTTAGAACCGCTCGTTTTGCCTCTTTGGCATCAGCCTTCACCACAAATGATTTGTTCAGTTTCTCATTACGCCATATATAATTCTCTAATCTCCCTTGTGGCATCGGTGGTGGGGATTGCACAATAGCCCAATATGTCTTTCGTATCTGCTCATGGGATTGGAACATGGCATTAAGCCGAGTAAGCGCTTTACTAGTCCGTGCAAAAATCACAACGCCCGTAGTAGGACGATCAAGACGATGCGTTACACCTAAAAAAACCTCGCCAGGTTTCTGGTATTTCTCCTTGATATATGCCTTAACGATGTCGCTGAGCGGTATATCTCCCGTCTTATCGCCCTGCACAATCTCGTGACAGGTCTTGCTGACAGCTATAATGTGGTTATCTTCGTATAATACTTGCATGGATGTTTATTGTTTAGCGTTTAGAATACTCTCCACTTCACGGAGCGGAATCATAACAAAATCTCGCTCTTGCATGCATGGGTGCGGCAGAGTGAGAGTTGGTGAGTGTTGAATGATATGTGTAGAATTATCAATTGCTTGTAGCAGGTCGATGTCAATGATTCGATCGTGATAAATACCATTGATAGATTTCCTCGTCCTTCCCATCTCTTGCTCAATCTGTTGTGTGATTAGCAGCACCTGCTCCGGCGAATGGTACGTTTCGCATACAGCAACCATATTCGCAAACTCGTTATCCGAGATAAATCCCTGCGGTGCACTCCTATATATAGAAGAACATGCGCAACAATCACCCACTCGCTCATGAAGCAGTTGGATGGCTGTGCGTAAATTCAGTTCGCGATTACCAAGATTAGAGCCAAGACCAAAGTATATAAGCATAATGGAGATTATGGCACGGGAATAAATTCGTAGTCAATTGTCTCTCCCATCGTGACTAGCATGTAAAAGGGCTTCTTGTCATTATCCTTCATCGAATCCACTACAATACATGTCATGTTCTTCACTTGTGTCACCTCTCGACTATGATCATGCCCCGACCAGACCATGGATACTTTATGCTTGTTGAAAAGATTGAGCAGAGCATAAGTCTCCTCTTGCGTGTAGTTGGATGTATGTCCCTGCGAACTATCGCGTTTGAAGAAATGGGTGTGGGTGCATGCTACGATATGGCGGAAATCTTGCGTGTCTGCCCATTCCAACGTCTCACGTAACCATTGCAGTTGCAGTTTTCCAACTGTGCCATCTGCTGAATCATAAACGATGAACAAGTCCTTCGCACCCGATGGCGTTTCAACCACGAAATAGTATGTACTAGTTTTGAAGACATGCACAAACTTATCCCAAAGGCGGAAATAGATATCGTGGTTGCCGCATACTGCCATTAGTGTATCCGTTTTGTCCGATTCTGCAGTCTGTGGCATGAGTGCCTCTTCAACGTAAGAAAAGTCGGTTTTCGCATCAATAATATCGCCCAAATGCACCGCTACAGGACAGTTATCATCCGCACGATACGTGTTGATGAAATGCTGCCACCGTGTGCGTGTATCGGTGATATGAGTATCGGTACAGACATAAACATGATATTCCTCTTGAGTAGCCTTAAGAGTGGCAAATCCCGCCTCCTTATTATAGAGTTGGGAAACCTGAAAGCGTTGATCAATCGTAGGTGATGTTCCTGCAAACATACCCACCATATCTAAACGATCACATGCTACAAAAGCAGCAATCAACACTAGAGTTACTATCGCAATGTATTTACTATTTTTCATATCTCTTTCCTTTTAAAGTTACTCTTTCCGTAAATCTGTATTCTACCCCAGCTCGCAATTCAGCACCATAGTAGTGCGCATTGAGATGGAACATACCAGCCAGTTTATACTTACCAGTCAATTTGACCCGCCAATGGTCAGTAATATCATACCATCCGCCAAGGTAGAACATAGGTTGCCAAACACGCTCAATCTGATAGTTGTCAATATTAGCAACACATAAACTAATATTCCATGGTGAATCTTGTGGGCGTACAAAAGCCTCAACACGGTATATGACATTGAAAGGCTCTAGTATCATCTCTTCCTCGGAACGATGTGTATATGGTTGAGGAATGATGATACGAGTGGACATACCAACTTGCGCATTGACATACTCCATCATATATCCGAGTGAGAGTGCATGTGTGAAGTCATTGAATTTGTCGCGCGCGATCCATCTATACATTACTCGATCTTCTAGGTAAAGTTGTCCAACAGGTAAATCAAATTTGGGTCGCAATTGCACACCTACCATATGCATATTTGCAGTGCTAGTACGGAAATTGGCTTGCATATCAAAGAAATGATTGATCGGCATATAGGCATCCAAATCAAAATTTGCATACGACCCATATGTCAGATTGTGCGCGTACCCCGCATGGAATGATAATGTATATCGCTTGCATCCAGGTTGCACCTGTGCCATGGCTCCAAAAGCTAAAAAAGAGGCACAGAAAAAAAGAAATAATCGTTGCTTCATTTTATTATCATTTATTTTATAGCTGCATCATAAATTGCGTTGGCGAGGATTTTAATGAAGTCTTTATCCTTTTGATAAATATATCCATTGGTCATCGCTACAATGCCCCACCTATCCTCGGGACTCCAAATCATGATACTTCTCAAACCATATGCAGTACCTGTGTGCCCTATAGGATAATGACCAGGAACATTATACTTTTCGTCATCTATATAGTTCACGAACTCATTTAAGCATAATCCATAATAGTCTTCTTCCGTGTTAGGTTCTCTCCATATAGGCGTCTGCATAGCTTTTGCACTTTCTTCGGAAATAATTCTAACTCCGTTGAGTTCACCATAATTCATGTGCATCATCATATACATCGCCAAATCATGCGCCGAAATTTTAACTCCACCAGTAGGCGAGAACATAGGTGCAGAATATCCCATGATATAACTATCAAGACGATGCGCCACACTCGCATATGCAGCAGATTTGACATATTCGCCATTCCTATAGTTATAGAGGTTAGCAAATTTGGTGGAATCGAGCATATCTACATTATGTCCACCTATTAATCCAAGAGGATTAATGACACTGTCTTTAATATATTGGTCGAAACGTACACCTGATACCTTCTCAAGAATAGTTCCTGCCAAGTTAAGTCCCATATTGGAATAGTTGTATCCCTCGCCTGGTTTGTATTCGAAATACGACTCAATGCAGTCGCCATACACGGCAGGATTAAGGTGATCAAGGGTAAAGTAATTCTCTTTATCTCGTATACTGGCAGTATGAGAAAGCACCATTTTCAATGTGATTGGCGTATCTGGGTGGTGTGGATTTCTAATAGTAAAACCTATCAAATCGCTGACATCATCATCTAACGAAATTATACCCTTATCCACAAGCTGCATAAGCCCAGTGGCTGTAAAAGATTTAGAGATAGATGCAATGCGCATCATATCATCATTGGCTAGTGGAGCCTTGGTCGCGAGATCTTTATACCCAAATGATTCATTGTAAACAATTTGTCCATCTTTTACAATCGCAGCTGAGATACCTACTGCTTGAAACTCGTTCATTACCTCTTGAATCGCTTGGTTAGTGCGTTTCTCCATGGAAGGTGTGCAACTAGTCATTAGTAGCACAGAAGCTACAATGGCCATAAATAATTGATTAATTTTCATATTGATATTGTTTTTGATTGTTATAATTCAACAACGGTAATACCCGCTCCCCCACGATCAGGGTCACCATCGTGGAAGTTAATATCGCCCGATTTCATTCGACGCATACTTTTTTGACGATCTGAAAGGTAATCGCGTACTAGTTGTTTTAAGGCTCCCGTTCCAGTTCCATGCAAAATAGTCACTTGCTCCGCGCTAACCATCAATGCATCATCTATATATGCCATCACCGTTTCCAACGCTTCATCTACCCGCATACCACGGATATCTAATTCGCGTGAAAATGACAACTTACGACGGCGCAGTTCATCTGCAACGCTAGTACTACGTGTAGTCGGCTTAGGTGTACGAGTGGCGGGTAGTTGTACATTAGTGGTGATAAAGCGCAGATCGCTGAGATCACGCAATACGCGGTCAGTTCGCTTAGCTTGAGTGGAACTATTAGTCTTAGGTTTGCTAGATGCAGTAGATTTTGTAGCCTGACTTTCTAGTCTCGTCTTCAGATTTTCCACCTTTTGCCGAGCGTCCTTAGTTGCTTTTTTCTCTGCTTTGGCCTCTTTAATCTCTCGAATGGTACGCTCAATCGTAGCATTGCTTCTGCGCAAAAGATCAGCAGCCTGCTCATTAGCTTCTTCTATGATGGCTCGTTTTTTAGCTTTGATACCTGCCAACTGTTCTTCATAATGGGCAATCTTCTCCTCTAAATGCTTTTCGCGTTGACGTATATTTTGGCGTTTATTCTCCCAATATCGTTTATCGCGTGCGATATCTTGCAGGTGTTTATCATAGTCAATATGTTCCTCCCCCACGATATTAGTAGCACGTTGGATTATCGTTTCTGGTAATCCAATCTGTCGAGCTATCTCTATCGCAAAACTACTACCCGCTTGACCAATAGATAGTTGGAATAATGGTTTGAGTTGACCACGGTCATAGAGCATGGCACCATTGATAATACCTTCTGTACGCTCAGCTAAATGCTTTAGATTACTATAGTGGGTCGTTACTACTCCAAAAGCCTTCTGTTCGTTGAGTTGGGATAATACTGCTTCAGCTATAGCTCCACCTATCATAGGCTCAGTACCAGTACCAAATTCATCAATCAGCAGTAATGTTTGTGCATCTGCATAGCGTACAAACTGCTTCATATTGCGAAGATGGGAAGAATATGTGGAAAGATCATCTTCGATTGATTGCTCATCGCCAATATCTATCAAGAGTTGCTTGAAGAATCCCATTTTGCTAGCCTCGCTCATTGGAACAGGCAAGCCACATTGCAACATGTATTGTAGCATAGCAACAGTCTTTAGACATACCGATTTACCACCTGCATTAGGACCACTGATGACCAAAATACGATTATCAGTAAGACGAATACTAAGCGGCACAACGGTCTTCCCCTGACGGCGAAAATTGAGCAAAAGCACAGGATGATATGCCTCGCGCCAATCTATCATTGGCTGCTTAGTAAACTCGGGTACAATAGCATTAATATCCAGAGCAAAAAGGGCCTTAGCACGAAGAAAATCAACCTCGGCAAGATATGTTTCTGTTTCTAAAATTAACGGTATATCCGGACGTAGTTTGGCTGTGACATCCAATAATATACGAATACGTTCTCGGCGCTCCTCCCCCTCTAATTCGCGTATGTGATTATTGGCTTCCACGACTTGTTGAGGCTCTATAAAGACAGTCTTACCCGTAGCCGATTCATCATGTACTATACCGCCAATTTTGCGTTTGTACGCGGGTGGTACAGGAAGTACTAATCTACCCTCACGCATCGTTGGAGCCGCATCCTTATCCAAAATACCTTCTGATTGAGCCTGTCGTAAGATAGCATGCAGCGCACGGCTGACAGAACCCTGAGAGGCAGAAATATCCTTGCGAATACGAGCTAACTCGGGGGAAGCATTATCGCGCATCTTACCATAGCGATCTAGGATATGATCGATTGAGGTAATAAGGCGGGAAGCTGCTGCCCCAATATCTAGCATCTGATGATTAGAGGTAGGCGATAGATATGGATAACGCATTGGGTCTAGGGAAACAAAAAATCGCTCTAACTGCGCAGCATAATCAAGCATCTTACGCAGAGAGAAAAGTTCAGACTCATCCATGAAGAGACCATCAATACGGATACGCAATAGAGCCTCGCGCAAATCACATATCTCACCATGCGGAAATACTAATGATGGGTCGGTGAGTATAGCCATCATCTCGCGCACACGAGCTAGCAGGTCACGAATCGTATTATAGCGGTTATGCCATTGCATAGCATCTACACGTTCCTTACCCAAACTAGACATGCAACAACCCTTCAAGCCATCGCGAATAACTTGAAAATCAATCTTCTGCTCTATATTCTGTGGATATATCACGTAGTATTGCTATTTTACCCCAATAATCGAATATCTTTTAACATATTAGTGCCTATAGCGGCATTAAGTTTGCGCACTAAATCGTATCGAATCTCAAAAAGCTGCGAGCGTAAAGCAGCTGAACGAATATGTACATATAGCACACCATTCTTGACTTCGCTATCACCTAAGTATTGTATCACTGTTTTTCCTAATACTTGAGGTAGAAGTGCAAGAACTTTACGTTCTAAAAGTGGTTGTTCTAGTTCTGATCCATGAATAAAATCAGCTATCAATTCGCCTATTGAATGAGCCTTATGTATTTTTCTTTCTGCCACTTATCGTAAATCCAATCGTTGATGTGTTGTTAAAGGTGTACCATATGGAATGCCATTAATCTTGTAGAGGCTTTTAAGTTTAATACCATATTTTTGTGCGATCTCCCATGCAGAATCTCCTTTTCGGAAATAACAATATGGATAGCGACGCTCTGCACGATTTTTTTTAGCATAGATATAAACTATATCCCCCTCCTTCAGTTCGCGAATGTCCAATGCATCATTATATTTACGCAATGTACGCTCGTACATATTGAGATATTGAGCCAACGAAGCGAAAGTATCATATGGTCCTGCCACAATATATCGCACACCATTGCGACGACCAGAACGAAGATTATGAAATAATTGCAAATCTTCCATAGGTGGCATAGGGTAATCCTCTACTTGTTCTTGATCGGCAAATGCAATCTCAAATTCATCTTCTATAAGAAGTTTCTCTTCATCAATAGCACCTGATTTCACCAAACTCTTATCAAATGTGAGTTTATTTAGGTCATATAATTCGATGATTCGTATCAATTTCTCTGGATATTTTGGGTCCGTAGCATAGCCACAAGTCTTGAGTCCGTAGGCCCAATTCTTGTAATCACCCAACGACAATGCAAACAGACTCTCGTAGCGTTTGCGCTTCAAAAATAATGAATGATCTTCGTATGAATCAGATACTTCTGCATATTTACGGAAACATTCATTTGGACGATCGTCATCAATATAATAATTCTTTCCCTCCCAATCGGATGTGCACTTTATACCAAAGTGGTTATTGGCTTTCGTTGCTAATTCGGATTTGCCAGCTGCAGACTCCAAAATGGCCTGAGCCATAGTAATGGAAGCTGGAATACCATATTTGCGTTGTTGCTCAATCGCAATATGACGATACTGCTCAATATACGCTTGATAAGCAGCATTTATAGATTGTGCATATGCAATAGCACAAAACATACAAATACTGATAATTGAAAATAATCTCTTCATAATATGTAAATTTGGCGCAAAGGTAATAAAAAATTTGGATATATACAAAAAATGTAGTACCTTTGCACGGATTTTGTTAGAAATATAATAAAAATTGATTAGTTATGAAAAAGTTTCTTATTCTGATAGTACCTTTGTTGACACTTATGAGTTGTGGAAATTCCTATATCTACAACGGCTTTACTGTAAAAAATTATAATGTACATATAGATGCCGCTGATTGGCAATACACAAATTATACTAGCAATGGTACACCATATGCAAATAATTATTTCTACTGTACTGTGGATATGCCAGAGATTACTTCGTCTGTTTTTGATGATGGCGAAGTACAAGCGTATATAGTGTATGACAAGCGTACATCTAATGCGTTCAAGCACTTGTTGCCTTATGTCCGTCATTACGAAGAGCAATTGGCTAATGGCACATGGAATTATTACACAGAGACTGTAGATTGTGTATACGGTATTGGTTGGGTTGAATTCAATTACCGCGCAAGTGACTTTGCGTATGAAGATAACGTGAATATTAATCCTAATGATATGGATTTCACAATCGTAGTAACAACAAGGAATTGACTCATAGTTCATTAGCGAATAATATCTGTGAATGATAATTTGTCTATACTTGTGCACGAACATTTGCACGATGATGTGCAAAAATTGGCATTGCAGCATAATCGGTTTCCGCAGTTGACGGATACCGATTTTCATTTTCTATTGCAGCAGATAGAGGGCAGACAACGCACAAAAGACAAACTACCCTATTTCGCACAAATAGCAGACTGGTGGTATCCTGTTCGCTTATCTTGTGAGCAATGCTCTAGCGAAGCTACTGCACGATACAAAGCACAATTATTATCAGCGATTTCCTATCACCCCTCACGCTTCATTGACCTCACTGGTGGATATGGCGTAGACACCTATTTCCTCTCGGAACACGTCCAAGAGGCACATTATGTGGAGCGAAACACAGATTTATGTACCATTGCTGCACATAATTTTTCGCTCCAACGACCACAGATACATATTCATAATACAACAGCAGAAGAGTTCCTTGCTCAGCATTCACCATCCAACAGAGAAATTTCTGACACCTTACTATTTGTTGATCCTGCCCGCAGAAGCCAAACTGGCAGCAAAGTATTCCGCATCGAAGACTGCGAACCTAACATAATTCACTTACTCCCCACTCTTCGCAAGCACGCAACGGCTATTCTTATTAAATTTAGCCCCATGCTTGATATTGTGGACGCTCTACGTCGATTAGAAGGTAAATGGGATGTACATATTGTAGCTATTAATAATGAAGTGAAAGAGGTATTATTAATTAGTGCTATCCGTTCGATATCTACTCGGTATCAATTCGGAAAGATATGTGCCATCAATATTCTTCCTACACAAAACAAACAATACTCTTTCTACTTCGATATAGCAGAAGAAAAAAATGCACATTCTATTTTAGCATCCTCCATGGGGCAATACCTCTACGAACCTAATGCTGCAATTATCAAGGCTGGGGCATTTAGATTAATAGGAGAACGATTTCATCTGGCTAAATTAGATACCAATACACATCTTTACACTTCTGACACCCTAATACACGACTTTCCTGGACGCGTATGGGAAATTATTGATACACATTTATCTAAAACATCAACGCTAAACACGAAACTAAAATACTGCATCATATCGCGCAATTATCCACTTACGCCAGAACAAATGCGCAAGAAATATAAATTAGCCGATGGCGATGATTATTATTTGATTGGTGCCCGTCATCTGGGAAAACCTACGCTCATGCTTTGTCTGCGTAAGTTTTAAAAAAAACGATACTGAACGTTTCACAACGGTCAGTATCTAACACACAATCAAAAAATAGGTTAGAAAAACCTATAATACGATGCACTAGCACCGTATTTTATTTATACATAAATCGCTTGATGCTACGCTTTGGCGTTTTCTCAAACTCCTTATCAACCAATTCAATAGTAGTCACTTGGCTATAATTAGGCAACATCTTATTGAGTTTGACTACATTCTCTTTCATTACTTGCTCTATGGTTCTGCCTTGCAATACTTCTGGTTTTGCCAAAGAAGGATCTGAATATACTAATGCCACTAACTTGTGATCACGATCTACTACAACTGACTCAGTAATTAATGGTAAACTGCTAAGTTTATCCTCAATTTCTTCTGGATAAATATTTTGTCCATTGGGGCTAAGCAACATATTTTTGCTACGACCACGCAGGAAGAGGTTACCTTCTTTATCAATAATACCCAAGTCACCTGTACGCATCCAACCATCCTCTGTAAAGGCTTCTTTAGATGCTTCTTCATTCTTGTAGTACCCCATCATCACATTTACACCGCGCAATTGCAACTCACCCTCTTTGTTTGCTGGATCTTCTGAATCGATGCGCATCTCCATGCCTACAATGCCTTTACCACATGAACGATATACATATTTATCCCAATCTTCGTATGTTACCAATGGCGCACATTCTGTCATACCATAGCCTACGCAATATGGGAAGTGCATATCTTTCATACATTTCTCTACCTCTTCATTGAGCGCTGCACCACCGATAATCAAGAAACGTAATTTTCCACCAAAGGCCTGCAACAGTGTGTTGCTCACTTTCTTATGTAAGATTCGCTTGATACCTGGAGTCTTCCATAAAACTTTCATCACTGGCTTGTTAATGATGGGGAGCACTTTGCCTTTGATGATTTTCTCTATCACCAATGGTACTGTCAGGATCATGAATGGATGAACCTGTGCAAAAGCCTTCATCAACACAGATGGAGATGGTGTTTTGGTCAAGAAATAGACTTCGGCACCATCGCAAACTTGATATAGGAACTCAAACATCAAGCCAAACATGTGCGCAATAGGCAACATGGATAGCACCTTATCTCCCGTTGTATGAGGGATAGTCTTTACTGCAAAGTCTATATTTCCGCTTAGGTTCTTATGGCTAATCATCACGCCCTTAGGATTGCCTGTAGAGCCAGAAGTATAGTTAAGCAATGCCAAATCCTCAATATTGTCGGTTGGATACTTCACGTCGGTCTTACTATAGCCCTGTGGATATTCTTCTGCAAATGCAGCATCTACACACGTGTATGCCTTCTCTACCTCTTCGTTGGCAGCATATTGCAAACAAAAATCATCCATCAGCACGATGGCTGACAATGCAGGCATATTCTTTGCTGAAATCTTTTTCAGCACATTAGGCCCTGTGTAAAGCAACTTTGACTCTGAGTGGTTTACTAGGTTTTCTACACCTTCGCCAGTAAAGTCAGGTAATATACTTACTGCTACCGCTTTATATGTCTCTATAGCCAAAAAGGTCACACCCCAATTGGAGCAGTTTCGACCACAAAGAGCGATTTTATCTCCCTCTTTGATTCCCAACAAACGAAAAGTTGTATGCAAACGAGCAATTTGTGTAGCCAATTCACCATAGGTATATTGGGTAGCACCATCTAAATCTTTCATCGCCAAATCTGACCATTTACTGGTAACGGTGTTTTGGAGATAACTCAAGTAATGTTTTAATTCCATAATTACACTTTTTTAGAACTTGCTGCAAAGGTACAACTGTTTTTTCGAACGAATGTTCAAATTTATGTGTTTTTTTTACATTTTTTGAAATTTTCGTTATTTTTTTATCAAATCATACAAATAATTATACTGTTCGGGGAATATATCGAAGTTCATAGGTGCACCAGAGCGACCTGGATCCCAACCATCTTTGATATGTACGAAGATATGTGCAGTTGTATCAATAGGTACATTGCCGCGAACTTCACCGGCACGCATGCTATTTTTTATAGCCTGTATCCAGAGATTCAGCTCTTGCTCGTACAACCTACGTGCTTTTTTATGCAGATCTGGAAAACGGCTATAGGCAGTGTACATGACATTCACTACATTAGAGGTATTTATATTTTTATTCTCCACCTGATTATAAAACTCCCGTAGTTGATTCAAGTAATATAGCATTGCGTCTATCATATCTGGAATTTTAAAGTCCTCTTTCACTTTATCAAGAGCACGTTGCTTCGGTTGTATCAAGAAGGTATTTACCACTTCAGTAAACAATTCATCTTTATCCTTAAAATAATAATACAAGGTTCCGCGCCCCATATCTAATGCGGCTTGCAAATCAGTAATGGATACATTGGCATAACCTTCCACCATATATAATTCCAAGGCTTTGAGAAGGATTTTATCTCTGCGATCTTCTACCATAACAATTTGTTTTTTACCAAAATTTTTGCAAAGGTAGAAAAAATATTTTATACTAACAAATTTTTTATTCAAAAAATTGAACGTTTATTCGAAAATATTACACTACCTTTGCCATCGATTTGGCATAATTATTGTCAAAATATTATTAGAAACATAGTATAACTCTTAAAATTAACAGAATATATGAAAATGAAAGATATGAATGTGCTAGTTACAGGTGGAGCATCTGGAATTGGCAAAATTATGGGAAGAATTGCATTGGAAAAAGGAGCTAATTCGGTAATTATTTGGGATGTGAATCAAGAGGGATTGGATAATACAGCCACTGAACTTGCTTCTCGCGGGCGCGTATATGTATATAAGGTAGATGTTACGAATAGCGAGTTAGTAGCAGCCACATACCAACGTGTAAAAGAGGAGTGTGGCAATGTGGACATACTCATCAACTGCGCAGGTATTGTTCGCGGTAACAATACGTTTGACCACCAAACTATCCAAGATATCCGCCTCACGATGGACGTCAATACTGTCGCACCCATGGTGCTCACCTTGCAAGTTTTGCCCGATATGCTCAAGCGCAATCGCGGACATATCTGCAATATCGCTTCGGCGGGAGGTATGTTGGGGAATCCCAAAATGTCGGTCTATGGTGCTAGCAAATGGGCAGTAATCGGTTGGAGCGAGAGCATGCGCATCGAATTACAGCAACGCAAAGCTAATGTACATGTCACCACCGTCGCACCTTACTTCATCAGCACGGGCATGTTCCAAGGTGTGCGCTCTATCTTCCCTATCCTCAAGCCCGAACCAACGGCCAAGAAGATTATCCGTGCCATTGAACGCAATACCATCTTTGCAGGCATACCTTTTAACTATCATTTCATACGTTTCTGGCAAGCTATTCTGCCATTGCGTGTATTTGATTGGCTCTTTGGCACAGTTTTTGGCATCTATCGTACAATGGACCACTTTACTGGTCGCAAATAACCAACTATTTGCCCTTTGTTTGCCACTTATATGCCACCTATCACCATCGAGACCTCATCGAGACCTCATCGAGACCTCATCGGAACATCGGCGTATGATTACCGAGAGAAAATAGACACATTATAATACATTCAAGATATGCAAAACTACATTTCTAATACACTACAAAAGCAACGCGCTTATTTCCAGGCGGGTCATACCCTTCCGTTATCTATACGCAAGGATCTGCTTCATCAGCTATCCGATGCTATACACCAATACGAGCAACAACTCGCTGATGCCCTTTGGACAGATTTGCACAAATCCTACGAGGAGGCATACCTTACCGAACTGAGCATTGTGTATGGTGAGATACGCAATCATCTCAAGAATATGCGCACTTGGGCACGTCCGGAACGAAAATCTTCACCTTTGGCTATCCTTCCTGCCAGCAGTCAAATTATCAAGGAGCCATTGGGTAATGTGCTTATCATTGCACCATGGAACTACCCTGTGCAACTCCTGCTCAACCCATTAGTTGGTGCAATATCAGCAGGTTGCACTGCATTTCTCAAACCCTCGCCATACGTACCACACGTATCGGCGGTACTCACTGAGATGATTCGCGCCACGTTCCGTCCTGAGCAAGTGGCTATCGTAGAAGGTAATCGCGAAGTGAACAAAATGCTTCTTGCTGAGCGATGGGACTTGATTTTCTTCACAGGTAGCCCTTCGCTGGGTAAGATGGTTATGGAGGCGGCAGCCAAACACCTCACTCCTGTAGTGCTTGAATTAGGAGGAAAGAGCCCATGTATCATTGACAAGTCTGCAGACCTCAAAGTAGCGGCCAAACGTGTAGCATGGGGCAAAGCACTCAACGCAGGGCAAACATGTATTGCACCTGATTATTTGCTGATTCATGAAGATGTTCAAGAAGGTTTTCTCAAACTCCTTATCAAAGAATGGAAACACCTGCTAACCGAAGACCCCAAAAAGGCGAAACATTTTGTGCGTATTGTCAACGACAAGGCTCTTGACCGTCTAATTTCCTACTTGCCTAATAGTCAATCGCCTATCGCCAATGGCCATATCTACTATGGTGGTACATACGACAAAGCAACGCACTATCTCTCCCCTACAATTCTCACGAATGTTAGTCCCGATGCACCTGTAATGCAAGAGGAGATTTTCGGTCCTATTTTCCCTGTATTGACGTTCAAACATATCGAGGAGGTTACTACATTCATTAATAAGCGTGAGAAACCACTAGCGTTGTACTATTTTGGGGATAACGGTGACTATATTCTACGCCACACATCTTCTGGTGGAGCATGTATCAACGATGTGATTATGCATATTGTCAATCATAAAGTGCCATTCGGTGGTGTGGGCAATTCGGGTATGGGGTCATATCATGGCAAAGATAGTTTCTTAGCCTTCTCTCATCGTCGCGCAGTCATCAAGACACCAACATGGGTGGACATGCCTTTTCGTTATATGCCATACAAATTATTCAACTTAATCAAGAAAATGGTATAGCCTATTTGCATTTCTAGTATTTTTTATGTACCTTTGCAGCAGATTTTGAATCACGCATGGATACATAACAAGTTATCTCTTTGGTACGAACAAAACCATCGTATCCTACCTTGGAGAGAAACAGAAGACCCATACCGTATATGGGTCTCTGAAATTATATTACAACAAACCCGTGTTAATCAGGGACTTGAGTATTACATACGCTTTGTGGACCGTTTTCCCGATATCCAGTCTTTAGCGGCTGCCAATGAGGATGAAGTGTTGCGTTATTGGCAGGGATTGGGGTATTATTCCCGCGCGAGGAATATGCATAGAGCTGCTAAATTGATGGTGGAAAGCGGTACAGAGGTTTTTACAAACACCAATAATCTGTCGCCAGACATCATATTCAAAACGTTACTCTCAATGCCCGGTGTAGGAGAATATACTGCGGGGGCTATTTCTTCGTTTGCATTCGATCTACCATACCCTGCTTTGGACGGCAATGTGTATCGGGTATTGGCACGACTATACGATTGCGAGATCGCGTTTGATACTACAGAAGGTAAAAAGCATTTTCGCCATTTGGCAGAAGAGTTATTGGATAGAGAGCATCCTCGTCTTTTTAATTCTGCTATTATGGAGTTCGGAGCACTACATTGTACGCCTACTTCGCCCGATTGCGATTATTGTCCCATTCAAGAGTGTTGCCTAGCATACGCACATCATACAGTAGAACTATTACCCGTGCGTAAACCGAGAACAGCACTCCGTGATAGATACTTCAATTATACCATTTATTGTACGCCTGATATGCATATATTGCTACATCAGCGTACCGAAAAAGATATTTGGCAACATCTCTACGAATTTCCATTGGTGGAAAGCGACCATTTGCTGGAGGTGCCTACAGGGCGACCCACCATTGACCTAACCCATATTCTTTCGCACCAACGATTGCACGCGCGCTTTCATATAAAAAAGGTATCTGAGTTGCCTCAGATACCTAATACCATCGCTATTCCGTTTTCGGCCATTGACGATTATGCGCTATCACGCCTCACGCTCCGCGCTCTCGATGCTCTCACCTCTAGCCTCTAACCTTAGCGGGGTCCCCGAAAACGCTCGTGGCGTTTTGAGGTGCTCTTAACCATTAACCTCTAGCTTCTCTTTGGGTGATATTGTACGATATTTCTTTTGGCGTTGTTGCCAACGTTCACGAGCATACTGTTGCATGTCGGTTACAACGTCCATCTCATCAATAATCTCAAAACCAAAGATTGTTTCAATCACATCTTCTAAGGTCAATACACCTTGGAAGCAACCATACTCATCAATTACCACACCTATCTGCGATTTCTCTTGTAGCATCTTATCGAATATGTCGCTCACACTACTTTCCTCGTTGAAATAGAGCAGTGGGCGTTTGATCTCGCCCAATGTCTTTTGGAATTGGTCTTCAGTCAGTTCTTCCAACGCATCATCGCGAAGCACATAGCCCGTGATAAACTCCTGTGATTCTGCATATACAGGGATACGTGAAAAATGGTCATACTGATCACTTTCGTAGTATGACTTGAGAGTCATATTCTCTTGAGCAGTGGCTGCCACAACGCGGGGCGTCATCACTTCGTATGCCTTCACCTCGTTCAGACGCATCAAGTTGCGAATAATCTTGTTCTCATCTTCCTCTATCACACCTTCTTCTTCGCCCACATTAGCCATAGCAATCACCTCTTCACGACTCACAGCAGCCTCATCTGGCTCAGGGAATAGACGTGAAATCAACTCTATTAGTTTGACAATTGGCCACATGATAAATATCAACACACGAATCGTATGCGCAGCCAATCCCATTAAGCGTTTCCAGTAGGTAGTACCAATAGTCTTGGGAAATATCTCAGAGAATACCAATATCAAAATGGTCATAATGGCACTACATACACCAAACCAAGCTTCGCCAAAGAGTAGTGTAGCCTGCATACCTACTCCACTGGCACCTACGGTATTGGCTATCGTATTGAGCGACAATATAGCCGCCAATGGACGCTCCGTCTCAGTCTTGTATTTTTTCATCAACGTAGCGGGTTTGTATCCTTCCTCTTCACGAAGCGTAATATATGACAAAGTAGTGGACATCAATGTGGACTCCAACAATGAACAAACGAATGATACGCCAAGAGCTATAAATAAATAAAGTAGTAAATAACTTATCATATTTTAATTTTGATTGAAATAGGTTGCAAAGGTACTGCTTTTTTAGGACATTAGCAAATTAAAACTCATTTTTATGCTATTTTAATGAACTATTAAATATATCAATTATCATCCGAATCATTTCTACTAGAGCTGCAGTAACTGCGCGTTGTGTTATTTGTTCGCGTTCACGTACGATGCCAAAGTGATAGCATGTAGCAGTTGTACCTTCTGGTGTAGCCCATGCTATCCAAACGGTACCAACTGGCTTATCCTTCGTGCCGCCTGTGGGGCCTGCTATTCCAGATGTGGCAATGGCATAATCTGTATGGAGCATACGGCGAACACCCTCTGCCATTTCGCGCACGGTCTGTTCGCTGACTGCACCATAGCGTTCTAATGTTTCATGTGTTACACCTAGTATTTGTTCCTTAACCTCATTAGCATATGCTATCACCGACCCCATGTAGTATGCCGAAGAGCCAGACTGTGCATTAAGCGATGCGGCCAAACGTCCACCTGTGCAACTCTCTGCAGTAGCTATAGTTTTATGATGCTCTTTGAGTATATTGCCTAATATACCTTCCAATGGCAAATCTTCTGTGGCTATCAAATAGTCAGAAATCAGTGGCAGAAGCATTGCGATTTGATTCTCCATTTCTGCACGTGAAGCCTCGCCATAGCTACTCAGTCGCAGACGAATCAATCCGTCCTTGGGCAAGTATGCCAAGTGCATTGATTGTGGCAACGCATTTTCCCAATCCTCAATCTTCAATGCCAACGTGGATTCCGCTATCCCATATAACATCATTGTGCGATGAATAATCTCGCCTCTAGCCTCTCGCCTCTCGCCTCTAGCCTTTAGCCTGTAGGCAGCTCTGCTGCCGTCCTGTAGCTCGCTTAGCGAGCGTCCTCTAAACTCTAAAAAAGGAAGCACTTGTTCCGTCATGGCAATCTTCATCTCATACGGCACACCTGGCATGGCAATTAAGATTTTTGAATTTTGTCCCTCGCCTTTAACCTTCAACCTTTCGCCTTTAACCTCATTCTCAAACACCATAATCGGTGCGCTACCTACTCTATTGGGTAGAATAGTAGCGGATTCGGGTACCAGCCATTGGGTAGCAGTAAGGCGATTGAGCACATCTGGGCGCTCCTTATATAATCCGCGTATGTGCTCGCGCACGCGAAGATCTTCCACTAATGTAGTGCCAAAATATTCGCAGAGCACATGTTTACTAATATCATCTTTGGTAGGACCTAAACCGCCTGTAGTCAGCACAATATCAGCACGCGAAAATGCCTCATCCAAGGCATTTAGTATATGTTCTCGGTCATCGTGTACAGAGGTAATCTGATACAATTCGATTCCCGCCTCATTGAGTCGTTGTGCCATCCATGCCGAATTGGTATCCACCACTTGTCCTATCAGCAATTCATCGCCTATTGTTATAATCTCGGCCTTCATATCCATGCCTCTAACCTTTAGCCTTTAACCTCTAACCTTTAACCTCTCACCTGCTTCTTCCATTCAGTTGCCACGAGGCAGAGTTCATCATACCACTCTTGTCCGAAACGGCGGATAAGTGGTTCCTTCAGAAATTGATAGATAGGCAGATGAAGTTTCTTGCCTAGTTGACGTGCGCAGTGGCATATATCCCAGCGGTGGTACTCCACGCCAATCATATCCCCTACTTGATTCAATCGTATGGGATATAGATGGCATGAGATTGGTTTCTTAAAATCAATCTTGCCTGCGTTGTATGCCTTTTCTATTAGACAGTAGCACCAGCCATTGTGGTCGGTACGGGCAAAGACACAGTCTTTGTCGTTGACGATAGAGGTCACTTTTTCGCCCGAAGGGTCAAGATACGATAATCCTTGCGTTTCCACTACGGTACGTGCCTCTTTGGTCATGTCGGGCAGGATAGTAGGCAGTATCTCGCGTATTTTCTCTTCCTCTTCATCGGTGAGAGGAGCGCCTGCATCGCCTTCGATACAGCAGCAACCACGACATTTATCCAAATCGCAACAGAAGTCTTTTTCCAAGACATCCAAACTAACCAATGTATTCTGAATCAAAAACATCTTTAATCCTTAAACCTTAAACACTAAACCTTAAACCGTTAAACCTTAAACGTTATCAGCGTACAAAGGTACAAAATAAAATGCACATGTGCAAAAAAAATACATTTTGATATGGCTGTTCGCGCATTATAACCGCAAATATACCTCGCCATCAAGGCGATTTTTGCATAAAGAACATATAAGTTAGAACTTATAATGCCATGTTAATATGTCATAGAATTCCTCCTCGGCTCATAGAATCCCTTCTAGGGTAATAGAATCCCTTCTAGGAAAATCTTTACACCAATCAAAATAAGTATAACTCCACCGAGGATGGTAACATTCATCCGTAATCGTGAACCGACCAAATGACCTATCACAAAACCCGTCATCGAAAAGATAAAACACGTTAGCGCAATTACACCAACTGCTACCCACAACACCTCTGGGTGAGGAATAAAAATAACTCCCGTAGCCAACGTGTCCATAGAGGTAGCAAATGCTAACGACAACAAGCCCCAAAAAGAGAAATCGGCTAGATGGGACTCATCATCAGCATCATGAAGTGAATCGTATATCATCTTACCTCCAATAAAACCTAGTAACAGCAGGGCTATCCATGGAGCGAAGCGCTCAAAGAAAGAAGCAAAGAGACTGCCTGCGAAATAGCCAATCAATGGCATACCAGCATGGAACACACCAAACAACAGCGCCATAAGCATTGGTTTGATATAGCGAGGCACATAGCCATGAGGCGATGTTAGTCCCTTGCACACCGAAACAGCAAAGCAGTCCATCGCTAAGCCTATAGCAAGTAATATTATTGTAAGTATACTCATTTCTAATAGGTTGGAGACTAAAGGCTATAATATACGACACGCCGCCCAGCCTTTACACCTTACACCCTAAATATTAACGTTTGGTGCGGTAGCGAGCGGCAACCTTGCCTTTGGCGATATTGGTGAGTTTGGTACGAACAAACTGTTTGCGAATAGGCGAGATACGATCGGTAAAGACATGCGCCTCTAGGTGGTCATACTCGTGCTGGATAATGCGCGCTGCAAAGCCCTCATACGTTTCTGTATGCTCAGTAAAGTTTTCATCCATGTAACGAATAGTAATACTCGCCGGACGAATAACATTCTCTGAAATACCAGGCAATGAAAGACAACCCTCCGAAAAGGTCACAGTATCCTCACTCTCCTCAATAATCTCAGGATTGATGAATACCTTCTTAAAATCTTGACACTCAGGATAATCCTCGGCTAGTTCGGTACCATCTACAATAAAAAGGCGGATGGATTTGCCAATCTGAGGCGCAGCCAAACCACAACCCTCTGCCACTTCAAGCGTCTCCCACATATCGGTGAGTAGTTGCTTAAGGTCAAGCGTTTCAGGGGTAATATCTTCTGTGGGCTTGCGCAACACAGGTTGACCGTATAAATATATTGGTAAAATCATTTTGTTTACAATTTACAGTTTACTATTTCTAACCTATGGGCAAGGAATAATGCGATAATAGTGCGATTATTGTGCGTGATTGATAGCTAACGTATACTATCCATATATCCCTCCAAGATAATACAAGCAGCCAGTTTGTCTACTACCGATTTGTCTTGGCGTTGGCTCTTCTTCATGCCACCTGCTATCATAGCTTGGTGTGCTATGACGGAGGTGAAGCGCTCATCATATTCCTTCAAAGGCATATTTGGGAATACTTTGCGAAAGCGGTTGATGAATGGTTGAATATACTGCATAGATTCTGAGTCCTCTCCATTCATCTGGTAGGGATGCCCAATCACTACTTCATCGACTTGTTCTTTGGCAAAATAGTCTTTCAGCCACGATTCCAGTGTATGTGTAGGGATAGTAATAAGCGGATTAGCCGTTATGCGGAGCATATCCGTAACGGCTAATCCAGTGCGTTTGCGACCAAAATCTATCGCAAGTATTCGTCCCATTAGTCAGCGAGTGCTTCGTACTTATCGTTCATACCAAGACGATAGTAGAGTGAGCGAAGCGAACGTTTGTAGTCATAGTTATCAGGCTCCAATTCGTATGCTTTCTCAAAATAAGGAAGAGCATTACTGAATGCTTTGTCAATCTCTACTTTTGCTTTTGCGTACTCTTTAGCATCGTAATAAGCAGCATCATCGTTGAGTTTATTGCCCAAATCTACGTATGCAAAACCTAGTGTCTCCAAGAACAAAGCATTGTTTGGCTCAATAGCAATAGCTTGCTCAAATGCTTTGAATGACTCCTCGAAACGACCGATACGAGCTAAGATAGATCCCTTAGAGTTGTAATATTGACCTACGTTAGGCTCACGTTCAATAGCAATGTCAAGATACTCAATAGCTTTGTCCTCTTGGCCAGAATTGATGTACAAGTTAATCAAGTTTTGCATAAACCATGGCTCTTCAGGGAACTTATCAATACAACCCTTAATGAACTCTACTGCGTTAGCAGTATCTTTTTGCTCAATATAGATTTGATAAATATATTCATTTGCGAAGATTACTTCTTTACGCAGAGCATTAGCAACCGCATGTTCGCCATTCATACGGTTCAATGTAGCAATAGCCTCATCATAACGCTTAGCCTCGTATGCAAAACGACCTGCATAGTATAGACATGTATAGAAGCTAGAGTCACGGAGCAACATACCCAATTGCTCTGGATTATCTTGCATCATCTTCATCTCAGGGATATTGCAGTGTGCGATAAACATATCATACGCCTTCGAAGGGTCATTATTCTCGTAAGCAGTAAAACCAGCAGCAATCAGCGGTTGGAATTGGAAGTACTCTACTACCTTTGGCAGAATATTCTTTGGAGTACGGGTATCATATTTTGCTTTTCCCTTCTTGTCGTATGTAGGAACCAGAGCCATTTCGTATGCTGTAGTCCAATACTTCAATGATTCATACACAGCATTACCCCAACTAGGTATGTCGATACTTTGTCCCAATTGACGTTTGAGGTTGCCATTATCAAACTCCTTATAACCAATGAAACCAGCAATATACCAAGTGTTTGCTTGATCTTTGGTCTCATCGTTTTGCAATGCCGCCTCAATAGCAGCGCGTGCACCAGCGTAATCTGGATTCTCAGCATCAGCTAGATTACGAGCTTGGCTCACCATGTTCTTTTGTGCGAAGCAGCCTGCACTAGCTAGTACGAGAGCTGCAAGAAAAATTGATTTCTTCATAATTATTTACAATTTACAATTTTATTTACAATTTAGCTATTTAACCATTACTCTTCTGTGGTGGTTATTTCTTCTGTAGTTACTTCGGCAGATTCTGTTACATCCTCCTGCTCCTCTTTAGGAACTGTGCAACCGAACATTAGTGTATCGTTGCGTTTTTGCAACTCAATCAGTTTCACGCCTTGAGTAGCACGTCCCATCACGCGTATGGTATCCATAGCCATACGAATAGCTGTTCCCGATTTGGTAATCAGCATCAGGTCTTGTTCGTCAGTCACAGCCTCTAATCCAATCAGATTACCCGTCTTATCGGTGAGGTTCATAGTCTTAACGCCCTTACCACCACGGTTGGTGATACGGTAGATTGGCTCGCCATTCTCATCATCCAGGTCGGTACGTTTACCAAATCCTTTTTCCGATATTACGAGAACAGACTCCTTACTACCCTCCTCTACACAAATCATACCAATCACGCGATCTTGACCATCCTCATCCAATTTGATTGCACGTACACCAGTAGCTGTACGCCCCATTGGGCGAACGGTGTCTTCTGGGAAACGAACCACTTTACCATTGTATGATGCCACCAACATCTGGCTATTGCCATCGGTGAGTGTCACGCGGATAAGGCGATCATCTTCACGCAGACCTAACGCAATAATACCATTAGCACGTGGACGACTATAGGACTCGAGCGTAGTCTTCTTCATCAAACCATTCTTAGTTGCAAAGATCAAATAGTGATTTTGCACGTATTCTTGATCGCTCAAATTCTTCACATGAATAAATGCACAGACTTTGTCCCCCTTTTGAATATTAATCATATTCTGTAGTGCACGACCTTTCGACTGGCGATTGCCCTCTGGAATCTCATATACTTTAATCCAATACAATCGTCCTTGTTCAGTAAAGAACATCATGGTAGAATGCATATTAGCTTGATGCACGTATTCGATAAAGTCCTCATCACGTGCAGCACTAGCTTTAGCACCTACACCTCCACGGCCTTGCTGACGGAAATCAGCCAATGGAGTACGCTTAATATAGCCTAAGTGCGAAATGGTAATCACCATATCATCATCGGCATACATATCCTCAGGGTTAAACTCAGTAGCCATCTTAATGATACGTGTACGACGCTCATCAGCATATTTCTCCTTTATCTCTAGCAACTCTTTTTCTATCACTCCGTAGCGCATCACCTCGCTAGCGAGCAATGCGTTAAGGTGCTGGATGAGTTGTTGCATCTTCTCATACTCTTCTCTCAATTCTTCAATTCTCAAACCCGTGAGTTGCGATAGACGCATATCTACGATAGCTTTTGATTGCAGACTATCGAGGTCGAAGCGTGTCTCCAAATTAGCTTGTGCATCAGCTGGCGTACGGCTCGCACGAATAATCTTCACTACCTCGTCAATGTTATCTACTGCGATAATCAATCCTTCCAATATATGCGCACGCTCTTCGGCTTTACGAAGTTCGTATTTTGTACGACGTACTACTACCTCCATGCGGTGTTCAATGAAGTTTGCCACCATGTCGTGCAAGTTCAGCAACTGAGGACGGCCTTTCACCAATGCAATACTATTCACCGAAAAACTTGACTGCAAGGCTGTAAACTTATAGAGTTTATTCAACACGACTTGCGCATTAGCATCACGTTTAATCTCAATAATGATACGGACATCACTCTTTGACTGATCGCTGATACCAGAAATACCCTCAATCTTCTTATCATTTACGAGGTCAGCAATGTTCTTCACGAGGTCAGACTTAACCACGCCATATGGCAGTTCGCCAATTACAATACGTTCACGACCATTATCTTCGGTCTCAATCTCAGCTTTTGAACGAATAATAATACGTCCACGACCTGTCTCATACGCATCGCGCACGCCTTGGTAGCCATAGATTGTACCACCTGTTGGAAAGTCAGGAGCCTTAATATATTCCATCAGATTAGCCACAGTGATAGGTTCTACTGCTGGATTATCCACACGTTCTATGGCGTTCTTCACATATGCCACACAACCGTCAATCACTTCACCCAAGTTATGTGTTGGCATGTTCGTAGCCATACCCACAGCAATACCACTAGCACCATTTACTAGCAAATTAGGGAAGCGACATGGCAGCACTACTGGCTCGCGAAGCGAGTCATCGAAGTTTGGTTGCATGTCCACTGTATCCTTATCAATGTCGCGCAACATCTCTTCTGCCAGTTTCGATAGACGTGCCTCGGTATAACGCATGGCAGCTGCGCCATCGCCGTCAACCGAACCAAAGTTACCTTGTCCATCCACCAAGACATTACGCATATTCCATGGCTGTGCCATACGCACCAATGTACCATAGATACTGCTATCGCCGTGAGGGTGGTACTTACCCATCACCTCACCCACGATACGAGCTGATTTCTTCGTTGGCTTATCACTTGTATTACCCAACTCGTGCATTCCAAATAGCACACGGCGGTGCACTGGCTTAAAGCCATCGCGCACATCGGGCAAAGCACGAGCTACAATTACGCTCATCGAATAATCGATGTACGAGGTTCGCATCTCCTCGTCAATCTTCACAGGAATAATTCTGTCGTTGTCAATCATCTATTATATATTTTTTAATAATTCTCTAAACACTAACCCCTAATCTCCAAACCCTAAACACCATACGCTACGCTCCGTTCTCTAAACATCACTCCCTACTCTTCCACGCTGCAAAATTACTGCTTTTTTTTCATATATGCAAATTTTCAGGCGTTTTTTTGCATTTTTCTTATTTTTTGGCTCTACCCCCGATTTTTCACCATCATGCCCTTAAATCGCAAATTTAGCCCCTCTATACCATTCTTACCACACCTTACACATAACCGCGCTCACGCGCGCACGAGAATCCTAGAAGTTATCCCGAAGATAGAAAGAAGAAAAATTAGGTATATTTTTTACTATTTTCTTGCACATTTGCAAAATTTTCCGTACCTTTGCAGCGAATTTGCGGCATTAGCACATCGGTAGTGCATCGGCTTCCCAAGCCGAGGAGGCGGGTTCGATTCCCGTATGCCGCTCATAGTGTATCGGTCTATCGCGGGATAATGGAAGAAAAACACCTGTTTTAATCCCCTATCACGAGGAAAGTCCGGGCAGCATAGAGCACCACAGCGGTTAATGGCCGTCAGGCAGCAATGTTTGGTCCCTGCAAAAGTGACGAACAATCGAGCAATCGAGGAAGTGATACGAGCATACTGTGGGCTGCAATTCCAAGTAAACCAGTGTCTGAGCGCTGCTCGCGCAAGCTGGAGGGTAGGAAGCAACAGAAGCACGTAGCAATACGCGACTCAAGATTAATGATAGACGCCAAAGTCAATTTTGAATTAAGAATTTGGTACAGAACCCGGCTTATAGATACACTATTCGTTTGAAAATAACGACCTTAATGCCCTTAAGGTCCAGCATGACCTTAGAGTCCTTAAGGCTAAAACATACTAAGACAATGAATAACAAAACTCTTTTCCTTTTTATAGCACTATTGAGTGCTTTTTCTTTGCAAGCTAAACCACGTATTGACCGCGCAGAACCACTCTGCTGGTGGACAGAGATGAACTGCCCACTCACGCTCATGCTTCACGGCGAAGACCTCGCTGATGCGCAGGTAACTATCCAAAATCTCAACAACGGTCGCGTTGTCAAAGGCGAGTGCACAGGTCTGCAAGTCAAAAGCCAACACAACGCTGAGAGTCCAAACTACCTCTTCGTGGATTTGGCTGTCAATCAAGCAGGTACATATCGTATCACTCTTAAGAAAGGCAAACACACCTCTAAGGTGGATTACACCATCCACACCCGCCGCGAAGGTAGCCGCGAACGCCAAGGATTCAACTCCAGCGATATGATTTACCTCATCATGTCCGACCGCTTTGTGGATGGCGACCCAAGCAACAACACCATTGAGGGCATGGCTGAAGCATGTGCCAAGGACAACGTACACGGTCGCTTTGGTGGTGATATTCAGGGTATTATCAATTCGCTTGACCATATTGCAGCATTGGGTGCAAGCGCTATCTGGCCTACCCCACTCCTTGAGGATAACGAGGCAGCATGGTCATACCACGGCTACGCATGCTCCGACTATTATCATATCGATCCTCGCTACGGGAGCAACGAACTCTATCGCCAAATGGTGGAGAAAGCCCACGAGAAAGGCATTAAGTTCATCATGGATATGGTGCCTAACCACTGCGGTGGTACGCATTGGTGGATGAAAGACCTGCCATACCAAGATTGGATTAACCAGTTTGACCTATTCACCAACACTCACAACGTCTTCTCCGCTAACTACGACATCAATGCATCGGAGTACGACCGCCTGCTCTCCAACCGCGGTTGGTTCGATCGTCCAATGCCCGATATGAACCTCGAGAACCCAGACCTGCTGCAATACTTCAAGCAATGGGCCATCTGGTGGATTGAATACGCCAATCTCGATGGTTTGCGCGTGGACACCTATCCATATATTGAAATGATTCCTGGTAGTGAATGGGTGAAAGCTATTATGGATGAGTATCCTAATTTGAATATCGTAGGCGAGTGCTGGACACGTCCTACCCCTGCTGTAGCATATTGGCAATCGGGTGTGAAGAATCACAATGGCTTTGACAGCCACTTGCCAAGTGTGATGGACTTCCCATTGGAAGAGGCTATCCGTCAAGCACTTGAAAACGATGGACAAGGTTGGGGCGGTGGGCTCACACGCGTGTATGACGTATTAACTATGGATTATATGTACGCTGACGTGAATGATATTCTCATCATGCTTGGCAACCACGATATGGATCGTATCGCTGATGTGGTGAAGGATCAAGACCCACGCCGTGTGAAACTGGCATATACTCTGTTGGCAACTATGCGTGGTATTCCACAAGTGTTCTATGGCGATGAGTATGCGATGAAGTCTGCTGACCGCAAATTGGGTCACTCTACCCTGCGTATGCCATTGCCACTTGGCGAAGAAGTAACTGCTGAAATGCAAGATATGTTCGACTATCAAAGCCGTCTCTTCCAATGGCGCAAGGGCGAAGAGGTGATTCATACTGGCAAGACCATGCACTTTATGAGTCGTGACAACACATATAGTTTCTTCCGCTACAACGACAACGAGGCTGTGTTCGTATTTGTCAATGCTAGCGAAGACAACCGCACCATTCCAACAGCCAACTACGCTGAGATCCTTGGCAAGTACAACGCTGTTGGTCAGGATATTATCACAGGCAAGACCTACGATTTGAACCAAAAGGATATTGTGGTAGAGCCATTGTCAAGCATTATAGTGAAACTGAACAAATAAAATCATTGTAGTAAAAAGGAGGCTTGCCTCCTTTTTACCTAATATTTAGTGTTATGGAATATCGTTTTTCTGGTAAGAGTGGACTTCAGTTACCATTGGTATCATTGGGACTGTGGCATAACTTCGGCAGTGAAGACCCCTTTGATGTGGCTCGCGCTATGTTGCTTCACGCTTGGGATAAAGGTGTAACGCATTTTGATATTGCCAACAACTATGGTCCTGCTCCGGGTACTGCGGAGATGACTTTCGGTCGTGTGCTGTGCGAAGATTTGTTGGCGCATCGCGATGAGATGATTGTTTCCTCCAAGGCAGGCTATTGGGGATGGGATGGACCTTATGGTAATGGTGGCTCGCGCAAGTATATGATTGCATCTTGCGACCAGAGTTTGAAGCGAACAGGATTGGAGTATTTTGATATATTCTATTCGCATCGTTATGACCCACAAACACCCATCGAAGAAACAATGCAAGCGCTTGTGGACATTGTACGAGCAGGCAAAGCGTTGTATGCAGGCATTAGCAATTATCCTGCTGACAAACAGAAGGAGTGCTACGATTATCTGTCGGCTGCTCATGTCCCATGTGTGATTAGCCAATACAAAGCCAGCATTGCTTTTCCTCAGACCTTAGAGGAGAATCTGCCTGTAGCCAATGCCAATGGTTCTGGTTTTATTTGCTTTTCGCCATTGGCGCAGGGGTTGCTCACCAACCGCTATTTGAATGGTATTCCTGCGGGCAGTCGTGCCAGCAAGAATGTCTTCTTGCATCCCGAGCAAGTAACTGCGGAGGCAGTTGCCCGTGCTCAACAGTTGGGTGCAATAGCAGCAGAGCGTGGACAGACGTTGGCACAGATGGCAGTAGCGTGGTTGCTGAGTAAAGATGTAACGAGTGTGCTTGTTGGTGCTAGCAGTGTCGCACAGTTGGATGACAACCTGCACGCTATTGATAATATCGCCTTCACAGAAGAAGAACTCCAGAAGATTGCGCGCGTTATGCAACAACAATAAACGTGCTTATACCCTAACGCGCACTCAAACACAATTGGTCATTGACCCTAATTGCATACAAGAGGGTGAGGCAATTGCCCCACCCTCTTCATTTATAAATAGCAACGCTATTTAAGCTCGTTCACTGAACTATAACTCCTGTCCCATGACATTGTAGGTCTTTCCATCGCGGAGAATGAGGATTTGACCGTCGCGGAGGAGTTTCTGTACTTGTTCTAACTGTGGCTGTTGTACATACTCAACATTAGTACCTTCAATAGGCAAGATTTGACCAAATTCTTTCCACTGGTTCGCCTCTTCGTATGCATCTATAGACCCCGTTGGAACATAGAGAGGAATATCAGAGACTGATACTCGCAAAAACACATGATATTTGTATTCTGACTCTCCATCACTCATAATAGGAGGAATGGTAGCATAACATGTTACTTTTGTAAGGTTAGTACACATATCAAAGGCATACATTCCTATTGACTGTAACGAAGCTGGCAAAACCAGTTCTGTTAATTTTGTACCACTAAATGCCTCATTTGCTATATATACTATATTTTTGGGAAATACTACAGACTTTATTGCTGTGCCAGCAAACGCACAGCTTCCTATCGTATCAACTGATTCTGGTATTGTATATTCTGTAGCGTACGCTGCAGGGAACGTATGGAGTACATTCTCTTTTTTGTTGAACAACACCCCATCAATCGAAGTATAATTTGTATTTTCTGGATGTACATTAATGGAGGTTATTGGATTATTACGCACAATGAGAGGTGCAATATACTTAACATTCTTTGGAATAGTTAATTGCTGTAATTTGCAAAAGCCAAATGCATCTAATAAGATAGAGTCCACACTCTCACCAATTTGCACTTCCGTCAATTGTGGGCAATTCATAAAAGCAAAGCTATCAATCGTTTTGATGCTTTCGCTCATTGTCACATGTTGCAATTTTTGTGCGCCATAAAAAGCTTGCTTTCCAATACGTGTTACATTATATACTACACCTTGATATTCCACTATCGAAGGAACATGTAAAGTAGTGAGCTCTGTATAATTTTTAGTATTAAACGATGATCCTGCTCCCCATGTGTATGTAATTTCGACTTCAAAAGGCGCTATCGTATCATTGATGATATTATAATAAAAACCATCGCTCATAAATGTTTTTGGATTAAACGAAGAGTAATCCGTGATAGGCTGAATATTCACAAAATTCCTCCAAAAATCACCATACTGATAGTACTCTAATAAATAGTCAAATACAAATAATTTGGAGTTCTCGTAGGTCTTTGTACTAAAAGTATTTTCTCCAATAATAGGTACTGTACTTGCAGCGCAAATTATCGTATCAAGTTTATTACAACTTGCAAAGGTTTTATCCTCAATTTCTTTAACAGTAGTAGGAATAGTAAGTTTTCTAACAATATTTTCACTATAACGCCCATTTACAACTATACAACGCGATACAGCACCACCAGAGATATAGGTCGTACCTGGTTTGATATTTATATGTAAATTTCCCGTTAATTCACCCGTGTAGGCATAGAACACATTATGAATGTAGATATATCCAGCAGGTTGACGTTGCTCCCACGCTGTATTATAGAAAGCATTTGCACCTATCTTCTGAATGGATGCGGGTATTGCATCTACATTATCAAGTTGAGTACACTCATAGAACGCATTCGCTCCAATGTTAGTCAATTGTTGAGGCCATTCAACGTGCGACAAACTGCTGCATGCTCGAAATGCATTTGCGCCTATAATCGATACATCTTGTGGTAAGTCGATGCTGCTTAATTTCGGACAATTTGAAAAAGTCTCCTCTTCTATTACAGATAACGAATTTGGCAAGACAACAGTTTCCAGATTAGGACAATCAGCAAATGCTCGCACATGCACAGAAGTTACGCTGTTTGGTAATACAACAGATTGGATATTGGGTTGCTGAGTGAAAGCAAAATCCAAAATGGCTTTCGTACCTTCTCGAACTTCGATAGTTTCCGCAGGAGCAACCCCTTTGTAACGATATAACAAATTACCAACATAAATCAATCCGTCTGGCTGATTATCATACCATGCACACTCGTATAGCGCTCCTCCCATAACATCTTCCAAACTTTCTGGGAAAGAAATATTTAATAGTTTGGTACAAGCTGCAAAGGCATAAATCCCTACCTTTTTAACTGTATTAGGGATAGTAACAGACTCCAACATCTCGCATGCTTGAAATGCATAATTTCCTATCTCTGTTACAGTATATGTATTGCCCGAATAAACAACTTTACTTGGAATTTCCAGAGAGGCAGGAAGATAGTAGTATGCTGGTGCATAATTTTCTCCAACTACCGCTACTTCTTCATAATTAAGAACGGCATAGCACAAATCTCCAACTTTGAAATCGTAAGCATACGAGAAAATGTTTATCCCAAAAGCAAGAGTTAAAGCAAAAAAGATTTTGCTAAAGTAAGCTAAATTTTTCATAAGTATTTGTATTTAGGGACATTGGTTCCAAATGTCCGATTATTCTAACAAAAGCGTGGAACCTTACTTTTGCCAGTTCCACCTTTAGAGGCTGTCGCATTGCCTTGGAATTTAGAACCGACAACGCGAAGCCCACGCCGAATATAAAATACTCTCGTGCCACATGGTTAAGGTACGCGTGTGCGCATACACATAACATATACGAAAAGACGTACCGAATAAGCACAAGAGGGATATCCTATATCCCGTAGGGCATCTATCGTTGCTAAATCCTGAAATTCCTGAAACTTGCGACATTTCTAAAGGTCAGAACAAAGCGCTAATAAACGCCTTTTTAATATGTCTGCAAAACCCTCCGCCGATGCGCAGACCTCCCTTCGTAAGGTTTCGCGCTGCAAAGGTAATACATTTTTTTGAATTGCGCAAGAATAGTACATATAAAAATTGCCATTTATGCTCGAAAACACAAATGACAAATAGTTTACCAACACGGCAGTTGTCATCATCGCCACGGAATTTTGTTTTAATTAGGGATAATTTTCTGCAACATTTAGGTAGTATTTAGGTAAGGAATTGTGTGGTTATTGTGTGGTTATTGTATGGTTATTGTGTGGTGCGGACGGGGAAAATCGTGCATACTTGCAACTTACAAAGAGGCAAAGTATTTACAAAGAGGCGAAGTATTTATAGAGAGGCAAAGTATTTCCACAGCGGTGCAGCATGCAGGGCTTGGATAATCTCGCCCGAAGTAAGCAACTCCTTTACCTCATCGCGGGTAAGGACATGCACATGGATGTCCTCCGAGGGTTCTTGATGCGGTTCGCGCACCTTCTCTACCCCAGTAGCAAGGAAAGTAAAACTCTTATTCGTATGATTGGTAGGATTAGGCGAGAGTTCCATAAACGCCTGCCACTCGCCACCTTCGTAGCCCGTCTCCTCGCTCAGTTCGCGTATAGCAGCCTGCAAAGGCGTCTCGCCCTCATCCACCACACCTGCCACCAATTCATAATGCGTCTCACCCAACGCATGGCGGTACTGGTCAATCATCACAAAATCACCATCCTTAGTGATAGCAATCACATTAATCCAATTAGGGAAATCCAAAATGAACCATGCAGGAATCTGCGTGCCAGTGGGCAATTCTACCACTTCCTGGCGCACGTTCAACCAGGGACCAAGATTCAACAAAGGGGTACTCTTGAGCACACGCCATTTTCTATTTTCGAGTTTCTTGAGCATAAAAATATTATTAGAAAGACAACATTAACAACGTTTCGCGACAATCAACTCTCTGCCGCGACACAGAAATATATTATCACTATTCTACAACTTGTTTCCATGTAGCAGTGAGGTAGATAACGCGGGCAGCGAGGTGGAGGAAATAGCCCACAAACAACGCATGCACTCCCCACCAATGAGCCGTTGCTACATACCCCAACACGAAACCTATTGCAGCCAAAATCATACCATTACGTATCTGCTTGCCTGCCGTGGCACCCGTATAAACACCATCCCACATAAACGCCAACGTACTAACAATAGGCATAGCAATGAGCCAAGCCGTGAAATCTGTCAAACGCTCTAACACCACAACATCGCTGGTCATCATGCGATACATTGGCCCAGACAACAACGCAAAAACTACTGTAAATACAACTCCTACCCCCAATGACCACAGAAAAAGAAGGCGAACAAGGGAAGCAATATTGGACGCCCTTTGGGGGCTATTGGACGGCGTTCCGCCTATTGGATATTGGACGCCCTGCGGGCTATTGGTGATGGGTTGGGATTTGGCTTCGCCAATATATTTGCCAACGAGGGCTTCGCCTGCATACGCAAAGCCATCCACGAAATAGGAAAATAGCATAAAGAGCTTCATGAGTATGCTACATACCGCCAAATCGGTATCGCCATACATAGAAGACAAAGATGTAAAGCCCACATACACAATCATAAAGCATAGCGAACGCACAAACAAATTAGCATTTAAACTGATTAGATTGCGTATCCCTTTTCTATCCTTTACTAATCGCCCAATCGACAATCCCTTCCATACGTTCTTATATTTCCAAAGTACCAATACTACTGCCAATAATAGTCCAGAGAACTGCGCTATCACAGTACCCAACGCAACACCTAAAGCCCTCATTGGAGAATATACAGCTAATATGTAGCTCACTATCATATTCACTACGTTCACTAAGATATCCGTGGCCATCGGACTCACCGTATCCTGCATACCAATAAACCATCCCTTTAAAGCCATCAGACTGAGGGTAGCAGGTGCTGCCCATACACGTATAAAAAAGTATTCGCGCGCGAAGGAGGCGACTTCTTCAGAGCAAGGTACTATCGCAAGCACAGCCGTCACAAAAAGCCATTGTACTAGCCATATAAGCGCAGCACCCATCAAAGCGATACTAACGCTCTGAGTCAGCAAACGTGCACACGATTCACGATCGTTACGGCCATACGCCTGAGCAGTCATGCCACTCGTACCAACACGCAAGAAACCAAAATTCCAATACAGCAAATCAAAAAGCATCGTACCAATGGCAATACCACCAATGGCATGAGCATCCGAGATATGTCCCACGATAGCTGTGTCCACCAAACCCACCAACGGAATGGTGATATTAGCCAAAATGCTCGGGATTGCTAAACGGAGAATTTGTTTATTCATTATCAGGAAATCTTTTATCAAATTTTCTACAAAGGTACTGCTTTTTGGGGATATTTACAACCTTTCAATATGTTTTTTTCCATTTTACTTGCAATTTTCCTTTTTTTTTCGTAACTTTGCGCGTTTTTTGGAAACAATAACAAAATAATATTATATATAATATGAAACACATTCTTTTTATCCTGGCAGCAGTTATTTGTCTAGTATCCTGCGGCAACCATGTGCCAAATGCACAACTAGAACCCAATGCGAATACGCAAAACCCTATTATGCCTATCGTGTTCGTGGGCGAAAACACCCCTGTAATACTAACCGACTACTTGCCTGCACTTACCGCTCAAGACGAAGTAGTTTTTACCACCGAGCCATCCTACACAGTATCCAACGTTACAGCTGAAGGCTTTACGCTCAATGGTGATTATACTCTATCCGTCCTCGGAGTAGATGTGCCAAACAAAGGTTTGCATTACGATATCCCTATCGTGCCACAATCACAGTACGAAGTGGGCTTAGTAACCAAGTCTTTCACCGATTCTACCATCACCTTGGGTGTACTCAACCAGTATGAACACCTGCAGTTTCGCATATTTTGGCAAGATACACGCGCTAAAAAGTATGTATCCTATGGCCAATATGAAGAAGAAGCAGTCATTACCATTGAAAAGGCATGGCGCGAAAGTAAAGGGCGTTCCTTCATCCGCATATTTGCATACGGTGACGGCAAACATCTGAACGACCTCTTGGTACCAATGCAAGACGGCAAAGTGGTAAATGACGTGGCCGAACTTACACGTTTTGATGACCACGCACAAATCCTCTACTCGCTGATGATTGACCGTTTCTACAACGGCAACAAAAAGAACGACTGGAAAATGAATAGTCCAGAAGTGTTAGACATTGTAGATTATCAAGGTGGTGACATCAAAGGTATTCAAAAGAAAATTGAGGAAGGATTCTTCGATGAGTTAGGTATTACTACGATCTGGATATCACCCATCACACAAAATCCATGGGATGCATGGGGTATGTATCCCTTCCCTAACGGTAATAAATACGATACGACAAAGACTTACACCAAATTCTCTGGATATCATGGCTATTGGCCCATCTACACTACAGAGGTAGAAAAGCGTTTTACTACCGAAGAAGAGCTACACGACATGTTGGCGGCCGCTCATGCACATGGTATGAATGTTATTTTAGACTATGTTGCCAACCACATGCACATTAATTCTCCAACCCTTCAGTTGCATCCAGATTGGCATACCGACAGTATCTTGCCTGATGGCAGACGCAACTTCGAGTTGTGGGATGAGGCTCGCCTTACTACCTGGTTCGATGTACATATCCCTACTCTTGACCTAGAACGTCCTGAAGTATGCTCCCCTATGACCGACTCTGCTCTCGTATGGCTTGAGAAGTTTGCTTTCGATGGTTTCCGTCACGATGCATGTAAACACATTCCGCTCAACTACTGGCGCGAGTTAGGTGCTAAAATGAAACAACGTTACCCCGACCGCCATATATGGATGATTGGCGAGACATACGGAGATCCTACGCTCATCGGTTCATATGTGAAGA
Organism: Paludibacteraceae bacterium; assembly: GCA_045579895.1. Lineage (GTDB taxonomy): Bacteria > Bacteroidota > Bacteroidia > Bacteroidales > Paludibacteraceae > Colicola. Next base: position 54,110 of record JAZNMT010000030.1, read on the forward strand.
CAGGTATGCTCAATGCACAATTTGACTTCAATATCTACCACACTGCTATTGATGTTCTTGGTAAACCAGAACAATCACTCAAACGCATGAACAATACGATCCTAGAATCTTTGAACGCATATGGTTCTCACCATACGATGGGTAATATCTCTGGTAACCACGACAAATGCCGTTTCATTTCGTTGGCAGGTGGTGCAGTCCGTTGGGATGAGAACGACAAAGCTGCAGGTTGGACACGCGAAATTGGCGTAACGGCAGACGGCGACAAAGCCAAAGAAGCACATGCCTACAAAATGGCTATGTTGCTAGAACTCATCAACTTTACCATCCCTGGCGTTCCATGCGTTTATCAAGGCGATGAATATGGCGAGGCAGGTGCCAACGACCCTGATAATCGTCATATGATGAAATTCAAAGGACTCAACGATGAACAGCAGTCCTTCCGCGAAAAAGTACAACAATTGGCACAACTCCGTCGCAACAATATGGCATTACTCTATGGCGAGTATATTCCAGTTAAAGTTACTGATAGTCTATTGCATTTCCAACGCATTTATATGGGTGATGTGGTGGACGTAGTCGTTGACCTCCACGGCGAAAGTAGCATTACAATAAACGGCGACAAAGTATGGTCATTGTAAAGATCATAATAACATTAAGGACAATAACGACTTTATAAATTATAAAAATAACCACGAATAATTAACAACAATGAAGAAAATTCTTTTTGCAACGTTAGGATTGCTCTGTTTAGCATCCTGCGCAAAGCAGCCTTGCTGCCAATTGGAGCATCCTTGCTATGCATACGATGCTACTATCTATGAGCTTAACACCCGTCAACTCACTGAGGAAGGTACTTTTAAAGCAGCTGAGACAGTATTGCCAGAGTTGAAAGATATGGGTGTGGATATTATTTGGATTATGCCTATCCAACAAATTGGTGTATTGGAGCGTAAAGGTACATTGGGTAGCTACTATGCTATCACCGACTATTGCAAATTCAACCCAGAGTTTGGTACACGTGCTGACTTCGAGCATTTCTTGGCAAAGGCTCACGAGTTAGGTCTGAAGGTTATCCTCGACTGGGTAGCTAACCATACTGCTCCAGATAGCGAGTGGACTAAGAACGATGGTTGGCACTACCGCGACAGTTTGGGCAACTTGATGGTACAATACGACTGGACCGACATCTCTAAACTCAACTACGACAACCAAGATATGCGTGCTGCTATGAAAAAAGCGATGCACTGGTGGATGGACACTATCGGTATTGATGGTTTCCGTTGCGACGTAGCAGGTGAGGTGCCAACCGATTTCTGGAACGAAGCCATGGCTGAGATTCGCGCTAAACACCCAGACATGTTTACCTTGGCAGAGGATGAAGCAGAGGCACAAGACCTCACTGAAAGTGCATTTGATATGTACTATGGCTGGACACTCCACCACTTGATGAATGGTGTTGCACAAGGTAAGAACACCGTAAATGACTTGTGGGACTACTTTGCTAAAACCGATACTACTATCCGTCATGAGGCTATTCGTATGAACTTCACCTCTAACCACGATGAAAACTCATGGAGCGGTACCGAGTTCGAGCGCATGGGCGATGCAGCTGACTTGTTTGCAGCATTCACCTACGTAGTTCCTGGTATGCCATTGATTTATACTGGTCAGCCAAGTGGTAACCACCATCGTTTAGCGTTCTTTGAAAAAGACGTGATTGACCGCGTAGAGAATGCACCACAAAAAGCGATGTACACTCGCCTAAATGCGTTGCGTGCTGATAACTTCGCATTGTGGAGCAACGAGATCGGTGCACCTATGGTACGTATCGTTGCTGACAATGACAATGTATTTGCTTGCGTTCGCCATGCCGTTTGTCCAAAATCCAATAATGAGAATACTGTTATAGCAGTAATGAACATGTCAGCAGATGAACAAACCGTTACACTGACCCTTGATCAATATGCTGGCGAATACAACTGCATCTGTGGCAAGACAATGACTATTGAAGCCACTCAAACCCTCACACTCAAACCTTGGCAACACATCATCTTAACCAAATAAGATATTAACTATTACTCATTCTATCTCAGGCAGTGTCATTTGGCACTGCCTGTTTTTTGTACATATACTGACAAAATGGCAGACAATAGACAAAAATGCAGGATGTTTTGGCAGTATAATTCATAAAACACACTTTGGCACAGCATTTGTCTATGATATGGCAAACGCTCCTCTCATAAAGGTGTTGAGGCTATTAAGCGCGAGAGGCGGAATGAATAAGTATAAACTAAAAAAATTAAATACAATGGGAAAAATTATTGGAATTGACTTAGGAACAACAAACTCCTGTGTCGCAGTTATGGAAGGCAATGAGCCTGTAGTTATCACCAACTCTGAGGGTAAACGTACTACCCCATCTGTGGTTGGTTTTGTAGATGGTGGCGAGCGCAAAGTGGGCGACCCTGCTAAGCGTCAAGCAATCACCAACCCTACTCGTACCGTATATTCAATCAAGCGTTTCATGGGTGAGACCTATGACCGTCTTGCTAACGAGGTATCGCGCGTACCTTAT
>JAZNMT010000031.1:0-21542 GCA_045579895.1 Paludibacteraceae bacterium
CACCCAAGAATGGACCAACCTCACCAAACAAATGGGCTATTGGGTGGACCTCGATAATCCATATATCACCTACGATAACAAGTTTATCGAGACACTGTGGTGGCTGCTCAAAGAGTTGTACAAGAAGGGCTATCTCTACAAGGGTTACACTATCCAACCCTACTCGCCCGCAGCAGGTACGGGTCTATCCTCGCACGAGCTCAACCAACCTGGCTGCTACCGCGATGTCAAAGACACCACCTGCACCGCACAATTCCTTATTAAGAGCCAATCGCCAATAGCCAATAGCCAATTGCCTCTCTTCGCCCTCGCGTGGACAACTACCCCTTGGACGCTTCCAAGCAACACTGCCCTTTGCGTAGGACCAAAGATTGACTACGTCATCGTGAAAGGCGAAAACCCATACACCAAGATCGAAGCCCTCTACCTCCTCGCTGAGGCACGCCTCGCGGCCTATGCCAAAGAACTCGGCGAAGCACCCGAAGTCCTCTGGCGCGGCAAAGGTACCGACCTCGAAGGCATCCAATACGAGCAACTCATCCCTTGGGCAAACCCTGGCGAGGGAGCATTCCGAATCATCCTCGGCGACTATGTAACCACCGAAGATGGTACAGGTATTGTACATATCGCTCCTACTTTTGGTGCAGATGATGCCTTTGTGGCAAAGAAAGCAGGCGTACCAGGCATGGTGTTCATCACCAAGAAAGGCGAACAACGCCCAATGGTGGACATGACAGGTAAGTTCTTCAACCTCGAAGACCTCGATGAGGAGTTTGTGAAGAACCAAGTACACGTAGAGGCATACCAGCCATGGGCAGGTCGCTTTGTGAAGAACGCCTACGACCCTACTCTCACCGACAAAGATGAGACACTGGACATCAGTATTTGCATTTGGCTCAAGGGCGAGAACAAAGCGTTCCGCATTGAGAAGCACGTCCACAACTACCCACACTGCTGGCGTACAGACAAGCCTGTCCTCTACTACCCACTCGACTCGTGGTTTATCCGTTCCACCAAAGCGCGCGAGGAGATGATGGCACTCAACGACACTATCAACTGGCAACCCGAATCCACAGGTACAGGTCGCTTTGGTAAGTGGCTGGAGAACCTCAACGATTGGAACCTCTCCCGTTCACGCTACTGGGGTACACCACTGCCAATATGGCGCACCGAAGATGGACAAGAGGAACTCTGCATCGGCTCTATTGCCGAACTCATGCAGGAGATTGACAAGTCTATCGCTGCGGGCTTTATGACCGAGAACCCATGGCCAAAGCATGTGGTAGGCGACTACTCGAAAGAGAACTACGACCCATCTATCATCGACCTCCACCGTCCATACGTGGATAATATCATCCTATGCTCTCCTTCGGGCAAACCAATGAAACGCGAATTGGACCTCATTGACGTATGGTTTGACTCAGGTGCAATGCCTTACGCACAAAACCACTACCCATTCGAGAACCAAGACGCACCACGCACCGCCGACTTCATCTCCGAAGGTGTGGACCAGACACGCGGTTGGTTCTTCACCCTCCACGCTATCCATACGATGATTGAGGGCAGCGTAGCATATAAGAATGTCATCAGCAACGGACTCGTACTCGATAAGAACGGCAACAAGATGTCCAAACGCCTTGGCAACGCCGTTGATCCATTCGGCGCACTCGACAAATACGGAGCAGACGCAGTACGCTGGTACATGCTCACCAACTCCAGCCCATGGGAGAACCTGAAGTTCGACCCAGAAGGTGTGGATGAGATTCGCCGTAAGTTCTTCGGCACCCTCTACAACACCTATGGCTTCTTCGCCCTCTACGCCAACGTGGATGGATGGAACCCTGAGCCAATCGCCAATGGCCAATCGCCAATAGCCAATAGCCTCACCGAGATTGATAAATGGGTATTGAGCAAGCTCAACTCCCTCATCAAGGAGGTGACTGCCGCATACGAGGCATACGAGCCAACCAAGGCTGGTCGCGCTATCTCGGACTTCGTGCAAGATGACCTGAGCAACTGGTATGTGCGCCTCAACCGCAAGCGTTTCTGGGGTGGCGAGATGGATGCCGACAAGCAAGCAGCATACTACACCCTCTATACCTGCCTCAAGACGGTGGCTCAACTCATGGCACTAAATGCCCCATTCTATGGCGACCGCCTCTACCGCGACTTGACAGGCGAAACCGTTCACCTCAGCCAATGGCCTGTAGCAGATGAGGCACTCATCAACCTCGATCTCGAGCGCAGTATGTCGCTCGCACAACAAGCTACATCCATGATTCTCTCGCTGCGCAAGCGTGCCGAAAAGAATGTGCGCCAACCACTCCAAAAAGCCGTTATCCCTGCGCCAGACCAAGAGACCCTTGAGGCACTCCTCCGCGTACAAGACCTCATTAAGAGCGAGGTGAACGTCAAGGAGATGGTTATCGTGCGTGCTGAGGATTCTGAAATCAAACTAGTGAAGAAAATCAAACCAAACTTCAAGGTGCTGGGCAAGAAAGTGGGCGGTATGATGAAGCAACTGGCTGCTGCCATTGCACAAATGAGCCAAGACGACATTGCCACCTTTGAAACTTCTGGAACCTTCACCCTCTGCGACTATGCACTTGTCGCAGAAGATGTGGACATCATCACCGAGGATATGCCAGGCTGGCTCGTGGCAAACAATGGCACTATCACCATTGCTCTTGACATAGAACTCACCCCAGCCCTCATCGAAGAAGGTATCGCGCGCGAACTCATCAACCGTATCCAGAACCTGCGCAAGTCCTCTGGTTTGGAGATCACCGACCGCATCGCCGTGCAACTGGAGAACCGCGAGGAGATTGCCGCAGCCGTTACCAACTGCAACGAGTATATCGCTTCGCAGGTATTGGCGACTAGCCTCACCCTGGCAGATGGACTAACTAGCGGTACAGAACTGGAGATGGATGGCTATACAGTAAAATGCGTGATAACTAAATAAACTATCCGAAAGGGTGATTAGGAGTTTCTCCTAAGACTTTGAAATCCTTCCACATAACAAAAGCTGCAGGTTCCCCTTGCAGCTTTTGTTATTTATTGCGCTTTGTTCAACGACTTTTCATAGCGGGAAGACGGCTGACTCATAGATTGAAGCGATAGTTGTTTAGAACTGGCGATTTTATCGTAATGCGGTCATTATTAATCATATTAGCAATATGCATATATAAACCACTGAAAATCATCCTATTTTCTTTTTGTAATATTATCAATTTATCTATCCTCTTTCTACTTTCAAAATATTGTAGTAACTTTGCAGAAATATTTTTGCAAAGCACACGAAGCAAGAACATATCGTAATGGCTGGCTATTGGTTGTAAAATAAATACTTCATACAGACTAACACACCTAATATTTCGCGACCCATTTGCCAGCCATTATTTTGTTTATTGAGAATCAAACTAGTAAACGCTATTTATAGAAATGACCTAACAGTTGCACAAATCAAAAAAATGTTGTAATTTTGCAGGCAGTTTGGTGATAGTAAAATCATGTATAAAAGGTGGTGGTTTATATTGCTTCTCCTTCCCTTGTGCTTAGGGTGTACTTCGTGCCATTGGCATGAGGCGGAGACGGTTATTGCTATGGCAGATAGTATTGACCATACGCAGCATGTGATTTACGATGACACCGCTGCATTGGGGCTAACTATTCGCCAATTGGACAATCCACTGGGCAGGCTTTTCAAGCGCAGTACGCTTGGAAAAGCGTATTACTACATGGGGCGGAACTTAGAAGATAGTTATCAACAGATAACAGAGGCTGCAGAATGTTATATTGAGGCAGATCGTTTGCAGATTGATGATCCCATTTACCGCGGACGCGTAAACTCGTGTATGGGATATATTTGTGCTCAAATTCATTCTGATAGTTTAGCATTTATTTTTTACGAGCGGGCACATGAACATTTCAAAGAAAACAATAATGATTGGTATTATGCTCAAAGTTTATTAAATTTGGGTTATCATAGCATTTACATCAAAATGTATGCACATGCTGATAGTATATTACAGAAGGCTAGCTCGTATCGTATAGATAGTGCCTTTCATGCTAGATATTACGAGACTAAAGCTGTTTATTATGATATGCAACAACAATACGATTCAGCAGTATCGTATTATTCTTTAGCATTAGAATATTGGCAACATACGCAAGATAAGTTATATAGTAGTCTGAAGCTAATGCAAATATACGATAAGACTAACCAAGGGATGCAAGCGATTCCATATGCTCATTTTATAGTTGATAATTCCAATAATCCAAGTCATTTGGCCAATGCTTATTACCATTTATTGCAGGAAGCAAAACTCCAAAATAATATTGAAAGATTTAGTGTGTACGCTCATGCGCGTGCTGATGCGCAACGTTTACTACGGAGCGACGTGAAGAAAATTGCAGAAGCCATTCCGTTATTGGAAGAGTATGCGAAGAATCCACTACCATGGCGTTGGATGTGGGTTTCTTTAACAGGTTTTCTGTTGATATGTATCTTATTACTTTTGCTATTAATTAGTTATCGTAAAAAGACAAGCAATGAGCTACAGATTTACAAACAGAAAAACACTGACTTATCAGTCCGTCTGACTGAGCGAGAGACACTTCTTTCCCAGCACAAATATGATGCAGATTTGGCAAAGATTCTTAAGAAATATCCTACTCCACCAAATCAATGGAATGATTACTCGCAACTCAAGAAAGATATTGAACCATTTTTGCATAGTTGGCTAAACGCTTTAGAATGCACTGAATTAACGAACAGGGAAAAAGTATTCTGTGTGTTCGTCTTTGTCTATCGTCATTTTAACATAGCAACAATAGCAGAATATATGAATAATACAGAAAGAGCTGTGCGTGTGCAGAAGACTCGTGTTGCTCAAAAATTAGGTGTAACTTCTGCACAATTAATAGATTATTTACATAATTTACATGTGGAAGAGTAATCCGTAGTTTTCTATATATTAGCAATCGCGCTGCATAACAAACTGATAAGAGTTCTATTCTATTGTGCCTTATGGAGGTAAATGCTGTTAACTCATACAACGTACCTGTTCACATTGTTTATGATGGCACTCCTACTGGTCTTGAGAACGTAGAGGTTGAGAATATCAACGGCGTAAAGAAGATGATGGTAGATGGCCAACTCGTTATCGTTCGCGATGGCAAGGTATTCAACGCTATGGGTACACAAGTAAAGTAATTATGGGCAAATAGACCACCTGCTATTTGCCAGCCATTATTTTGTTTATTGAGAATCAAACTAGTAAACGCTATTTATAGAAATGACCTAATAGTTGCACAAATCAAAAAAATGTTGTAATTTTGCAGGCAGTTTGGTGATAGTAAAATCATGTATAAAAGGTGGTGGTTTATATTGCTTCTCCTTCCCTTGTACTTAGGGTGTACTTCGTGCCATTGGCATGAGGCAGAAGCGGTTATTGCTATGGCAGATAGTATTGACCATACGCAGCATGTGATTTATGATGACACCGCTGCATTGGGGCTAACTATTCGCCAATTGGACAATCCACTGGGCAGACTTTTCAAGCGCAGTACGCTTGGAAAAGCGTATTACTACATGGGGCGGAACTTAGAAGATAGTTATCAACAGATAACAGAGGCTGCAGAATGTTATATTGAGGCAGATCGTTTGCAGATTGATGATCCTATTTACCGTGGACGCGTAAACTCGTGTATGGCGTATATATGTGGACAAAATCACAGTGATAGTTTGGCACTCATTTTTTACGAAAGAACCAGTAAGTGTTTCGAAGAAAGTAATAATGAATGGTACTATGCACAAACCTTGCTAGATAGAAGTGAGTGCTATACTATATTAGAATCCTACGTCATAGCAGATAGTCTTTTGCAAATAGCACAAACCTATCGATTGGATAGTGCATATCAAGCTAGATACTATGAAACCAAAGGACTATATTATTATGAATTACAGCAATATGATTCTGCATTAATGTATTTCAAAAAAGGTTTAACCTTTTGGAGAACCGAAAATGATAAATGCTTCAGTTACATGAAAATTATGCAGACATATTCAATAAATGATATGTTACTATCTGCTTTGCCTTATGCTGAAAAATTGGTTACATATTCTAATCGTCCTACTTATCGAATTAACGCGTATTATTGCTTAATAAAACACGCCGCATCCATCGAAGATTCGGAAAGTCTAAAACAATATTCTCACAAACGAGCAGATAGTAGTAAAGAATTACTTAACGATGCTACCAAATACGCAGAAGCAATAAAAATTATAAAATTACATGCAGCTAATCCCTATCCATGGAGATTTGTATGGATTATTATCTCTGGTTTTATTATATTGTGTATCATATTGATTATTTTTATTGTGGTTCACCAAAAACACGCGACTTATCGTTTACAAGAAACGAGATATGCTTTGCAAAAAGCCAACGATCATACCAATCAATTATCAACTCAATTAAAAAATCTAGAAAATGATATTCATGATTATAGGCACTATAATAAATGTATTGCTAAAATTGTCACTAAATATCCTATCCCCCCTAATCGCTGGAATCAATATCATTTATTAAAGAAAGATATTGACCCATATTTGCATGACTGGCTGGATGCATTGGATAAATTAAATTTAACGAACAGGGAAAAAGTATTCTGTGTGTTTGTCTTTGTCTATCGTCATTTTAACATAGCAACAATAGCAGAATATATGAATAATACAGAAAGAGCTGTGCGTGTGCAGAAGACTCGTGTTGCTCAAAAATTAGGTGTAACTTCTGCACAATTAATAGATTATTTGCATAATTTACATGTGGAAGAGTAATCCGTATTTTTCTACATATTAGCAATCGCTCTGCATAACAAACTGATAATCAGCAGATGCCCACCCCCTATAAGTATTAGCAATATAGATTTCTTCTTGCCTATTTCATACGATTGTTGTACCTTTGCGGCAAAATTTTAACCCAACAATCTTATGAAAAAATTACTTATTATCGCATTGTTAGTACACGGTATATGCAATGCATCTGTATTCGGGATGAATCAAGAAATCATCTTGGAAGAGTTCTATTCTATTGTGCCTTTGGATGATTCACAAGAAATGGACAAGGGAGGTAGACCCGATCCTAACCGATTCTGTGCCACTATTGAGGGACGCCAATTATTCATAGAGGCGGACACGCGCGAACCAATTTATATAGAGGTCGTAAGCAAGAAAAGTGGGGAGGTAGTTGCAACAAGAGAGTTCATAGGTAGCTCTGCAATCCTCATCCCTCAATCAGGAGCATATACCCTTCGGCTTTATAGTGGCAATTCTGTATTTGCTGGGGAGTTTGTCGTAGAATAATCTCCTTTTTTAATTCAACTTTATTTATTCACTTATTAATTTTTATTATCATCATGAAAAAGAAAATGTTTATTGCGTTTAGCGCAGTTAGTCTCTTTATTGTTGGACTATTAATCGTTTCTTGTTCTTCAGATACCAACGACCTTGATATTGTACCACTAGCAGAAAAACAACAAGCTTCACAAGATTTGAGCAGTGAATCCGACTGGGCAGATTTCTACGCAAATGTGGAATCATTAAATACGAAGTATGCAACAAAAAACGTCGAGGAAAGGATTTTGCCAAAAGACTCTTTTATAGTTAATCCTAATATGCCAGACATTCCAGGTCGTGATATTATTGGTGCACTATATTGGGCAGAGTTTACGAGTACAACTTCTAGCGAGGGAAATGGAATAGTAGGGATGGTAATAATTTCGTCAATATATTCATGCCTTGCTTATAAAGAATCTTCAAGTTTTCAAAACAATGGTACGCCATTAAACATAACACTCCGCGATATAAGTGCTATCAATAATTTGACGGATAATCATCCTATAAAATTAATTGGACAACAACACAATCAGCTTTTGTCAGCAATAATTAACTCTAATATAGATTTATCAGAGCGGACATTCTCTCAACTCGTACAAATATTTTGTGATAAATATGAACAATTGTATTCTTCATCTATTTCGCGAGAGCAAAGAAATGTATTGCGTACAGCGGTCGAAAATTATACACCTACTATGAGTACTAACGTACAGCGTGCCAATTCTCAATTCCGGAGTACAACTACAAGTATGCCGATAAATACCAAACGTACTTATACGGATGAGTATTTGGGTATCGTACGTGCTGCCCAATTAAATACCTATGATAAATTGCAGATGAGTATTTATGCTGGAATGTTATATTATAGTGGCTCATTGTGGATTGTGCAATAATATTGTTTTCAGTGGTAGATGACCAACTCGTTATCGTTCGCGATGGCAAGGTATTCAACGCTATGGGTGCACAAGTAAAGTAATTATGGGCAAATAGACCACCACCTGCTATGGTATTCCATAGAAGTAGGTTTGATAATAAGAGTGGAGGGAACAATTCCCTCCACTCTTTATCTTTAAGCCGTATTACGGTGATTCAGGTCACTTGATAAATTCCTCTGGTAAGGATGGCATAGCGCCCGATTGGGTGCAGACATACGCACTCACCTGTACTGCCAGTTGGTGAGCCTCTTCGATGCTTGCACCTTGTAGCAACTTTGCAATAAATGTGGCTGTGAAACTATCACCCGCTCCTACCGTGTCAGCTACCTCCACTTTCGGCGTTGCTACAAAACTACATGTATCTTTATTGATTACATACGAACCATTGGTGCCGCAAGTGACAATGACCATATCCAACTGGTATGACGCAATCAATGCATGACATGCACGCTCCGTTTGGCTCTTATCTGCGGCAATCATCGATGCGGGGTTGATATCGATATTGATGAGCATTGGTGCTACAATCTCTAACTCCTCATCATTGATTTTTAGATACACAAACCCACACAGCGTAGTGGCTTGTGTGGGTTTGCGGTGTAATCAGGGTGATTATAGGACAACTTGTTGAACTTCTTCTCCAAGTTGAACAACATAAACTCCAGTAGGTAATTGTACTTGAGTTTCTCTGCCGTTATATACCAATCTTCCGAGCACGTCAAACACGTTATAGTCATGGTTTGCTCCTTCAACAATCAGTATACCATCTTGTCCATAAACTTTGGCTGATGTGATGGTGGTATTCTCGATGCTCGTTTCCTGCGTAATTTCGATAATGTACGGTTCGGTGATGGTTCCTATAATAGCGTCATCTTGATACACAATCGTTTTCTCTACGTCGTATAGGTTATTTCCTACGCGCACTTTGAGTGCAATAACATCTCCGGTTCCTTCTCCTGCGATAGTAAGACATAGAAATCCATTCTCATCTGTTGTAGCCACCCCTCGACATTCTTCTCCCACAAAGGCTGCCACTTCAGCATTCAACTGCATATCTTCGCCATCATACACATGGGCTACAATAGTCATATTGCTTGGATATTTGCTATCATCCACAGGTGTGAAGGTGTCGGATATTGGAGCTGTTTTGCGGTGAGCGCTACGATGCGTCATTGTTTGTGCTGGGAATTGGAAACTCTTTTCTTCTGAATCGACTGAATAATAGAGATATCCTTGTCCAGGTACCAGCGTGGTAAGTGTTCCTATCCATTCATATCCACTATAGGTGGCGAAACTAGATTTAGACTTGACAATATCCCCTTCTTGGGGTTTCACTCCTGCGAATGCATCCGTAATGGACATATTGAATGCCGCAGGATAACCAATCCAATTCCATTGTGGTTGAATAGTGTCCTGATAGGTCATTAGGTCCACAGGTGTTCCGATAAAGGTATATCGTTTCTTTTCTAATAATTTCGTACGGAACTTCTCTCCTGCCTTAACGATGATATTTTTTCCGACAAAGTTGTTGCCTTCGAAAATCATACTTGCAATTTTACTCTTAAAGACTTGCAGATAAGGTAACAATGGTTCGAGTAGGCTGCTGGCAATGGTGTCTGTAGGATTGACATATAGCGAAATCCAACTCCAATTAGCATTGAAGTCCACTACTTGTTCCAGATAGTTTTGTGCATCCCATACCAGTGGTTGATTGAGCGATCCTATTAAAATATTATGTTTGAAAGTAAGCACATCGGTTTGTTGCCCATCGTTAGGGTTAATGAGTTGTACGATTGGGTATGTATTTCCTGTACTTGCATCATATACTTTGAAATGAATAGGCTGTTCGTCAGCATCGGTAGCATTGCTATAGATATCCATCATCACGAAATATTTATCATATCGTTGGTTATACTTAGGCGAAGCTAGACCAACACATTCGTCATTGGCGAAAGCGGCGATGACATCGTTAGCATCTTCAGAGATGATACCCTCTATCATAAGTGCACCAATAATATTCATGGAGTACTCATACTGATCAGGCTGTACAGTCCATTTAGGTTGTTTACCTGTGACGTTAACGCGCACTACGCATGGTTCGTAGATATTATTATTTCCCACAAGGTAGATGGTCTCTTCATAGGTGCCAATAGGCAATGTTTCGCTGACGGTAAAGGTGAGTTTTTCAGAGCTTAATGTATGCAATTCGCCATACTCTTTATCTGCTCGTAGCCAGGTAGGCATATTTTGCAACTGCCAATACTCGGTTTCCGCTGCTCGATTGATAATTGTAGCCTCAAAGGTAGTAGGATGATTGGTTTCAGCTGTTACTTGTTGTTCTTTTTTGAGCCATTTCAGTTGGTTTTGATTAACGAGTAACGACCATTTCACCGGTTCAGCTAGGTTGCCATTGAGGTCTTCTACATTACGTACTTCAAAGAAGATAGTTGTTCCCTCGATGCGTTCTGCTTCTTCGTTAAGCGAGATGATAATCTTTCGTCCGTCAGCCACGTACATATATTTAACATTCTCTAGCAGGCTGATAGATTTTAGAGGAGGAGTTTGCTTTGATTGTATATTTTGCGGATTACCGGTCAGCAATTGCAACTCGCCACTCTCCTGTTGGCTATGATCTTCCAAGTCAAATTCTACTACGGGTTGTGCAAAATCGTCCATTACTATTTTCTCGAACGGATAGTATGCTACCAATCCTGCTTCATTGCCATAGACGCGTGTGCGGTATAACTGACGGATATAGTCAGCCGTTAGTGTTGCTTTCCACAGGCGTATCTCATCTACTATTCCGATGAAATAATTGCGGTAGTTCCACTGTGTAGTGCTATCATTTTCGCGATATCTATCCGCTCCAATGACCAAGTGGTCTGCCGCTAGGTGAGGCATCTGCTGGTTAGCGATTTGGAAAATCTCCTCACCGTTGAGATATGCAATAGTAGCTCCATTCACTCGATGGTTGATAGCTAGATGGTGCCATACATGGGCTTCTATTGTATGGGTGAGGGTCTGCGCTTTCGTTTGGAGTGATAGTTGTCCTTGCGCATTGATACCCAGTTGGAATCCGAGTCCGTTGGATAGTAATACGGCATCGCTGGTCTGCTCTGCTGGATTGAACCACAATTCTAATAGGTAATCTTCTTGTGGTGTAGGTGCAGCAGTAGCTATATTCATCAGCATAGCCGTTGCACCATCCAATTGTGCTGCGAGATTCTCGTTATCTAGATACCATGCATTCTCGCTAGGCAGGAGTATATGATGTCCTTGGGCGATGTCTTCTGCCATATTGCCGTGTCCTTCGTCCATACGCCAGTAGGCAACAAGATGTGTGGTGCTAGCACTTTTGGCAGTGTACATTTCACTCTGCGCTTCCGTAAGGCTGCGTGGATAGTTCCACATGGTGAGTTCGTGGATCATCGCATCCAAGTTGCCGCCTAAAACGAGTTGGCTTGCAACGCTCTTGCATTGGCCAATCACTGCGCCATCGAAGAGGTTGACGACTTCATCATTCAGTATATAGTCAGCAGTGAAGATACCTCCAGCGATGGTGTCGTATGCAATGGAGAGGAAGCACCACTTGTCGCGTGGGACACTATTGGTAGAGGTGATCGTTTGTTGATTAACATTCACTACCATTTGCCCAGTATTGTTGAGTGCAATAATCAGTTTATTGGTGGCATTACCAAAGGTGATGATATCTCCCTCTTTGGTGTAATTGAACCAGCAGTTGATAGCAAATGGAGTGGATGAGAAGTGCATATCAGTAATGGTTTTTGCACTAGTTCCCTCATGCAGCAGCATCGCCACCTGATGTTCTACCTTATAACCATTGAGGCGACCTTGTACAAGGAAGTTGCGTGTGTCGGTTAGTGACGCTGTCTTAATATCCTCGTTGAAAGTGACAGCTATTTCGCCCTCAGCAGTTAGTATGCCGCTGGTTGGTGAAGGTGAACCAAATAGCATCGGACGAGTCATGTCTTTGATTACCTCGATGGTTTCACTTTCGTTGTGGATTTCTCCTGTGCCATAGTTGCACAAGGTGATAGCGCGGAACTGATAGGTGCCATCTGGGGTAAAGGCGTTGTCCGACATGTCGAATTGGTAGGTGATTTCTCCTGCATCCAATAGGTGTGCCTTGTCGTTGCCATCGGTATTGAGCAGCCACTCGCCTATCATAGTCCAGTCGGTATCATGCGTGCCTTTGTATTGTAGGCGGAATCCTTGGAAGTTGCTATACTGCATATTGTAGCCTTTCACTTTGATTGGCAGTACGGCTCCCGTAGAGGTATTCAATATCCTATCATTGATTTCCAATTCAATATTAGAGCATGATGGGGTGAAGCTTGCGGAAATCTCAATGGTGTCGGCAATGATGCCTGAGAATTGCAATCCACCTTGACATTGCGATTTGAGTACCAGCTGAATATTCTCGTAGTTCAATACGCCTAAGTCTGTTTGACGGAGCATGATGGTTTTCTGAATTGGTTCGCCTGACTTGACACGCACAGGGCGATTGCCAATGATAGCTTCACCGTCCATCGCGATGCGTGCGCCATGTGGATTGCTCTCGTCGAGGACGCATAGGTCGAACATCAGGTCGGTATTGGTTTCGGACTGGTTGTTCAGTTCGATAGTAAACTGTGCAGCTTCACCTGTAGGTACATCCACAGCATATGGATTCTCAACGCGCAGTTGCGGCTTCTCTATTTGTACAGTCGCTTCTGCAAGTGTGTGTTTACCAGGTTCGTAGAATCGTGTCGTTTCTTCCACAGCACATGGGCAGGATGTCTGACCACCACGGGTATAGAATATCGCACTACGCCCGCTGGTATTGGATGCTATGACATCCACCGTGTAGGCGTTGTTGAGGTCGTTGTCCGCAAGGGTGAATCCAGTGGCAGTAGTGACACCATCCACATCGGTGTCAGCGCCACCGACACCCGCTGCAGGATTGATGTTGAATCCGATATTCCATTCTCGGTTTCTTAATTGTCCTGCGAACAAGATATTGAATTTATAATTTAATCCAAAGTCACCTCCATGCGTCCATGAGGTGTCCTTTACATTTTGAATCACCTCTGTGATGGTAGCTCCTGAGTCGAACGAATAATTCTTTTTATTTGTATTGTCGTATGCCATTTGCTCAATAGCATATACTTTTTCTTGTTCATTGGTTTCCAGCCATCTTTGCCAAGTTGCTATTTGTGCATTAATGATAGAAATGGTATCTGCTTTGCCTAATTCGTTGCTAACGCTATCGGGATAAATCACTTTGTAAGTACCTTCCATACCGAAATTAGGGTCGTCCGAAGATAAAGGAGTCACATAGATTGGCTCTGTTTTGTGGGCAGGCATGGTGGCTGTCGTATCTCCAGTGATTAAGAAACTATTTCGAAGGTCACGTAGGTTCGGTATCAGCGAAGAAAGAATATATGCTTGGCTGTATTGGAAGGTGGTGGTAAATTTTTCACCCGCTGTTATTACGTCTTCCACACCAAGATAATATTGTCCTAACGAATCGCGCTTAACCATCACCTCGTGTGCTTCGCCAAATAGCAAGTTGGTGGCACAACCGATAAATACGTCACCCGCAGCACCTATATAACCTACGGTAGGCGACGTAGTTACGCGTTTATTTAATACAGTGGTGGTGGTATAGGTCCTATTACCTTTGTATTGCACTTCACCCCCGATGGTATGATCACGATCATGACCAAGACCCATTTTTGCAGACATTGTTAAGCTCCAGATACCAATTCCTACACCCTCATGGGTACCTCCAACCACTTGATATTCCATTTTTCTTCTTTTAGAAAATGTCAGACCAGCACCTAATTTGACATTCCAGTTCACTGCTTGGGATTCCACCGATTTCGTACCCTCTTCAAAATAACTGCTCGAATGTGAACCTGGAGGGTCACGGAGAATCATAGTGACTACATCTGGACCACCCGTAACAAACTGATTGCCACTGGCGATATTACCCAATATGATTGCCTCCAATGGTTTGTCATTCCACAAGTATTCTTTGCCATCAATATTGTATTTGATGTTCAATCCATAGGTATATGGTGCTGTCAGATTAGGGAAACCAACCACAAAGGTGTATTCTGCTTGTCCCAGCGAGTCTAAATATAGTTGACCTTCTTCCAGTTCTTCCCACAATTTGCCAGTAGCGGTATCTACCGCCTGCTCAATACCAAATTCGTTGGCAATGGTCACCAATGTGTGCTGCAAAGGCACTTTCGTTGTTTGTGGGTCGTTAGGCAAGTCGTAGTTGACATACTCTTCATACCCCTCTAAGTTAAAGGTGTATTCTTCGAGTTGCTCAAAGATAGGATAACCAAAGGTATATGTGATACCACCTTCTCTTGTATAATAAAGCAATATCGTATCATTCAAATTGCTTATCTCATCAGTATATATATACTGAAAATCGCCAAACGAACCATCCACACGGTTTTCTTGTGTAACATTAAACGTTGGTTCGCTGCGGTACAATGGTTTCAGCTCATCCACATAGGATATGGTCCGCAATTCAATCAATGCGGAGTCAATGTGATATACCGCCGTATCTATCTGAAGGGCAACTACATTGCGCAAGTCAATATCCTCAATCGCCTCCATGTCAAATACGATATTGCTGTTGGATGGGATGCTGATCGACTTTACTTTATATTGCACAGGTGGCAGTTTCGCTGCAAACTCGCCCGTGATAGAGTCGGTGTAGATGGTGATGAGGTTACTTTCCTGATTGCCACCGATATACGCGCGTGAGCGGATATCAGGGTGCACGCTATCGCAATGCAGTGGGTCGCTATTGGTTTCAAACGAAGTAGAAGTTTCGTTGGTCACTCTGCGCGTATTCAGACTATACAGATCCGATGCCTCTAATATAATCTTGGCTTGCCCCATATTCGCTACACTTTGTCGCACGGCGTATGGCTTGTTATATTCGATTTCGCCACCTGCGATACGACCTACCACATTCGCTTTGGTAATATCGGTGAAAATCAAGTTGCTGATAGGCTTTTGGAAATCGTGCAACAGCCCTTGCTCTTGCTCATCTACTGGATAACGTCCCGCATGCTCAAAGATATGACCATCTTTTACTACAGTAATATAATGCTCACCGATAGGCACCTGAATGGTAAATTCTCCTTCGGAGTTGGTTAGAATAGGTTTACCATTGTCGCTACAGGTTACACCATCCACTTGCAACTGACATCCTGCTACAGGATAATCGCTGTTCTCGTAATACACCTTACCACTCACCTCGAACGATGATTTGTCGGTGAAGTCAATCTTGTTGAATACCGTAGATGACGAAGATACATAGATTGGTTGTTTCGATGGCGAGAACTGGTGTACGCCCAGCATAGGCACCACCTCATACTGCTGTCCTTCGGTGGTATAAGGAATGGTGTTGATGATATAGTTGCCATCTGCGTCGGTAATTGCCTTGTTGGCCAATTGCTCGGAAGAAGGTATTATCTTATCGCTATGACCTACTGTAGCACTGAGGATGCCATCGCGTTTGTTGAACTGGTCGTTGTTGCCTGAGTAATCAAATACGACATTCACCCCTGGCTCATTGCAACGATAATACGCCCGCAGATCTGCCTCACGTCCTGAGATATAGCGGTTGTAGGTCTTGGAGATATAGGTAGAATCTAGTATGCGATTCCATACACGAATCTCATCCATATTACCCTTGAAGTTTTTTGTCTTGTCGGCGTATGCACCTATGATAAATACAGAGTCGCGTGCGGCTTGTAGGGCAGCTATATCCACATTGTTGTGCGATTGTGAGTAGTGCAGTGCACCATTGGAGTAGTAATCTGCTTTCACGCTGTTGGCACTTTTATTGACATGTATCGCCATCGTAATATGGTGCCAGTTATCTACCGATAGGGTATCGATATGTTGACTGGGGAAGATATTATTTATCAGTGCATAATCCTTGCTATCCGCTAATTGTACCAGTGCTAGTTCAAAAACGCCCTTGTGCGTGCAGATATATGCGGTATCTGTTTTTTGTGCAAGCGGATACAGATACATCTGGAAGGTGATGGCATTATCGTTGCGGAAATCGATTACATTATCGTTCAAACTTAGATAGGTATTATTGCCATTGAACTCTAGTGAATAGTTCTCTGTGTAGTCTTCGGAGCCAATAACAGCGACGTCCACACCTGGTACACCTTGATCGCCATTGAAGCATATACGACCTGATACCGATGCGTATGACTGTGCAAAGCCGTAGCAAGTGGGGGCAGCTCCATGTACATCAGCCGACTGCTCATCCGCATTAGCACTACAGTCGGTATAACCAATCACCATATATTCATATATCACCCCTGCTTCCACATCCATATCTTCATAGGAATACACGGTGTTGCCTGCATTAAAACTCAATTCAGCTACACTTACGGCAGTGTTTTCGCTGATAGCACGGCGCGTAATCTCAAAGTGGTTGAAGGTGTTTCCTTTTTCCACATCCCATCTCAGGCGTACCTTATTGGTATAATACCCGCGCGTAGCTTCAAAATTAGCAATCTCGTGCTTACCCGCATCGGGCATGATAAAGGTGGTACTGATGGTATCTGCAAAATTCTCCTCTGTGTTCGTTGCAATAATGCTAACATGATATTCCGTACATTCGGATAAATTTTGCAGCGTGTAGGTCTTATCGGAGTAATTCAATGCTCTTGACTTGATTTCGCCTTCATTGGTATCATAGTATTCCAATGTTAACGTAATATCATCATTCCATACACCGTCCTCTGTTCGTTCCCAAGTCAATTTGGCTTTGCGCTCTGCTGCTTTAGGCTCAACATGTATCGGGGTAGATTCAAATTCTTGATAGTATGGATGATACGTCACTTCGGTAGGATTGGTACGCATATACTCGTACCAAAATCCGTCCTCAAAGAGTGTGTTACGCACACGATAGGTCTTCGTAACGGCTTGACGTTCTTTTTCCAATGGCAGAGGATGTGTATAGCTATTCTTGTCATTTTTACATTCCATCGAGTGGATGATGGTCCATGTGCCATCCGTTTGCTGTTCTTCGATGACCCAGTTGTTCTGTACATCATCCCCTGTTGGTTTATGTACCTCCCATGTGAAATACAACTCATTATCTATCGTTTGAGCAATCGTTAAGGTGTTGTTTTTCAATACCGCAATAGGAGGAGTTTTCTTACTTTCACTTGTGTGAATTTGAACGTAACTGCCACTGCCTGAGCTCGAACCTGAATCGGGATCCGTTTCGGCTATCACACGAAAAGATATGCCTTTTGCAAACTGCTCGTAACCTATAACATCAGATGTGTGTTTGGGATATTTGATGTATTTAGCATCTTCAAAGGTATGCGTAAAGGTCTTTGTGTTGGAAATAGTATGAGTAGCTTGCGTGTACCACTCCTTATTATCTATTGATGTTTGCAACTTGATTTTGGATTGGGTGTAGTTGCTCGCATTACCATTCGTCAAGTCCTTCACGGTCACGGGGAACGTGCCTTTGTCGGTCCAACCATGGAATGTCACTTCTCCTAATTTATAATCCAATGGTGTGGTGGAGAGATACGCCGTATTGTCAAAGTCCACTAAATCATCTTGGCTATCAATCACCGAACCTCGGATGCGCAGTGCTGCGTTCCACTTATTCATATAGTCGTTATTTGGATAGTAGTAGATTGTTGCCCAACCTTCATTATTATCTCCGCTACCGTTTGCTGCCCAAGCTACATCGCCTTCAAACTTGGTGATGTCGCTCCAGCCCATATTGGATGAGTTCTCTACATACACATCACCCGCCGTACAGTTATTTTTTATGTGTAAGGCATGTGTTGTCCAACTCTCGCCATCACGATATCCCGTAGTGGCGCGAAAGATGGTTGCACCTGCATAGGTAATGGTTATACCACCATCTTTGCCATTTTTATTCTTGTTGTGAATATGATCGTCGCGACTTTGTCCATCCCAAAACTTAAAGGTTATTTTAAGTCTTGCCTTATCGGCTTCCCAAGAATAATGGGCATCTTCCCCCCATTTAAGTTTGATGTCCACATCGCTTGCATTGGCTGCCTGTGCGACATTCGGCAATAAGGCGAAAAGAAAAATCACACACGGAAGCATGAACATCCGTAAAGAATTGTTTAGTTGATGTTGTTTCATTGTTGTGTTTTTTAGATTGTTTATAATTAGTTTTTCGATATAATCATATGTATAAACCACGCGCCACTCACACTGTCGGTAAGACAGATATGAGTGGCACGATATCTAATATATTTGTACTCAAACTATTGCACGCGGCAACACACAATCCCCCTGTCGGAGGATGACCATGCGAAGTGGAATGTGCATAATATGTATGAGTCATCTCTTTAGAGGAACACAAAAATTGTGCCAAATATCACTTTAGATAATAGGAGAACGGATTTTAAGGATGATATATATGATGATCGCAGCAATAAGAATCCAAAAGATCATAGTACATCGCTTGTAGAAAGGCGGGACATATCGCTCTGGTGGATGCTCGATGACTTGTACAATGCTATCGGTGCGGGTTATAGTATCATGGATAATCTGTGTGCGCCAGCGGTCGCGATACGCTATGCGGTCACGATAGACGGTATCGCCTTTAACAAACTCCCGAATATAAATGCTATCTCGTAGCACAATGGTATCGCGGGTATGGATAGTAGCACTAACCATACTAGCCGCACTAGAGGGCATAGCGGTGTCAAGGCTTCTGCAACTCGGGAGGGCAAGGAGTATTGTACCCATACTCAGTACCAGGACGAAAATCCGTGACGTCCAAAATAATCTCTTCATGTTCATTTTGTGCTTTGAGGATTAAATCAGTTAATTCTTTTTCTTTAGCCCGATTGGTAACTAATATACAACCAGTTGAGTGTTCGGGCTTCGTGCCTACATGGAAACGAATGCCTGTGCGGCATTCTGCCGCTGGATATTGGACGCCCTTTGGGCTATCGGACGCTTCGCTATTGGACGGCGTACCGCCTATAGGAAAACGAGGAACGCCAATGACCAGCGGCAACAGCCGCTTAAATTTTGGCGATTGCGTAACGCAGACATGATAACACAGCGCAGGTATCTGATAGCCGACACGCTCCAGCGTATTGCAGAACCATCTTCCGTCCACCACCAGCCGTCCTGTGATGGCATTGCCTTGCGGCTTATTTCTAATCAATTGTATATACATATTTGCATCATTCTTTAGAATATCTTTTTGTTTTAGTCACCAATGCAGAATGCTGCATTCATTTGACTAAAAACAAAAAGATGGTTCTTTGATTTTTAATTATTTTTGTTGTCATTAATTGACAACTTAATTGACAAGAATTGTCGTTTATATTATTCTTTGTATCGGTAATGGAAATCAATGCCTATAAGCGACCCCGAGAATGTCAATATCTCTCCAAACGCTATCAACAGCGAATGGTGAATCTCTCCGATAGGATGCGCGATAAACCCACACGCAAGCAATGCGCACCCGAAAGTGCACATTGCTACGGATAGTATTAGCTGCACGCGCTTCACGACTAAATAGTTAATAATTAATAGTTAATAATTAATATTTAGCGGGTTAGGCTTCGTACGCTGCCCATTCCATGTTCCAGACGAAGCGATAGAAGGTCTTGTACTTCGACTGTGCTGCGAATGCCGCTTGGTCTTGTGGCAGGCGGGTTGGGTCTTGCATACGTTCGCGGGTAGCCGCGCTGACAGCGGTGAACTTAGCGTGGATTGCTTTCTCTTTCTCGGTGAGCGGATGGTTCTTCATGTCACGTTCCCCTGTCACGGCGCAGCCACGCTGGCGATTGCCCCAAGTGCGCTTGACTGCCATAAATTTCTGTTTCTTACCAAAGATTTTGCCCGATGCATTGTCCACGGGTGCTAAATAACTGATTATTCCAGCCATAGTTTTGTTTAGTTTTAATTGGTTTAAAAGTTTAATGATTAGTTAAGAGTATGCACCTTTAGAACTGTTAAAACAGCACAGCAGGTGCGACTAAAACTCTTTCCACTAGCTAAGCTTACTGCTTCGCGAATACTTGCGATACGATGTACCCACGCAGAGTGATGTACTTCTTTTGCGCTTTGAATTTTGCCTCGTAGGTAGCTCGTTGCTCTGGATCAGCGAGAATGGTTGTCGCTTGTGTTTGTGCTTCTTTGAAAGCGTTGCGCACGGCTTGTTGAGCTTCAGAGTTGCCTCCGTCATAAGGGTTCTTCACACGCACACCAATGGTGGCATTGTCTTTCTTGCGGTTACGGAAATGAATCTCATCCGAACCCGAGAACTTCTTCTGAATCGAATCAAAAGGAGTAGAATTTTTGATAATTGCCATAGTTAAAATTTAGGTTTAATAATTAGGATTTTCAATGTCTCTAGAGTATCTAGAATTTCTAGGACATCTATTTTCTCGTTTTTTATCGCGTAGCGTGTTCCTTGTATCCATCCGAGAACCTCGTGGGTTCGAGGATAGAGCGGAGGTAGCAGTCGCCTAACGATGCAAGCATCGGTCATTGCGATCTGCTTACCGAACGCGAGTGCAAAGGTACAACAAACCCACACAGCGTTGTGGGCTTGTGTGGGTTTGCGAGGGAATAAAGTAGAATAAAGTAGTTTCGAAGGGGATTAGAGATGAAAAAGCCGTAGGCAGCTCAACCTACGGCTTGGTTTGTCTTAGAAAAAATAGTTGTGAAATACAACGAATAATGAGCCTTTTTATTTGTATATTACATTAAAAGTCAACTCTTCTGTATTGGGCAACTCAGCGCAGAACTCACGAGCCTCTTCGCAAACTTTTTTCAAATCAGCTAATGCTTCTTCAGCTGTTGCACCTGTGCCATATAATCCAACATTATATTGATGCTGTGCTTCTGCTAAACAGATGCCATTATCATCTCGTTTGATGATTACATTGATTTTGTGCATCTCTTCTATTGCAGAATCATCCAACTCAAATGTAAATATTGCAGACACTTTTTCACCTGTGCGTTTCATGTGGGCATTACAAAAAGCATCAAAGGTTGTTAAAAAGTCTTGTTTAGCAGCCTCAATAGTGGCACCTTCTCCAAAGAATCCAAATGGAAATTCTTCTTCGCAATATACACTATACCAGCCGTTTCCATTGCTTTCAATATGAGCGATACATTCTTTTTGCATA
>JAZNMT010000032.1:0-26922 GCA_045579895.1 Paludibacteraceae bacterium
TGTCACATACGACCACTCTTCCAAGCTCATTGTACGCCATGTATTGGCTTCATCTCTGCCGATGCGCTTGCAGCCCCAGTCTTTGAACGTACCGCTGTAGTAGTTAGCGGCGGTATCAGTGCTCACACCAAAATAGGAGAATCCTTCTTCGGTGCTCCAACCGAACAGATCAATCCATCCGTCGTAGGTCAACGCTGTGTTTCGATTGGCAGACCCCAGATAATCCATCTGCTGGCTAGCAAAACGCCACTGGTTATTTAGCGGATGATATTGCAAGTTGCCGCTTGAGAAATACACTTTCTTGGTAGGAGAAACGGAGAACGGCATTTCAACCAAGTTTTTAGTCGGAGTAGTAAAGTTCTTCACCTCGCCATAAACATATTCCGTAGCATTGAGCATTACCCAGGCGCAATAATAGTATGTTGTACCAGGCTCTAGATCTGCCAAAGACACATAAAAATGAAGATTATCACTTGATTGTGTATAGAATACCTCTGCTTGATGAGCAGCCACCAGAGTTTCATCCGTTGAGAAATAAAATCCATAGACAAAAGAGTGGTATGGCTCTTTATTTCCCGTGATAGTTCCCTCTAGCGTCACAGATTCCGTAGTCAACCACGAACATTCACTTGTTGCCACCCGTATAGGTCCTAAGTCCTGAAGTTCACACCCCATCAATACCATCACAAGCGCTAAAAGAAGTAAGAATACTTTCGTTTTCATGCTGTTTACCTATCTTTAGTTAGTGATTAGTTAGTGATTAGTTAGTGATTAGTTAGTGATTAATTAGTGATTCCAATACCTTTACTATACCTTTTCGCAAGGGTTGTTTGTTATACGATAGTTAAAGGATTGTTAAAGTTGCTCTCTTGAAATATAAAGTTTATCGATGTAACTTTGAACGTTTCTCAGTTCTAATTGCGTTTAATTTCTCACTTGCTTTTCTGCCATTTGAAACAAAACGTTTTTGTGTAAATATAGGTGGCTCAATCTCATGTCCTATCCAATAACATTCCGCCATAAAAACTCCATCTGCTTCAAAAAAAGAATCACTGCCTTCTGATAGTAATAGACTTGCATACATAAATTTGTTTTGTATGATATCAGCTGCTTCCATTTCCTCATATACTGCAAGAAATGGGCACTTGAGTTGCTCAACAAAGTCTGCACGAGATTTATCTTCACAATACGCCATTTTCTCGTTGTACTCTTCTTGTGTCATCCAGCCTGCTTGCAAAGCAAATTGGTAGAGCTCGTCATCGTTGGAATAATCGAGGTAGGTAGAATCCGTATCAATGTCACCATACCACATGTATCCTCGTGCTAATTCATCTGGATCTTCTGTAGATGCTTTAAGGGGATAATTTGTTGAGCAATAACGATATAAATTATTGCTTATTGTTTTGTAGTCTTTTATAGGGTTATTCGGAAGAATATAACAAGCAGCCAAGTCAATATGTATCTCTTCGTCGTATTTGGAATAGTCAACAACTAAGATACAAGCGTTGTCTTCTTGCAGATTGATTTTAGATGTCACATCTTCTCCGAACCACGTGCTATCAATTTGAATACCATTGGCATATACATAAGTTCCATTGAATTCATCTTCTATGGCTCTGCTCCATTCGTAGCATTTTGTAAATCCTTTTCTAGAGATAATATTTTCCATTTCTTCTATGCTCTTTCCATTGATCTTATCTCCTAATTCTGCCAAGTTAATCAATACATTTTTCTTACCCAACTTATTTGGTTCACAACTAACCCATACCATTGCCATAGCGCACAACACCATGCCAATAAAAAACAGGCTCTTTTTCATAATTGTATCTATTTAAAAATGTTTCTAATTACTCCTCCACATCACGAACGAGGCGCACACTATGTGCATGTTTGCGTTCACGAGTTCGAGGTTCTGCCAGTCCTGAAGAAAAATAGGTATAGTAAGCAGTATTAGCCATATTGGCAGTTGAAGACCAATAGAATCCATTATACTGCACATTGCCCACATCCCTACCAATACGATAACCCGCTGCTGGTAAGAAGATTGCACCTGCATGTTCTAATGCTTTCCACTCCGTTTCATCAATAAACTGGTGTGCGCCATAACCCGCCTTAGCTTCGCTCTCATTATTGATTTGTTCTTCGTATAAACCAGGTTTGAAGGTTACCCCCTCTGGTGCTTGCCAATCATCTGGCAACAAGATCAAACCATTGACACCCATTACTTGTGCGCATCCCATAAGTGCACCAGAGTTATTGCGTGCGTTCAGCAAATAGCGCCACTCATCATTAGTCAATGTTCGCCATGTATTAGGGGCGTCCCTACCTATTTGCTTAGTGCCCCAATCTTTGAAACGACCACTATAATAATTGTCTGCGGTGTCGATACTTACGCCGAAATAGGAATATCCCTCCTGGGTACTCCAACCAAAGAGATCAATCCAAGCATCATAGGTCAAAGCTGTATTTTTGTTAGCTGATCCGAGGTAGTGATATTGCTCTTCAGCAAAACGCCATGTAGTAGCATTAGGTTGATATTGCAAGTTTCCTGGTGAGAAATACACCTGTTTCTTCGAACTGACGGAGAAGGGTTTGGCCACATAGTTGGTATTAGGATGCGCTTCGCCCGCTGGTATTCCCGTTCCATCTAAAGTAGTAAAGGAGTTAATCTTACCAAAATACTTGTTGGATATTTGATTCAACGCAACCCATGTACAATAGTAGTAATCGGTATTGGGCGATAGACCATACACATTCACAACAAACTCTTGACCATCTATTTGCATAGACTCGTAATACTTACCCTTGTGATTGTGGATTTCATCTTTGGTCTCAGCTATGATTATTCCACAATAAAGATGTCCATAACCATCTGGATCTACATTCAACAAGCCATGCAGTTTAACTGAGTAGTCCGTAATATCCGTTGCCTCTTGAGTTAGCACTTTACCAAACGCAGGTCCATTTAGCTCGCAACTCATCATCACGATACTCATACAAAATACGATTAAACCTATTAATTTCTTCATATCATTTGATATTTCTTAATATTCTTTTCCTCCGATATCCAATATCCGCTATCCGTTACCCGTTAGCCGACATCAATTTATTATGATGGCAGAGCATGAGTGAGCCATCTTCGCGGCGGAGGTGCATGCCCCCACCCTCGCAATAGCGGAAGAGTTTGCAGGTATTACAAGGCTCTATCTGTTTCATCCATTGACGATTGCGATATGGTTCGAAGCGGTTCTCCCAAACATCCCAAAAATCATCGTGGTAGATATTACCTTGGTAATATTTGCCACGTACACTAGTACAAGCAGAGATACTACCATCAATCAGTATCGATGCTACGCTCACACCCGCTGCACAATGGAAAAGGTAATCGCGCACTTCGCTCTCATAATCAGGCATAAAGCCCTCGCAAGAGTATGAGACATGCAAACCTTCTTTACGTTTCTCACGGATATAATCCAATAAATAACGCATCTGCTTAGAGGTCAAAAGCAATTCGGGATTATCGGCAGCTCGTCCCATAGGAGCAATGGTAATCAATCGCCAATTGCGCACACCGATAGACCATAAATATTCGCGCATCTCGTCCAATTGGTGGATAGTACGTTGGTTCACGCAAGTCACCACATCCCAAGTGAGTGATGGCGTTGCAGCTGCCAGTTGAATAGCTCGTGTAGCCCCTTCAAAAGCGAGGGGATGTTGGCGGAGCCAATTGTGATTATCTTTCATGCCATCAAAACTGATAGCCATCGAACGCAAGCCATTTTGCATCAGCTCCTTGAAGCGTTTGGGTGTGAGTGCCAAACCGTTGGTGACCATACCCCAAGGATAGCCGCGTTGCTTGAGTGCCTTGCCCACTTCAGCCAGATCAGTACGCATTAGGGGTTCGCCACCAGATATGATAATCAGCACCTTATGTGGATCAACATGAGGTGTAATAGAGTTGTCCAATACGTGGAGAAAATCCCCTGCGGGCATGTCTGGTATGATTTCACTACTGCTACAATCGCTACCGCAATGCAAACAATGCACATTGCAACGCAGAGTAGATTCCCAAAAGAGTTGTTGCAGAGGGTGCAACTGCTGGAGGTTCTTGCGGCGGAGCCGCTCAAGCTCGAATATAATGCGTTTGCGGAGGTTCATAGGGAGATTATTTAAGACAATTGGCGACAATTAAGACGTCAATTATTGACAATTTAAGATCATAACTTAAAAACTACATACTAATCCTATTCCATTGTTGTTGGCTTGTAGGCGCAATTCGGGCTGAATATGAGTTGATGACAGTGAAATATTGTATGCATCAAAACTATTCTTCATCTTTTTTTGACCAACGCATACCAACGGAATACCCGTAATAGTAAATGCCAATCCCCCAGCAGCTATAGGGAGACTTATCAGCATTACAGCCAACATAGGACCCATTGTTGGGCGTTCGGGGTCTTGCTCAAATGGTAAACAAATGCCAAGAGTAAACCCTAAAGCGAAAGCATCCAATGCTAAACCTGTTCCGAGCAATCCCCAACCTGTACTATACATCTGACGTCCCTTACGGAATTGATTATAGATAACTTCATCAGCATTGAACTTGAGGTATGCTTGACAATCCTTTTGGCTGATCTTCTCGCCATTGTAGTAGTACTTATTGCCTTCGCGTGATAGCGATGACGCTGTAACAACAGGACAAATCATGTCCTCTGCCAACACATTGCATGTTAGCAACATGAGCATAAATATTCCAAAAAACTTCTTCATAACGACTGTATATTTAGTTTTCTTTCTTTTTGAGTTTGAAATCGTTTCGCATGGAATAGAATGTGGACCAAGAGTCTTGGTCTTCTACTTTCATCTTGCCCGATGATATATGTGTGGAGTCGGAGGCATATACACCTGTAGTATCATGTACAATCACCTCCATACAATCACCTCCTGTAGAAGTGAGGCTATGCACCGCATGATAATGACCATCGACGTTGGTATAGACTGTATCAGGGTAATCCCATTCCGCATCAAACGTGCGGACAACGACTTGCATATTCTCTAGCATGTTGCCATTTTCATCATAGACATATCCTTCTACATCATACTCTGCGTATGGACAGCCGTAGCAAGCAGTCAGGACAAAAGCAACGCTGGAAAGTGAGAATAGACGAATAAAGCGTTGCAACAGATTGTTGTACTTTTGGCGAAAGTTTGTTTTCATATGCATACTATTTTAAGGGGTTGCAAAGGTACGATATTTTTTTGTATTGTACAAGAGTGTATCATTATTTCTCGGCACGATTGTTGAGTTCGCTGACTTGTTCGCTACTGAGATGGTTGAGCAAGTCTAACAATCCTTGGCGGTAACCCTTAGGATCATATGTCAACGAACTACCAATCAGCTGTTTAACCATTTCAAGGTTGGCTGTACCTTTGTACTCAGAGTCGCGAAGCAACATACCATACGCTGCCACACCTGCTGCAAAACGAAGGTTCTCGGTGTCGCTCTTGATATCTCCATAGATATCCAACGTAAGTTGCTTGCTGCTGAGTCCAAGTTGCTCTTTGTAGCGGCAGTCGAAAGTGGCATAAGGGATTGGTTCGGCAGATTGCAACACGGTAGGAACGATTTCATAAAGAGCTGTGATGGTTTGTCCTGCGCCAATCTCGCCTGCGTCTTTGGTGTCATCATCAAAATCCTCGTTGCTCATTACGCGATTTTCATAACCGATGAGGCGGTACTTGGCTACACGGGTAGAATCGAACGTGATTTGACACTTGGTGTCATTAGCAACTGCCTGAAGATGAGAACGGTTATGCACAAAGACCTTCATAAATTCATCCTCGCAGTCGATATAATAATAGTTGCCATTGCCACGGTTGGAGACCTTCTCCATCATGGCATCGTTCCAGTTGCCCGTACCAAAACCGCACATAGTTAGATAAATACCTTGGTCAGCGTAGCGAGAGACCATATTCAAAAGACTATCGGTGTTGGTAACACCCACATTGAAGTCACCATCTGTACCCATGATAATGCGGTTGTTGCCACCAATGATATAGTTGGCTAATGCCTCTTCGTAAGCCATCTTGATAGCTGCGCCACCTGCGGTACTACCGCCAGCACCGAGACTACGGATAGCTGATTTGATTTTACCAGCGTGCATTACTTGAGTGGATTCTAAGAGGCGCTCCACACTGCCCGAATAGGTGATAAGTGACACACGGTCAGTAGGTTGCAGTTCATCTACGAGAGTCAGAAGTGCTGATTTGAGGAGTGGCAGTTTGTCGTCAGAATCCATGGAGCCCGACACATCTACGAGGAAGACATAATTGGCGGGAAGCATGTTTTCTTCGGCAACGCTCTTGCCTTTGAGTCCGAGACGAAGGAGGTAATGCTCTGGATTCCAAGGACATGCACCAATCTCGGCATTGATACCCACAGCGTTCTCTGGTTCGGGATAATCGAAGGTAAAGTAGTTGAGAAACTCCTCAATGCGAACAGAGGACTTGTCGGGGAAATAGCCTTTAGACATATACGAACGCATGTAAGCGTAACTTGCTCCGTCGGCATCTACAGAGAAAGTAGAGGTTGGTTCTTCGGAAGTAGAAATGAAAGGATTGTCCGCAAATTCCTCGAACTTGTCGCCCGTTTCGCCTGCGACAGGTTCGCCATAAGCATCACCCATAGCGCCGTCAAAATATCCATCACCAGGAGCCATAGACTCAAATGCACAACTGGAGCATGTAAACGCGATAGCGGCTGCGAAAGCCATAAATGTAATCTTTTTCATATGCGTGAGAGTTTTAGAAGTTCTAAAAGTTTTAAGGGTTCTAAGGGTAAGGTATTCCTATGGTGTGGGTATGCTAATATACCATTTATCTAACGTGTATCTATCGTATATCTACCGTGTATCTACCGTATATGTACCGTAGTTGATAGCGGAAAAGTAGCGTTTTAGAAGCGATAGCCTATGGCTACGGAGAGGAGGCGGGAGGAGAATAGTACTCCTGGATTACCAAACCAAGAGGTTGTAACAGTAGCCATACCACCTAATTCCATTTCAGCAAACCAATGTTCGTTACCGACATTGACACCCAACAAGGTAGGAGAGAAGGTGAAACCGTGAGAAACATATGGATCCGCATACAAAGTATAGCCTAGTCCTAAGCCCGAATATAATTCGACCAAAGGATGATGATAGTAAGTAAATCGCAGAGTAGGCATTATTGTGAGTTGATGCAATTGAGAATCATATTTGTCCACCAAAGTACCATATCCATTGCGATGCTCCTGACTAGACCAAAGATAGAACCAGTCCGCTTCAACTCCTGCGCTAAACCATGTGTTCACATCGTAGCGATAGCCAAGAAACAAGTGCCCAAACTGGTTGGAGCCTTGATTAGTAATAACACGGCAATCCATCAGATACTTATGCGCCTGCTCAGCAGTCATACCCTGAATCTCTTGCCAAAAAATGTAATACGGATCTTCGGGAAGAACGGATTTACGAACACCCTGCATATTGCTAGGAGGCATGATAAAATTCAAATCGTGATAATCGTGAAACAACTGGCGAGTACCCAAACCCCAGCCAAGACGCAAGGAATGTCTGCCATGGGTGAAATCAGTAGATGGCGTAGTATTCTCAGCCATCAAAGGGAAGACGGATATCCAGCTGAGAAGCAGTAAGAGTATGCGTGTATATTTCTTCATCATTGTAGATATTACTTAGGTTGCACATAACGCATCGTCACACCAAGAGCCAGACCACCAGATATAGCCTTAGGTTCTCCCGTTACATAAATCGTATCACCCACTACGCATGATTCTAACATAGGGTGATTGAAGCGCGTTAATCTTTCAGTGCCATAGTCTAACAAAAAGAGACTAGAATAAGAATACGAAGGTCCTTCGATAGGGGTTAGCAATCTTATTCCGCAGAAATACTGCCCACTCAAACCATCAATATCAGCAAGCTGAAACATCTGCAAGGTACCCACAAAAGTTGGAAACTCGCTCAAATCCTCAGGCGCCATCGGATTAGAAGGCGGGGTAATGGTATCAGCTAATATATAAGGTATATCACCCGAAGGGATATCTGCGACAGCAAACTCGTTATTAGAAGATCCACCACTATCTACAAATGGAGGACCAGAAGGACCAGGAGGATCAGGAGAGCATGACCAAAATATGAACATAACACTCATGAACCAAAAAAAGAATAATACCATCCGAATGAGTAGATTTTGTGTTACTGTTTTCATACGCAAATTATTGTTTGAAATCTGCTGCAAAGGTACTGCTTTTTTTTGACATGACCAAAAAATAAACTGATGCAGCCAGTAAAAACATAATACTACAAACAACTGATTTTCAAGTGATTGTAATTTTACAAAAATAAAAAACTGATGCAGGCGCAAAAAAGTGCTTGCAAGAGTGGGAAAAAAGTAGTAAATTTGCAGTCGCAATTGCGAATCAGGAACCAGGAACCAAGAATCAGGACTAATTTGTTATGAAGACAAAAGTGATAATCATAATAGCACTAGTACTATGTTGCTCATGCACAAACAAGACCGCTACCGAGAATGGTGAATTGCAAGAGGCAATATCGCAAGTGTGGTTGGATGCAGATGCGGCACAAGGGATGTTGGGTGGGATAGACACCAACGACTTGAGTGAGTATGAGATGCAGCGATATCGTTTAGCAGAAGCCCATCTGATGCTGAAGCGCGAATTGCGATTGCCTGCAGGAAGTGATATGGAGGCATTGGCGAAGTACTTTGAGGGTAGTGGAGATGTAGCAAGTGCGTCCGAAGCATATTATATACAAGGTGCGTACCTCAATTATATAGGGGAGAACACCCAAGCGATGCAATACCTGAAAAAAGCGGAGAGTTATCCTGCGACATCTATCATTCGAGGTATGACCTATTACAAAATGGGACGTATTAGCGAGAGTGAACAACTATATGAGATTGCATTAGAGAACTACCACAAAGCACTACCCTACTTGGAAGAAGCAGGACTGCCACTCTATCTGGCTTCGGTATATAGAGAACTGGGTAGAAATAGCAGCGAGGGAAGAGATGGGTATTTTGAGAAAGCTCTGTCTGCAGCACTATTTATGAAAGATAGTATCTTGTATATGGATATTCGATATGCGCAACTATCTATCAGTCATCCCAATTCGCCAGAGATAGCCAGCATATGTCAATACATGTGTCATCAGGTTGGCAGAAAGCGTTATGCGTATGACTTGGTGAAGTATTATATCCGTACACACAAAGCAGATTCAGCAAAGATATACCTCGATATTTTAGCCACAGACACGACAGCACAAATATGGAGCGAGCAACAACATGCTCTGTGGGAGAGCCAATACCTGCACTTGAAAGGCAAGAACAAAGAGGCATATGAGTCGCTATATGATCTGTATAATGCGTACTACAAAGAACTGGAAGAAGAAGGTAGAGCCAGTGCGTTTGTGGTAGCACAACACTTTGATAATGAAGTAGAAAAGGCAAAGAACTTGCAATTGCAATTGGAGAAACAACAATTGTATATCGTATTGGGCGCGGTGGTGATTATTATTCTGTGCGTGGGCATATTGCTGATTTTATACAACGCTAAACGCCGCACAGAACGATTAACCGAACAGGCACGTACTCAGCAACAAATCAAAGACTTGCAAAATGAATTGCAATTACGTCGCGATGCCCTAAAGCGCGTATTGAATCAACGATTAGAGTTGAATAAGAACTTGCAAGAAGCGTTGCTGACCAAAAAGAAAGAGGAAACGATTCCTAATTGGGCACAGCAGTTTATTGACTCCAATATATTCTCCACAGAAGAACAATGGAAGAACTTCTTTGTGGAGTTTAACGGATGTTATGGTGACCTATTGAATCGCTTGCAAAAGGAATATCCGCGACTGACAAATACTGATATACAAGTACTTGCGTTGTACATACTGGGATTGGATAACTCGGATATATGTTTGCTATTAGGATTGACACAACGCACTATTTGGAGCCGAAGGATGCGTATCAAAGATCGAGTGGGACTGGGTGAGAAAGAGTCGCTGGATAAGTGGATTGAGGAGAGGTTAGAGGTTAGAGGTTAGAGGTTAGAGAAAAGACTGCCTGTTCGGCAGTCTTTTCTTTTGTTATAGCTTAATTGTGCTTATTTAGCGTAGCTTACGGCACGCGTTTCGCGGATAACCGTGATGCGGATTTGACCTGGGTAAGTCATCTCGTCTTGAATACGCTTAGCTATGTCGAATGAAAGCAGCTCAGTCTCTTTATCACTAATCTTATCTGCACCTACAATCACACGCAGTTCGCGGCCAGCCTGAAGTGCATAAGTCTTGGTAACTCCAGGGTAAGACATTGCGATATTCTCGAGGTCATTAAGACGTTTTACGTATGCCTCCACAATCTCACGGCGTGCGCCAGGACGTG
This sequence comes from Paludibacteraceae bacterium, assembly GCA_045579895.1. GTDB lineage: Bacteria > Bacteroidota > Bacteroidia > Bacteroidales > Paludibacteraceae > Colicola. The sequence goes on from JAZNMT010000032.1 coordinate 10,462, forward strand.
CACCTGAAATGGCGTCGCATGCCAATACAATAGGAGCAATGATTGATTCCATCTCACACTCCTCGTGGTGAGCACCAACCGCATTACAGATATCAGGTTTCTCGCCATACTTTTCGCAAAGTTTCATACCCAGTTGTGCATGTGGCATTTCCATATCCTCGTCACTAACCTTACCAATATCGTGTAGCAGACCCGCTCGGCGTGCTTTCTTAACGTTCAAGCCAAGTTCCGCCGCCATAGCTGCACATAGATTAGCAGTTTCGCGAGCGTGCATGAGCAGATTCTGGCCATAACTGGAACGATACTTCATCTTACCAATAAGGCGAACCAATTCAGGATGCATACCATGTATCCCTAGATCGATAGTAGTGCGTTTACCTGTCTCAATGATTTCCTCTTCTACTTGCTTGGTCACTTTAGCCACAACCTCTTCGATACGTGCAGGGTGAATACGTCCATCCTGAACGAGTTGATGGAGTGCCAAGCGAGCAATCTCACGACGGACAGGGTCGAAAGCCGACAATGTGATAGCCTCAGGGGTGTCATCAACTACAATTTCTACGCCCGTAGCGGCTTCAAGAGCGCGTATATTACGCCCCTCACGACCGATGATACGTCCTTTAACCTCATCATTATCAATATGAAAGACCGTGACTGCATTTTCTACAGTTGCCTCAGACGCAATACGTTGGATGGACTGAATAATAATCTTTTTTGCTTCTTTGTTAGCCGTAAGGCGTGCCTCATCCATAGTATCGTTGATGAATGCCATTGCAGCCGTTTTGGCCTCATCCTTGAGTGTTTCAACTAATTGTTTTTTAGCTTCTTCAGCAGAGAGTCCAGAGATTTGCTCAAGCTGTTGCTCTGCAGCTTTGTGCAAACGGTCAATTTCTTGTGCCTTGCGCTCGATAGCTTTTTGCTGATTATCTAACTGTTGGCGTTGCGTATTCAACTCATTTTGTGCGCGTTGTACCTCACTTTGTTTTTGATTAAGTTGTTGGTCACGCTGTTGAACACGCTGCTCTTGCTGGTGGAGTTTTTGCTCTGCTTGACGCACTTGATTCTCATGTTCCAATTTGAGAGCAATAAACTTCTCTTTAGCTTCTACGATTTTGTTTTTCTTTATTACCTCGGCTTGTTCCTCCGCCTTGCGAAGGATGCCAGACGCATGGTAGCGAAATATGAAGAAGCATACGAGTGCCCCTAAAAATAAAGCTCCTATTGCGACTATTACTGAAATGGTATTCATAATTAATCTGACAATTTATTATTTTGTAATGTATTTATTATTAACTGATTAAGTTCTTGTATTTTCTCATCTACAGGTTGCAATCTATGTGCATGAGCATCTGCTTGCAAATTGACCGCCATTTCCAACGCGACATACACCCATATCTGTTCAGCAGACTGGTTAGGTAATAGTTTGCGATAGTAACGGTAGCGCTCATTGATTTGCTCCGCAGCATTACGATATAACGATTCCTTCTCCGCCACCACATTCAGTGAGATATGATGAGCATCCAACTGGAGCGTTATATGTTGCTTTCGTTGATCCGACATGAAGTATGGGATTGTGGTTATTGTTTGAGGGCTTCTAGGGCTCGATCGACTTGAGCGATGAGATTAGACAAACGTTGTCGCACCCTATCTCGCTGCTCCGCATCGGTGTTATCAGCTAGTAACGCATACGCCACTTCAAGATGTTTGTAGTCCTGTTTGAGTTGCACCAATTCTGCGTGCGTTTGTATCATCTCCTGTCGCTGGCGTTCGTTATCCTTTTGCAAGTCAACTAGTTGCTGCTTGAGCAGCAAATACTGTTCAAGCAATAAGTGTACATTGTTTTCCAGATTTTGAAGCGAATCCACAGGCGCCCTATGAAGGATTAGAAACTATATCCGACACCTAATCCAAGAATACCCTTGAATTGCACACGCTCTGCCAAGATACCATCCGCGTCGGCAATCTTCACACCATTATAGTACTTAAGCGAAGTTGAAAGAGTGACATTCAAACATTTGAGGAATTGGTACGAAATAGCAGCATCCCAATCGACATCAAAATTACCAAAACGGCGGTTATTATCACGATATCCGATGAAGTTCTTGTCAGCATCAAACATCTCGGTCTTATCCCATGTATAAGGAGTAAATAAGCCTATAGACGTAATGATTTTCAAGTCCTTATAGGTATAATTGATGGCCCCCTTAAGGGTAAGACCTAACTCTGCCTTATAGTTCTTATAGATTTTGTCGTATGTCCCATCAGCATTCATCTGCTCACTATACGTCCATGTAGCATACTTCTCCTGCATCTGTTGTCGAAGTCCTGCGTGCTTATTATCCATCACATTACCTACCACTGCGGTAGTAATCTTGCCAGCGACAGGCGAGAGATAAACAGAAAAAATAGAATTAGGTTTCCAATCGATACCAAGCGAAATATCCGTATATGAAGGTGCTAGGAACTTAGAAACGATAGGGTCTTCTGCCTCGCTACCATCATAAGCACGACCAAGAGCGAACTGACTCTTAAAGCCACCAGAGAAAGTCAAAAACCACGTTGGATGGAACTGCCAACCTAACTTAGTCTTAAAGTCGATTACATCGCTTGATTTTTGGAACTGGTCGTACTTCTGGTCAATATAGGATATTCCATACTCGAGGTTGAGATTCGTCTCCCATGAGATATTGTTCAGATCATATTGCAAGCGCAGTTTACCAAAGGCTACGCCATTGACATTATTATTGCCACCAGCCGCCCAATTGACAAGACCTGTGGCACTGGCATTCAATCCTACAACTCCAGAAAAATTCCAAGGCGAAGGAGCAGGAGTTGCCTCTTCCGCCAACATCGAAGATGCCATACAAATGGCAAAAATAGAAAGTAAATATTTTTTCATCGTTCGTTTTATTAATTGTTATTACCTATTATTAATATTGTGCTGCATCATATACTTGGTCCGCAATCTCACTGCCCACTAGTTTCTCAATCAAGCAGAAGGCAAAATCGCTACTCAATCCAGGCCCCTTGGCTGTAACGATGTTTTTAGACTCAACCACCAAGCCGTCAATATAACTCTCACCTAGATATTCCTCGAATCCAGGATAGCATGTAGCCTGTTTTCCTTGCAAGATGCCCAGTCTGCCCAATACCGAAGGTGCCGCACAAATGGCTGCAATCAACTTCTCTTGTTCGTTATGCTTGATGAGCAATTGACATAAATCCTCGCACTCGTGAAGTTTGGTTGCTCCCCCTGGCAAGATAAGCATCTCTGCATCTGCGAAGTCGGCTTTCTCAATTAACAAATCAGCCTTTACAGGAATATTATGTGCACCCATCACCATCTCCTGCCCAGTCACAGAGATAGTGGTCAATGCGATATTAGCACGGCGTAAAAGGTCTATCGTTGTGATAGCCTCAATCTCTTCAAAACCATTGTCTAAAAAAATGTAGTTCATAGTAGAAACATTTAATTAAGTTTGAAATTATATGTAATAGAACCTATTTGTTCTTTATCTCCCTCTGAAAATTTTGCTTTACGTGCAGCCTCCAAGGCGAGTTTTCTGGTATATTGGTCACTAATAGTTGTACCTCCAGCAATAGACGCTAGAACTACGTTTCCAGCCTTGTCCACACGGATAGAGACAACAACCTTGCCCTCTTCCTTGAACTCTGTGGAAGGTTTAGGCATCTGTTTGACCTTTCTTCCCTGAAGCGACCACATATTACCATTGACCGAACCAAAACTCTTCCCAACAGGATTCCCCTTGCTAGTAGTTGCAGGTGTAGAAGTTGCATTTTCAGCATTCGCCCCTTGGTTTGAACCGGCCTGTCCAAACAAAGCAGCCATGGCCTGCGCTTTCTTAATAGCCTCTTCTTCGCGCGCTTTTCTCTCTGCTAGTGCTTTCTCACGTTCAACACGCTCGGCTTCTATTCGGGCTTGCTCTTCCTTCTGTTTTCGGATTAGTTCTTCATCCTCCGCCTGACGCTTTTTCTCTTCCTCGGTCTGCTGTGCTAAGGCCAGAGACTCCTCATCTTCTTGAGTCATGAGGTCGTTGTTGGAAGGTTGGGCCGGCGTCGGAGCCGGTGCTGCAGGCTGCTGCTCTACTTGCGTGATTGGGTCCATAGGCATCACATCTGGCATACCCCCACCCTCTTCCGCATCACCAAAAGTGATGACAATTCCCTCATCTTCCACAGGAATAGGAGCAGTAATTGTACATTTAAATAGCAACAGCAGTACTAACAGCAGAAACACAATCGTTCCACTAATCGCTATGATATGTGATTGATATTCTTTCACTTTTTCGTAGCCAAAACAATCTTCATCTTATGTTCATTGGCGATATCCAAGACATTCACCACATCACGGTATGGAATATCCTGATCTGCATGCAAAGCAATATACATAGTACTATCTTGCTGCTGAATAGTACATAGATATGCCTCTAAATCTTCTGCAGCAATAGTCATAGGTTTCTGCCGTCCTAACGCCACATAGTAATTACCCAAGTTATCAATGCTCACTTTTGCTACGACCTGCTTGGTTGTCGTCTTCGCACGCGTTTGTGGCAGATTGATTTTAATATCATTAGGCGACGACATAGTACTTACCATCACAAAAAACAGCAATAGCAAGAAAATCAAATCCGTCATGGATGACATTGCAAACGTCGCCTCTACCTTATTTCGTCTCTTAAGTGCCATACTTTAGATAAAAGTTTATCGTTGAAAGTTTAAGGGGCGTGTCATACCGGTTCGTTGAGCAAGTCCATAAACTCCATAGTACGTGATTCGAGTTGGCGAACCACACGGTCAATGCGAGAAACCAAGAAATTATATGCAAACATCGCCAAGATGCCCACAATTAGACCTCCAACCGTAGTGACCATAGCCTGATACATTCCCTCAGAAAGTGTGGAAATCTCAATTACTCCACTAGCGTTTTGTGCCATATTAAAGAAGGTCTGCACCATACCAAGAACAGTACCCAAGAATCCAAGCATAGGTGCTCCTGCAGCAATAGTAGCCATCAAGACCAATCCCTTTTCCAAGCTGCTAACCTCTAGGTTACCCACGTTTTCAATAGCCACCTGCACATCTTGCATAGGACGACCAATACGCGAGATTCCCTTCTCTATCATATGCGCAGATGGAGTACCTTCTTTTTGGCACAACTTGACAGCCGAATCAATCTTACCCTCCTTGATATAATCACGGATACGATTCATGAATGTCTTATCTTCTCTAGTAGCCTTGGTCAGTACCACCATGCGTTCAATAAATAGATAAATAGCAAAAGCCAGCATTAGAGCCAATACAATCATAATCCATCCACCATATTGAGCCATCGTAAAGAGGTTGATAGATTCTTGTACAGGTTGTTCTAGTATTGCCAACGAGTCTTGTACAGCCGTCATAGCTGTATCCATGTCAGTTTGAATTTGAAAGAGCATATTTGTATTGTTTTATAGTTTCTTCTATTCCTAAATATAATGCATCCGCGATGAGCGCATGTCCTATACTCACCTCATCCAACCATGGGAAGGCCGTTACGAAAGCATTAAGATTACGCAAATTGAGGTCATGTCCCGCATTTAATCCTAGCCCCAAGTCGCGCGCTTTCTCCGCAGCAGGACGATACATAGCTATCGCCTCCTTCGGATTATGGTCGTACAACTCAGCATAAGGGCCGGTATAGAGTTCTACCCTATCTGCCCCAGCCTTAGCCGCATAGGCCACCATCTCTGCATCCGCATCCACAAACACAGAAACACGAATACCTGCCAACTTAAATCGCTGAATGATAGTAGTTAGCTTTGCCAAATGCGCCTTGGTATCCCACCCGTGATTGCTTGTGAGTTGATCATGGGCATCTGGAACTAGGGTCACCTGTGCAGGCTTCGCTGCTAGTACCAAATCTATGAATGCGGGTTCAGGATTGCCTTCAATATTAAATTCTGTGGTGATAATATCCTTCAACACATACACATCCGCTCGTGTGATATGACGTTCATCAGGTCGAGGGTGCACCGTAATTCCCTCTGCACCAAAACGTTCGCAATCCTTAGCAAATTGCTCCACATTAGGCAAATTCCCACCACGTGCGTTGCGCAGGGTTGCCACCTTATTGATATTTACGCTCAATTTGGTCATAATCGCTGCAAAGGTACAAAAAAAATTGCACATATGCAAGATGTGACACAAAAAACACAAAAAAAACAATCCAATTACGAAAGGCAGGTAGAATATTAGCGCAAAAGCGAAGGTTCGAAAAGTTGCTGCATCGCATCAAAGCGCCCCACTGTATCCGAACCATATTTCCATAGGTGTTGACGAATCTTCGACATCGGTTTTTCTTCACCAAGATGTGTCTTTGAGTAGAACTTATCAGCATAGCATATTAGTTTTTCCTCTAGGGTTCTAGGGGAATAATCTTGTATAGGTATAGGCAATTGCTCGCGTATAATCTGTTCCACATCTATTCCCGTTCCAGTATGTCGTTCTGCTACAGCAGCATGCCTCGGCAGTCCTTCTTGACGAAGAATCTCCGCACCTAAATAGCCATGTTCTATATAAGTATGCGTACCCAAGCAATGGATAGATGGTGCATTGCAAAGCACCACACCGATGTCGTGTAGCATGGCAGCTTCTTCTACAAACACGCGATCGACCTCACCCGATTGTTCCCAATCTGGATGTAGTTTGAGAATAGCTAATGCACGATCAGCCACCTGACGCGAATGAGTCAACAGGATATGCTGCAACTCAGCATTTCCCTGACAATATTTAACAATTATTTTCTTATAATCTATCATTTCAACAATCAATGGTTATTTTCCCCAATTTAGTTTTTCTTTGAGTGATTGCATAAAGGTCTGTCCATTGATTCTCACCAACTTAATAGTACGTTGCGATAGTTCCACATGCAGTTGCATATCTTGGTTCAGCACCTGACTTCTACCATCCACACTCAGCAGATAGGTGCCATTACGGCTTGTGATTTTCACATCAATCTTGCTATCATCTAAGACCACTAAAGGGCGGATATTCAAGCTATGCGTGGCTACAGGAGACAAGACAATAGCATGTAGATGAGGATCCAGCAACGGGCCACCTACACTCAAGTTGTAAGCTGTAGATCCAGTAGGCGTGGCGATAAGTAATCCATCGGCTTTGTAATTATGCAGGAACTCACCATTGAGTGTCACCTCTACGGTAATCATGCTACTTAGCCCCGATTTTAAGAGTGCCACCTCGTTGAGTGCATATGGCGCAGCAATCTTTCCATCCTGTTGACAGGTCACTTCCAGTACGCGTCGCTGCTCGATTGTATAATTATTATGAATGAGTTGATCCAACACCGCATGTACGTTATCTATGTGTACCTCAGCCAGATAACCTAGGTGACCACAGTTGATGCCGAGGATAGGTATATCCAAATGTCCGACTAAGGAAGCGGTCGTTAAGAAGGTGCCATCCCCCCCTACCGACAAGGCAAAATCAATTTCCCCTTCGGTATGAGCCACATAGTCCTCCAACGATGAAAACTCACGACCAAAAGCCTCATGACGCAATTCGTGTGATAACACAATATTCACATTATGCATTTGCAAGAACTCGATAATATGCTTCACCTCACGGATTGTTTCCGAGCGAAGCGTATTTCCAAAAATAGCGATGGTCATGGTATTAACGATTTGACGACAAACGATTTATTATTTCAGGCCATTCAGTAGTGCCGCAGCATCCATACGTTTCTTGCCAGGCAGTTGGAGTTCTAGCAGATCGATATAGCCATCCGCACAAGGTACGATGATATGTCCTTTCTGTTCTGCTTGGTGTGCGACGGCCACTCTATATACTTTGGCACCAGTCAAGATAGCAGCTAAGGGGTGAGAAGCAGGCATTTCGCTAATCCAAGCTGCAGGATAGGGGCTCAATCCACGCACATGATTGCGTATTGCTTCTGCGCTACGAGAGAAGTCGATTGCACAAGTATCCTTAAATATCTTGGGGGCAGGTCGCAGTTCGATAGAATTATCTTGAGGGATAGTGACAAGAGCTACTCCCCGATTCTCTGCTTCTATTATTGCATCTACAGTTCGGGTGACCAACTGAGATCCCATCAGCATAAGTCGATCGTGAACCGATCCCACGTTTTCATCTTCATCTATAGCGATACGCTCCCGCAGAATAATATTACCCGTATCTATTGCATGCTGAAGCATAAAGGTTGTAGCACCCGTTTCGGTATCTCCATTCATCACAGCCCAATTGATAGGAGCTGCACCACGATACTGGGGTAATAACGAAGCATGCAAGTTAAACGTGCCCAAGCGCGGCATACTCCACACCACTTCTGGCAACATTCGAAAAGCTACTACAATCTGCAAATCAGCCTGATACGACCGCAGTTCTTCTAAGAAGGTCTCATCTTTCAGGCGTTCTGGTTGTAGGATTGGCAGCCCCAATGAGCGAGCATACTGCTTAACGGCAGAGAATTGCAATTGATGCCCACGTCCTGCTGGCTTATCGGGCATAGTTACTACCGCTACTACATTGTAACCACCATCCACCAAAGCACGTAGACTCTCGACAGCGAAGTCGGGTGTACCCATATATACTATTCTTAATTCCTTTTTATCCATATCTCCAGCCTCTTAAACTGTAAACTTTAAACTATAAAACCTCTCTATCTAAACGTGTGTGAGAAGCCTATACTGATAAACTCCTTGAATTGCATTTTGGTTTTAGTTTCTGGATTTACTTCCACAGTACTATCATAGCGAGGATGCAACATCAACTTAGCAGACAAGAAGCGGTTGATGATAAAATCGACATCCACCTCTAACTCAGTTTCCACGCGTTTGTAGTTGGTAAAGAAGTAGAAATTGGCTTCCACAATAATTTCTCGCAGAGGTCGCCATTTCCAATCTATACGTACAGAACTACCAAATTCATGGAGTGCATTTTTGCCAGTTTCGATACCATAGTCTCCCACATTCACCAATTCGGGGTCATCCTTTAGCGCATATACTACTTTGTATGTTCCAGGCGAGATATTGATATCCAATCCTTTAAGAGGTTTATAATCGATACCGACACCAAGCGTAAAACGTATAGGAGTCAAGAAAGCCGCTGACAGCTCATGTTTATTCTTTCGCCAGTTATTCATTAAGTTGGTTCGAAATTCTGCCACCGAAGATATATACCAACTTTTATGCACTTGATATCCAAACTTGCTATTGAGTCGAAGCACGTCATCTGTCGTATTGAGTACACGCAACGAGTCACCACTCACCGTGTTGATACCCGCACGCCATTCACCGACGCTCTCCCAGGATATATTATCTTTCTTATAGATTATGTTTCCTTTAGCACCAGCTAACATAGCAAAGGAATTAGCAGCACCCTGATACCAGTTTTCTGTAGCATAGTTTTGCGTGATTTGGAGCGATAGATTCAACTCCTTACGCCATGGCGAGTCTTTGTATCGTAATGCCCGTTCGATATCCAATCGGTCCTCCTCAAGGTCCTTTACTATAGCTCGTTGTACATCCACATGATCAAGCACCATTACCTTAAGTCGATTGGTATCGCTAACGGCGGTATAGAAATCGGCATGATGCGTAGTGATATAACGTCTTGCCTTGGCACGAATAGCAGGTATAGTATATTCATTGTACTTGGTCGTATCTGATAACGATGGGAAAGTGGTAGGCATATACATTAGGTACATACACAATGGGTGAGGATATTTCTCCCATATAGTATCTTTCGCGTGTAATAGTTCACTTTGTCGTGCCACTAACTCCAACAAAATAGCATCCCAATCCATCGTATCTTTCGCTATACTATCCATCATATTATTCACCACAATCACTGTGTCTTGATTTTCGACAGACACGGCGATAGTATCCGATAGCAACAAAGTAGAATCCATCAGTGATGGTTGGAGGTCTGTTACTAAACTACTATCCTCAGCAATAGGCCTTCTTGATAGATTTAGCAACACGTTGATATCCAACACTTCAGTTTCATCATCTTGTGACCAAGTCGGTAATGAGATAACGAGCAATAGAAATATATAAATCCATTTTTTCATGTCAATGCGGGACGTTTATATGCACGAATAATCAAATATATTCCCCATATTACAAATGGGAGCGATAATATCTGCCCCATATTCAGCAGATGATTAGCCTCGAAAAGTTCTTGGTCGTTTTTGATAAACTCCAGCATAAATCGGGTGAAGAATATTATCTCTAAGAATACGCCCAATAATAATCCCTCACGTTTGTATGCTTTACCTTTCCAGTACATCAACCAAGTTACTACGAATCCTACAATGCAGTATAGCATCTCATATATCTGCGTAGGATGGCAAGGCACGGTCTGTCCGTCTCGCACAAAGATGAATCCCCATGGCAAGTCGGTAGGTGTACCATAGATTTCGGAGTTCATCAAGTTTCCGAGACGGATTAAAGTAGCTGTCACACATACACCTACGACCAAGCGATCCATAATCCACAGCAATGAAGTATGGAACTTGGGTTCTTTGGAAAAGACTTTTTTGTTAAGCAACCATGCTGCAGTCAAAAGTCCAAAAGCTCCTCCGTGACTTGAGAGTCCACCTTCCCAAATCTTAATCAATCGAAATGGATGTTCGATATATGGGTTGCGGTAGTTGATAGTCCAACCAAAGATTTGCACAGGCTCGGTTGAGATACCCATATACTGGCAATATGCTTTCATACCTGGTAGCGTCACATCGTGCCACTCGTAGAACCAACAATGTCCTACTCGTGCACCAATAATCAAGCCTATCACCATCCACATGAATAATTTGTCAGTCCATTCTGGTGGGCAGTTCTCGTTTTTGTACAGTTTAACTTGAATGAGGTAGCAGAGATATATACCTATTGCCCATAACAAGCCATACCATCGGATTCCTCCATCACCGATATGAATCAGTATAGGATCAACATCCCATACTACAGTTAACAGTTGACTATAAATAGCAGACAACATTACGCTTCCATTTTACCGTGACATTGTTTGTATTTCTTGCCTGATCCACAAGGACAAGGGTCGTTTGGACGCGGTTTCTTCTCTACGCGCAATGGTTCTGGTCGTTGCATCTCGCGTGTATCTCTTGCCGCCGCTGCAGCTTGGCCACTAGCAGCCGCAGCACGACTAACCGCATCTTTTTGTGTGCGATAGCGTGAGTAGTCATGACGCTGTTGTGCTTGTGCTTGACGTACCTCTTGTGGGTCACGCGTAGGTATCTGTCCACGCAACAGAATAGCGATAGCTCGGCGATTGAAGCGATCCAGCATATCGCGGAAGATATTGAACGACTCCAGTTTATATATCAACAATGGGTCTTTTTGTTCGTAACTTGCATTTTGCACCGATTGTTTCAGTTCATCTAATTGGCGCAAATGCTCTTTCCACTCATCATCTATTACGAAGAGTAGCATGCGTTTCTCAAACTCTCGAACTACCTCGCGGCACTCTGTTTCGTAGGCTACTTTCAGGTTAACTGCTACATTGTATGCACGCTTACCATCGGATATAGGAATAAGAATATTCTCATACATTGCTCCACGCTCCTCATATACCTTCTTAATTACAGGGTATGCCACTTTTTGCAACGTATCCATACGGCGTTTAAAGGTTTCCAATGCTTCTTCAGCCAATTTCTCAGCCAATACGTTCTCTCGTGTAGCACGGAACTCCTCTTCAGTGAATGGTACCTCCATGGCAAACACTTGCATCACATCCATTTGCAAGCCCTCGTAGTCCATCACCTCACGGGCATTGGCTACTACCGACTCTGCTGTATCATAAATCATATTGGTGATATCCACACCTATACGTTCTCCCATGAGAGCGTGGTGGCGTTTAGCGTAGATGACATTACGCTGTTGGTTCATCACATCATCGTACTCAATGAGGCGTTTACGGATACCGAAGTTATTCTCCTCCACCTTCTTTTGTGCGCGCTCGATAGAGTCTGAAATCATCTTGTGTTCAATCATTTCGCCCTCTTGGAATCCCATACGGTCCATGAGTCCTGCAAGACGGTCAGAGCCGAACATACGCATCAGGTCGTCTTCCATACTAACGAAGAACACACTGCTACCCGGATCACCTTGACGACCAGCACGACCACGGAGCTGACGGTCCACGCGACGGCTCTCATGGCGTTCTGTACCAAGGATAGCCAAACCGCCTGCCTCTTTTACCTCAGGCGTAAGCTTAATATCCGTACCACGACCTGCCATGTTCGTAGCGATAGTCACCATACCTTTGCGACCTGCCTCTGCCACAATATCCGCCTCACGTTGGTGCAACTTCGCGTTCAACACGTTGTGCGAAATCTTGCGCAGGTTAAGCATCTTGCTCAGCAACTCACTGATTTCCACCGAAGTAGTACCCACCAGTACTGGACGACCTGCTTTAACCAACTCTGTAATCTCATCAATCACGGCGTTGTACTTCTCGCGCTTGGTGCGATAAATGCGGTCATTCATATCTTCGCGGGCTATAGGGCGATTGGTTGGAATCACCACCACATCCAGTTTGTAGATATTCCAGAACTCGCCTGCCTCTGTTTCCGCGGTACCCGTCATACCTGAGAGTTTGTTGTACATACGGAAATAGTTCTGCAAGGTGATGGTAGCAAAGGTCTGCGTAGCTGCTTCCACTTTCACATTCTCTTTTGCCTCCACGGCTTGGTGCAAACCATCTGACCAACGACGACCTTCCATCACACGACCCGTCTGCTCATCCACAATCTTCACTTGGTTATCGTCGATGATATAATCCACATCCTTCTCGAACAAGGTATATGCTTTCAGCAACTGATGCACCGTGTGTACGCGCTCCGACTTCACGCTATAGTTAGCCAATATCTCATCTTTCTTTTGGCGTTTCTCTTCGTCGCTCAGCCCAGCTTTCTCCACCTCTGCCACTTCGCTACCCACGTCTGGCAACACGAAGAACTGTGTATCTTCCATATTACCCGTCAGCGTATCAATACCTTTGTCGGTCAGTTCGATCGTCTTATGTTTCTCGTCAATTACAAAGTACAACTCATCGGTAGCCACATGCATATGTTTCTCATTCTCTTGCATATAGAACTCTTCTGTCTTCTGCAAGCGCACTTTCACACCAGGTTCGCTGAGGTATTTGATAAGTGCTTTGCTCTTTGGCATACCTTTGAACGCGCGGAAGAGTGCCAGTTCACCGGCTTCACGTTCTTTCTCATCGGCACTGCCCATTTTGGCTTTGGCTTCGGTCAGCAGTTTGGTGGTCAAGGTATTTTGTGTACGCACCAAGAGTTCCACGCGGTGCTTGTATTCATCATACATCTGGTCTTCGCCTTTTGGCACTGGACCACTGATGATGAGTGGAGTACGTGCATCATCAATCAATACGGAGTCCACCTCATCCACGATGGCATAGTTATGTCCGCGTTGTACGAGATCCATTGGGCTAGTAGCCATATTATCGCGGAGGTAGTCAAAGCCGAACTCATTGTTCGTACCAAATGTAATATCGCACGCGTACGCACGGCGACGTTCGTCTGAGTTTGGACGGTGTTTGTCGATGCAATCCACGGTCAAGCCATGGAACATATACAATGGTCCCATCCACTCCGAGTCACGTTTTGCCAAGTAGTCGTTCACGGTCACTACGTGCACACCTTCGTGGGTCAAAGCGTTCAAGAAGACTGGCAAGGTAGCCACAAGGGTTTTACCTTCACCCGTAGCCATCTCGGCAATCTTGCCTTCGTGTAGAACCACACCACCAATGAGCTGCACATCATAGTGCACCATATCCCATACGTGCTCGTTGCCGCCAGCGGTCCATTTGTTAAAGTAAATGGCTTTGTCGCCGTCTATCTCCACAAAGTCGAATCGGCTATCAGCTGCTAAGTCGCGGTCCATTTGAGTGGCGGTCACTTCTATCTCTTCGTTCTGAGCAAAGCGACGAGCTGTACTCTTCACGATAGCGAAGGCCTCGGGCAATATTTCACGAAGTACTTCTGTATAAGCACTTTGAATCTCTTTCTCTATGCGATCTACTTCGTTATATACTTTCTCTCGCTTGTCTATTTCCAGATCTTCGATATTCGCTTTCAATTCCACGATGCGTGCTTTCTTGTCGGCCACACGTTCTTGGATGCGTGTCATGAGTGCCGCACTGCGTGTACGCAGTTCATCATTGCTGAGTGCATCTATTTCCTCATAGACTACTTTAATTTTCTCCACATACGGCATAATCTCGCGCATATCTTTTTGCGATTTGTTGCCGAATAACTTAGTAATAAATTCTACTAAACCCATATTTATTTATAATTTGACGATTTACAATTTTCTATTCATTAGAGCATTCCACTCCAATTTCGGCTACAAAGGTACTACAAATAATGCACATTTGCAAGAAAAACGAGCAAAAGTTGACTTTTATGTAAGTTTTTCTTGCAAATGACATCAAAAACAATCCACCGCTTATGCGATGGATTGTCTGGTATCATCAAGTCCGCTAGGGCGATTTACTCTTGGTATTCCACGCCCATCAGCGTATATGTCTTGCCGGATCGAATGATGTAGATACGATCACCTTGCAGCACTTTGCGCACTTCAGTATTGTGAGCAGGTATATTCTCCACATCGGAGCATACTTCGATAGTTAAGTGAAGAGTTTCTACGCGATCGCAGCCAGCTTCTGTAGTGGTCAAATAGGTATAATCGCCACTGGTGGTGTATGTCATGCCATGCCACTCATAGGAGTCACACGCTACGACCGTTTCCTCTACCATTTCGGATTGGTTGATGGTCAGATGTAGTGTCACGATGCTGTCGCAGCCAGCTTCGGTGGCAGTCCAATAGGTATAATCACCGCTGGTGGTGTATGTCATGCCATTCCAGTCATAGGAGTCGCATGCTACGACCGTCTCCTCTACCATTTCGGATTGGTTGATGGTCAGATGTAGTGTCACGATGCTGTCGCAGCCAGCTTCGGTGGAAGTCCAATAGGTATAATCGCCACTGGTGGTGTATGTCATGCCATTCCAGTCATAGGAGTCGCATGCTACGACCGTCTCCTCTACCATTTCGGATTGGTTGATGGTCAGATGTAGTGTCAGGATGCTGTCGCAGCCAGCTTCGGTGGAGGTCCAATAGGTATAATCACCGCTAGTGGTGTATGTCATGCCATTCCAGTCATAGGAGTCGCATGCCACAGCTGTTAGGTGCTGTACTTCAGGTTCTGATATAGTGAGTCGATAGTTGAGCACATGGAAGAGATTGACATCTTGTTGGATAGTATCATATGGATAGATGGTAGTCTCAGTAAGCAGAGTATCAGTCAGTTGCAATCCGTTTCCTTGACAGATGGTAGTATCGGTATAGAGGTCGATATAATCTATTCTATTTACTTGGACACGTCCAGTGGTTCCTTCAGCATGTATAAAGTGTAGATATAGATTTTCTCCGTTCTCGCGGGCTTTTTGCAGAAGTTCATTATGTAGTATATATGGTTCATCCAGTCCTGCTTCTAGTTCCACTTCGCCATCGCATGTGCCTCGGGTGACTTTCAGCAGGCATGCGCCAGTATGGTTGAACCATTCTACTCGCATTTCACCTTTCTCAGGCATGATTGTCGTTGGCAGTTCGTACACATCTTCTGGGTGTGAGCTGACAAATGTCATGGCAGGAACGATAGGCAGTATATCTTCGCAAGTCGAGGCAGGTCCTTGTCCGTATGGGTAGCATAGCACGCGACTAGACTTGCCCTCTTCAGCGGGATGGATGCAGACGTAGATAGCCATATTGGCATTGCTTTGTCCGTTCTCGGCTAGTTTTGCTTGTAGTGTCTCGCCATCAATCTCAAAGGCACGATTTTGTTTGATTACGGTATCTAGGAGTGTTTTAGGGGTAGTACAACGTTGATAGATATCAAAATAGACATCTGTTTCCGAGTACAGGTATGCTGTCATACCGCTATTGATAAAGACTTTGAGTGTACTTTTGAACCATATGGAGTCGGTAATGGTGGTATCGATAGGCAATGACATCAGTTTAGTGTGATCATTTTGGCAGTCACAGTAGTGCATAGGCCATCCATTTTGGTCGCGTAGTATTTCGCAATCGGTTTGAGCAGAGGCACAGGGTGCGAGCAACAGTGCAGCAAGGATAATAGTGTAGAACTTTTTCATTCGAATAGTTATTTGGTTGTTAAGTAATAGTTATTTGATTGTTATGTATTTGTGTTTATTGTTTAGTATGTCCAACATTTCCGGGGCAAAGGTACTACAAAAAATGCAAATACGCAAGAAAAGCGAGCATTATTTTGAAAAATGGATAGATTTATCTATTGAATATGTTCATCTACTACTCGTTGGAAGCTTGCTTACATAAGAGTATGTAGAGGAGCATATTCAGA
>JAZNMT010000033.1:0-21100 GCA_045579895.1 Paludibacteraceae bacterium
AGATGCAATGGTGATAGAAGACTCGATATTGTAGTAACCATCGTGGTTATCATCCATACCTACTACATAGTCGTTTCCATACCATACAGGAGCATCCAAATCCTGCCCCAGATTGATAATCTCTTTACCATTAAGGTCGCAGATAGCTGTACCATACTTGGTATTGAAAAGAATCATCTCTTGGTTTGGCGAAAGCGAAGCCCAGATATAGTTGACATCGCCATGAGGTTTTAGCACAACCTTTTCACCATTACGGTAGAGATTGAGATTCAGATTCTCGTTATCCACGCGGAGCGCTGCATCGTCCGTAGTAGGAAGATAGCCAGCCTTCTCGCCAGAGAGATAAACAACGGTTTCTGCATCCGCGAAGCGGGGATAGAAACCTTCGCCCAATCGCGTGTCGCTAAGTACACGGATGTCTGCGCTGATAGATACGCAAACGCAGAGCATTGCTACAAATGTAAAAAGTTTTTTCATAAGAGTATTGTTTTTGTTATTTTATATTCAGAGAAACTCGGAACGACTCAGTTATACTCGGCGGATTCGAAGAGAATTAGCGTTTTGTACCGAGGATGGTGTAGATTTGTCCGTTGTGGCGGATAAGGAGCTGTCCATTCTCCAAGAACTTGGTAGGATGTTGGGTGGTAGTGGTATTCTCCACGCCCGTATTTATACCATTATCACTGCCATACACCTGATAGATACCAGGCAGGGTGATATAGCGCTCGCCCTTAGGAGTGGCCGAATTGAAGAATAACTTAATAAGCTCGAAATGCAATGGATAGATAGCAACATCCGTACCAAACTCCTCAGCAATAGGAATACATACCTCAAACGATTCACCAGCAGCTGCAGTAGATGTGATAGTGATATTCTTGGCTTGAGTTGCATTATTGGCACGAATACAAACCGTAATATCTCCAAACACCGCATCGGAAGTGATAGGGATACGAATAGTATCAGGACGCGAATAGAGCGGTGCCTTGTGTGTCAACTGCACGTAAGGAGGACGAGCCGCCTTGTAATTCAACATCAAATTGACAGGTGCATTAGGATCCTCAGGTACAGATAATGTAGGATTGAATCCAGAAGAGCCCTTTAGGGTCCAATTATCCACTACGCGAAAATCATCCCACAACATCTCATGGCTAGTAGGGATTTCTACGTTGACCAAGATTGTATCTGCAAACTCGCCTAACTGCCCAATCACGTGTGTAGAGCCATTAGCCACGCCCGTCACGGCACCATTCTCATCCACAGTAGCTATCTCTGGATTGAGAGATGTCCAAGTGAGTGCACTAGCCAGCAAATCAATAGTAGCATTGCCTACAGAGCCTTGTACCTCCACCGTGTAAGGATGTGCAGCATCGCAAAGCACGGAATCAAGGCGGATAGCAATAGGAGCTGAAGTCATTAGGCGTACTTCCAATTCGGTAGTAATATCACCCAAGGCCGCATGTAAGGTTCCACCGTTCTCTCCAGAAGCCAAGAAACGTCCATCGTCTAGAATCTCACCCAAAGCAGGATTGCAGGAGAGCGTAACACCTTGCACATCGGTATTAATCATCACACCATACTTGTTATAGCCCAAGAACTTAGGCGATGCCACGCCAAAGCGAGGCAATGAGTAGATAGGTTGATATGGTGCAATAGCCGCAATGGTAGTATCCACATCAGGCACATTAGCCACCGCGAACATACCATTACCACAAGCCCGTTCAGTACCATCTGAGCCATTATTCATTGGACCGAAATTGCGCACATATAGGCAAGAACTACCACCGCCATCCCAGTTAACAGCTTTGTAGGCACCATAATGATGAATAATCTCACCCAAAATCTTAGTAGTACAACCCGTACTTACGCCACGGCCATCCACCACCAAGAAATATTGGATAGTACCATCCTCAGACGTACCAAAAGCAGTACGAGGGTGGTTTTCGTTCCAGAAGTTGGATTGCTCCACTTGTCCGTTGTTAACGATAAGCGCATAGGTATCGCCACCAATACATTGTGCTACATCCACCTCCTCGCCATCGAACTTGAGCGACATATTAATAGTCACCTCATCACCGATATTCAGAGCGTCCAAAGCAGCAGCCATCGTGCCATGACCAGAAAGCACTACCTTGTCCTCTGGAATAGCCATAGAACCAACATTCTGCTGTTTGTCGGCGATTTTCAATTTCACCGAACCAGTAGTTTGCCATTTCTCGCCAGGAAGGAGTTCTGCTAATAGCTCTGTACCATAGGCATTGGTTTTGGTGGTAGGAGCATTGTGCTTGTTGTATAGTACCAACTCGTTTTCTAAACGATTGTAATTCACATGGTGAATGGTATATTTATCAGTAGCCGTTTGCAACTCGAAACTGTATTGGATATTAGTGGCCAATATACCACGATTATTCTCATCCACACCACCCACTCGGCGCGAAGTAGCAGCAGCTGGCGTGTGCGCAAACTCGCTGTTCACTACGGTTAGACCTACAGGCAAACCCACATCACCTTGGGTGACAAAGAAGTCACCATTGGTACCGCCATAGAAAATCTTGGTGTCCGTAGTGCTACGGATAGCCATATTGGATGGTCGCTCCGTGCCGACAATCTTGCCTGTACCCAACACACCTTCGATGGTAACATAAGGGTTCTTGGTATCCACCGTCATGAGCCAGCAGTCAAGACGACCATTCTTGGTAGCGGCACGCAACATGCGCAATTCGTAAAAAGTAGCACCTGGACCAGCAGGGTACATCGATAGTGTATCGATGGTGTAGTCAATGCCATTCAATGTAATGTTGGCAAAGGATGAAAGACTAACGCAAAAAGCGAAAATAGAGAGTAAAAATTTCTTCATGGTATTCCAAAATTAAATTTGCCTGCAAAGTTACTACTTTTTTTTGGGTTATGCAAACGTTTGTAGTTTTTTTTTGCAAAAAAAGGTTAGAGGCGAAAGGAGAGAGGTTAGAGGCGAGAGACTGGAAATAAAGAGTGTGCCCCGAAGGACACACTCTGAAAAGGTAGATTGTCTAGATAGCCTAGATGCTCTAGACTACTTAGACTGAATAGAAAGTCTTATTATTTTACCTCAGCACCGAGAACGTTGTATTTAACGCCGTTCTTGATGATGTAAACTTGACCGTTCTCAATCATCTTACGAGCACCGATAGTCTCAGCCTCTACATCGTCAATGCCAGTTATGTCTCCACCAGTTGTCAAGGTGTAAGAAGCATAACCGTTGTTGGTAGCATAGAGATAGATGTTAGCCTTGTTACCCTCTACTTCTACAGAAGGAACAGCGGTACGGCAACCAATACTCAAAGAACCCAAACCGTTGTGAGGGAAGAACCACAATGGCTCCATATCCTCAAATGCACGGTAGTCATCAGCAAACTTATAGAGAGCATAAGTTGATGGTGGGTTAGATACGGTGTGACCAGCTACCATTACGAGGAAGTACTCCTCGCCTACTTGGAACTCGCAAAGACCGTTCAAGCCCGTGTTAGCAGTAAGTGTTTCACCCTCATTATTAGTGATGGTAGTACCATAGGTTTCACCAAGGTTAAAGAAGTCATCTACCAATGCACCGAGGTCATCGAAGAGCATAGGAAGAGTAGAGAAACCATCCACATAGAAGAGAGAACCAATTTCATCTTGTGGGAAGATTTGAGGAGCAGTACCGAAAGAAGTAGCAGCGCTAGCCAAATAGTCGTCAACCTCTGGATCAAGAGAAATAGCGATTTGCTCAGCAGGAGCAGCTACACCGTCAGTGATCAACCAACGATAAACAGTCCAAGAGTTAGCATCAGCAGCCATTACCACACCATTGGTCTTCACATCACCTGCGCAACCAAATGCGTCGAAACGATAGCCGTTGTCCACCCAGTTAGGGTTGTCATAGATCTTCTCGCTGATGAGCTCAGTAGCAGCACCAGTCTCAAGGTCAACTACGTAAATTTGGAAAGTATTGCCACCAGATACACAAGCACCGATCAAGCAGTTGCCAGCTTGGTCAAACTTAATATCGTTGTAAGCCAATGTGTTAGCAGCACCCCAGTTACCCTCAGCGTCTTGACGCTCGAATACGTGCTCGCCAGTGATTGGCAATGGATCCAACATAGTACCAGTCTCGCCATCTACGCGAACGAGAGAAGCGGTCTCACGATTGATGAAGTACATGATACCATCCTTAACAGCCATACCACGAACATAGTCGGTCTTACCAGGAGCGTTAGCAGCATAGTTGTCTTCTACTACAGAGATTACCCAGTTGTTCTTGAGGTTGTATTTGTCGTGACGAGTAGGATATGTGTAATCCTCTTTTACGCCAGCCACAGCTTTCTCAATACCAGCTACATCACCAACGAATTGGAAACCGTTATACCAAGCTGCAACAGCAGTGATAGTAACCTTGGTGCCCACAGGATAAGCAACAGGATCAAGTACCATCTTGTAACCCAGAGCAGAGTTAGTACCATCAGACATAGTTGGGTTGTTGTGAGAATCATACTCAGTGATAGTCAAACCAGGAACAGTTACGAGTTGACCAAAGTACTTGAATGTAGAATCGTTGATAAGTTCAGCCAATCCCTCGAATTTAAGAGGAGCAGGCATAGTAGCGTCGTCGATATCTACCTCAACGCAACCTTTCACCTCAGGAGCACCACCATACATAACCTTAGTACCCTTAACGATAACCTTTTGGCTAACAGCAAAAGTAGGGTTCTCTTGCATGTAGAGCAACATACCACCAGTAGCATCTTGTACATAAACGTTCTTGCCATTGATGAAAGTAACAATACCAGAAACTTGAGTTTCAGTGTTATCTTCCATAGCTTTTACCTCAGCCACAGTAGCAACGTAGTCAATCCACTTAGCATAGAGAGTACCTGTAGATTCAGCGTTAACAGTTTTCACCTTAGCACCTGTAAGGTCAGCGTTATCACACCAGCCAGCAAAGGTGTAACCCTCTTTGAAAGGAGCGTTGAGCACGAACTCCTCAGTAGGCTCAGTTGGGTTAGTAAAGGCGTGTTTCCAAGCAGGAACGAAAGCCTCTACTTGACCAGCTCCAGAGAAGTCCGCAGAAACAGGCCATGAACCACGTTTACCCTCGATAAAGAATGCAGCCAAAGCATAACGCCAGCCAGCAGAAGTAGTACCCTCAACCAATGCAGTAGCAGCAGCATCAGCATTTTGGTGATTCATAATGTACGCCTCAAGCCAGTCCCATTTCTCAAGTGCCATCATGCCAGACACGTCTGTCAATTTGGTACAGATAGTGGTGAGCGCAGCGTCATTACCAGTAGCTTTCAACTCGTCAAGAGTAGGAAGACCAGTAACACCACAGTCAGCCATACATGCTTGGAACATGTCGTTTTTGTTCAACCAACCTTCATCGTTAGTTACACCACCGTTGAGCTCGTAAGTAACGGCAGCAAATGATGTTGCAGCTGCAAAAAGAGCTGCGCAAAAGATTGAAAATCTTTTCATAAATGTTGTTGTTTTTTGGTTAATAAATTGCTTCCTCATCCGTGTGGACACGTCCACGGTGGACCTCGGTTGCGTTAAGTAAAAATTGTTGTTTTGTTTGTATCTCCTTTGCGCCCACGGCGCAAGAAATCTTATTTTATCTTATTCCTCCGACTCTGATTTTATTGCCAAAATCTTCGGTAAATATAAACCCACTTGTCTCTCACATGAACCACACGAATTGTGCGGTTATTGTATGGTTATTGTATGGTTATTGTATGGTTAGGATAGCTATTCTGCTACATTTCCCAACACATTATAGCGCTTACCGTTGCGATAAATAACCACTTGTCCATTCTCCAATGTCTTCACCGGTTGGTTATAGATATAGTTATTGTCTATAGCCGAAGGTTGATCCGTCAAAACGACTTTGATTACTGGTGAATAATCGGTTAGTCCCCCCTCCTTCATCGCAGCCACTCGGATATACCATGTACCTAGAGACATCTCCTCATAGGTATATGAATAGGTATAAGCGTCAGTGCGGAACTTCTTGGTTTGGCGATTAGGGAACTTCTCGTTTTGTGAGAACTCGACTTGGAATCCAGAGGAAGGTTGCTCTTTCCATACGACAGGAATAGCATCTCCCAGGATGGTTTCTCCATTGGCAGGCGAAATAATCTCTGGCACAGGCACATCCAATGCTACGGTACGTACCTTGATTGGGTCAGACACTACGGTATTCCCAGCGAAGGTGACAGAAGCACGGATATAATAGTTGCGCGAAGCGAGTAGTACTCCCCCTGGCACAGCAATTCGAGGAGCAGTCCTTACATCTGTAAACACAACTGCCTCCGAAGCAAATGATTGTGCAGTAGCCATCTCAAAGGTATATACAGCATCGCTAGTCGCTACACTATCACATACGATAGTAGGCGTAAGCGAAATGGTATCTTCATGAGCAGGAGACTCGATACCAAAGAAGGAACCTGTGAAAGCATAGATATCCGAATAGGTATCTTCCTTATTTATAGAGCGTGTACGCACGCGCCAATAATATGTCTCGCTGGACTCAAGCCAATAAATCTTACCTACGAAGAAAGTAGTATCAATGGTTTCACACTCGTAGTCCACCTCAGCAAAGTCAGCAGACTTAGACAATTGGAAGAAATAGGAGTCAGCCCCTGGTGCAGCATTCCATTTGCAATAGCATGGCAACAACACTTCGGTATTGTTGGCAGGAAACTCCAACGTAGCCGCCGCAGACTTCCCCCATGTGGTATTGCTCATTGTGCGAGCAGGATACTCATTGCCATATCGGTCAAGGACTGCCACAGCATATTCCATAGGGAATTGTGTCGTTTCATCCGCGAACTGCGAGATGTCCATCGTATTGGTATATGAAGTACCCAACAGATTGATGGCCTTTCCAACTACACCAGGTTGTCCCTCCTGGCTAGCAGTAAAGCGATAAACAGCATAGCGGAGATTATCCGCAGGCTTATCCCATACGAGTAGAGAATCGCCCTCTATGCGAATATTGCTAACGTAGATGCAGTCATCGTTGCGATACCATGTCATTTGTGGTACTACAGCAGGAAGTGGCGTAGCATTATTCTTGATATTCTGGATAAATTTCTTGGTTCCGAGTCCCGTTCCCAATCCATACCAGCAGAATCCTGGAGCGCCTAGTCGGTCGTAGTTACGATTGACATTGATTTGGTCCACAATCTCCGAAGCATAGAACTCAGAGCTGCTGAGTTTAGCCCCATCCGCGCGCAGCGCACTCAGACTTTGGCTGACATACATATGGCGTGAGAAGTGTCCAGCCATATCTGACCACCAACGTGTGAGTTGGTCGTAGTCGGAAGAAGAACCAATCTTCCAATAGACTTGTGGTGCCATATAGTCAATGGTATGCTCGTTGTACCACGCGAGCGGGTCGGCATAGATACCATTGTATTGCCAGTCGCCACCGATAGGCGAAGGTTCTACACCATACTTGTCAGCAGAAGCCCCCGCTTTACCCGCAGGACCAAGACCAAAAGTAACCCAAGGCTTGCGCGCCTTGATGGTATCGTTGACCATGCGGATCATGAGGTTGTTCTGCGCACGACGCCAGTCAGCACGTGACATAACAGTGGCAGCAGTATCTTTATAGGCATTGTACTGAGCATCATCGTACTCATTTACATATCCAGATTGGTGGAAGTAGTCATCAAAGATGACACCATCGATGTCGTAGTTCTCTAGGATATCTGCAATCACAAGACAAATCTGCTCGCGCACCTCAGGCAGCGAAGGATTGAGGATAGTGATATCGCCACATTTTACAAGCCATTCAGGGTGTGTATTGTGGTAATCCAAAGGATGCTCCGTACCATAGGTAGCATCAGAACTAGAATAGCGATAAGGATTCAGCCAGACATGCACCTCAATGCCTTTGGCATGTGCTAAATCAATGAGTAGTTGCAGCGGATCATATGTAGGTTCACCTCCACGTGTACCTGTAAGGTATTTGCTCCAAGGCTCGTATTTGGATTTATACATTGCATCGGAGAATCCACGTACTTGGAAGAAAACCGCATTCATATTGGCCTCTGCCAGCGAATCCACGATAGCCGCCATTTGTTTTTGCTGCATCTGCTGTCCCGCTTCAGATGATTGGCTATGTGTTTTAGGCCAGTCAATAGCCCACACGGTAGTGAGCCATGAAGCACGGAACTCGCGCTTGGGCAGCGTATGGAGGTTGGGCTGTGCTTGGAGCGCAAGTGCCAAGCACAATCCAACAGCCAACATAGATATTTTACAAAAACCTTTCATTAGAAGAGTTTAGAAGGTTTGTTGTTTACAACCAAGCCATAAACGCTAACGCCCTCGATGAGGCAGTCAATTTGGTCAGTAGCTAAGTTGTAGCGATAGATACCTGTAGGAGGATAAAGAGCACTTTGTGCGCTATTGTTACGATAACCGAAGTACACGCAATCATTCACCTCATCGTATGCCATTTGACAGATACCTACAGTTTCGTCACCATGCCCCTCTACAGAAGGGAGATTACCAGTGGTATTGCTGACAAAGCTCATACCATTGTAGGTTTTAAGGTATGGTTTGAGAGCATTTTTAGAAGAACCTACGGCATCAATTTGCTCGTAAGTGCCCACATAGAAACCATTGTCACCAGCATCCATGATATGGAGACAGAACTTAGGTGTGGCACTCTTCTCTGTATAAACGAATGAACGTGGTTTCATACTAGAGAGCATAATACCGGCTTTAGGTAAATTAGTTGCATCACCAGTAGAGATAGATGCACTCAAGATGTCGCTATCCTCGAAGCGATAGATACCATTTCCAGAATAGAATTTTGCCCAGTGCCATACACCCTTAACCTTACAAACAGTACCTCCAATAGCACCATAACCATATCCGTTATTCATGTATCCCAACGTATTGTGTTGAACATAATATGGATATAAAGCAGCACTATACATCTTGTCGCGATCCTTCAAAGGCACTTTTATGACCCCAGTATTACGATTAGCATAATAGAGATTAGAGCCCTCGATAAATCCATAGAATGGGTCATCGAAAGCTGCCTGACCCACGTTAGAGATCATCGTTTGTACCTTAGCACCGTCTTTGGAAATAACAGAAATCTTGCCGTCGCCCAATACGCCGTCCACGTCATTCACATAGTAGAACTGCTTACCAGCGTCTAGTACATAGAGCAAAGAGTCTTGGAAAAGGAGGGTGAATGGGTGTTGACCAGAAGTTACGCCCAAATCAAATGAAGCGATATTCATATCAGCAGGTTGCTGATTATTGGTCAATTTATGCGCCATGATACGGCCACCTTGTACTGCGTAGTAGAGTGTAGGAACCTCTTTGTCATAAGCAACAGGAACATTCTTTATAGCAGCCTCAAGAGGTTCGCCACCTAAGATTACCTCCAACTGTACAGCTTGTGAACCTACGTGCCAGAACTTCACGGCCTCTGGCAATGGGATGATAGAATCCGCAGGTGTAGTGAAGTAAGTAGATTCGAATGTGGTAGCCTCCGTACCATCAGCATATTTAGTGTCTTTAGGGAAAGTCCACTTGAAGACAGCTGTTTTGTTTTTTGGGTTAGGTAACTCCAACTCAAATGAGATAAGGGTATTACGAACCTCACAGAGAGAAGCATTCTCAGGATACTTGATAGTGAGCAGAGGTTTGATAGGTGCAATCATCACTACTTGTTGGAGTGAATAATCTCCAATAGTAAGTTTGACTTTGTATGTACCAGCCTTGCTGAACGCAAATTTAACCTCGTCACCTACAGCATCTGTAGCACCATCGCCATCAAAATCCCACTCAGCATCACCTTCGGTAGGAGAGGTATTGACGAATGTAATCTCAGAATCCACATAGAAATCGAGATAATATTTAGGTTCTGTCTCTTGATCAATATAGTACTCGAAGGAGACTGCATCTGTAGGCAGGACTTCTACCTCAGGGACATTATCAATACAAGACACCGCACAGATTGGCAAAAGCGCAATCAATATGGTTTTCAAAAAATTACTTTTCATATCTATTGATGTGTTTAAGTATTACGATTATTAGTTGATAGAGATCTCCTTAGAGTCTGTCTTACTATAAGTGCCATTGTTGTCATACACGCGCAACTCGGCATTGATATAGTAACTCTTTTGGTAATCTACAGCATAGCCTTCAGCACCTTGGATAAGATCCATGAAAGACACAGAATCTTTCCAGACGCGATCTACACGCTCTTTAATTTGGTCGTACACATATTCTATATGATCAAAAACTGGAGTAACAGACCAAATTGTATCAATCTTTTTCCAATAGATGGAGTCATAGGATTGAGTTTCCTCATTCCACTCCACATGGTGCAATACTGTATCTTTACGTTTGATATTCCAATCTGTATCCATTTCAAGGATAATGGAATCAAAATCAGTAGTACTAAAGATAGAATCGTTTTGCTTGAAGTGCTTTTTCCATGTAGCTGAGTTAGCGTCGAAGGTAGAGTCTGTAGCCCAATCGATGTAAAGCAATGTATCACGATTGTTGTTCGTGACAGTATCACTCAACAAGCCAAGTTTCTTGAATGCTTGCGAATAAGCGGCATAGTTACGCTCATCGCCATTATTCAACTTAGCAGTCAAACCATCCTTGAATGTAACAGGGAAATCCTCGCCAAAATACGCATTGAGATTTTTGGTAAAACCTACAGTATCCTTAGGTTGCACCCAAGAGACAGTAGAAAGTGTACCACTCACAGGGAAAGAGCCTTGCAGCACATATGCATTGATGTTTGCATCTGGATTATCCCCCATAACAAGATCAACATCCTTACCAATCCACAAATCTTCAGAGTGAGGATAAGATTGAATGGTTTGCAAGACACGTTGTGGTTCTACGACATTGCTTCCCACACTATATGAAAGTGCAGTAATCAAAGCGCAAGATACCAATTTATCCTCTTTCATATGCAAATCATACCATACTTCAGAGTGATCAATGCCTGTAACAGAAGAATAGTATTGCGCAGTAAAGCCCATGCTTTCACCCGCCTTCACCGCAGAACTTTCAACGACCCAATATGTTTCTGGGCCCACTTGACCTGTGATGGTATCCTCATCAAAGAAAT
This sequence comes from Paludibacteraceae bacterium, assembly GCA_045579895.1. Lineage (GTDB taxonomy): Bacteria > Bacteroidota > Bacteroidia > Bacteroidales > Paludibacteraceae > Colicola. The sequence goes on from JAZNMT010000033.1 coordinate 11,129, forward strand.
CGTGTTTCTCGCAAGATGCAAAACCCAACACAAGCAAGCTAAATGCCAATATTTGAAATTTTGTTTTCATATTACACTATATTTAATTCTATACAACTATTATTACATCCATTCAATATGTGGATCTACAGATTGAGCAGGTCCATTATGTTTCTTAGCCCAAATCAAGCGTTTTTTCAAGATGCGATAGTCCAAGATTTTCTCGCCAGCTGCATTGGTGGTGTAGTATCCCATGCGCTCCAACTCTTTCTTATTGTACTTGGTCTCTGTCTCGGTATCTGCATTGAGTCGGTTTACCCAAGCATTAGGTGATAAACGTCCATCAATTTCCTCTGCAAAATCTTCTGCTGTACGCCAATACGCCTCATAGAGGTTGTAAGGACGACGAAGTGAGTAGGTTTTGTTGAAGTTAACTGCTTCTACTTCTTTGAGCTTATTCACATCCTTCTTAGTAGTATCACGAGAAAGAATGGTGTATGCCTCATTATTAAATGCTGCACCATTATGCACATGGTTTACGTCATATACAAATACTCGTTGACCAGTATTAGGATCTGGATAATAAATACCATTTGTAGAAGAACTATAGTTATAACGGCGTAAGTCGGTCCATTGCTCTGGTTGGAGGTACATCGCTACATACTTTTGTTGCATCAAATCTGCAATGGTAAACTCGTTCTCTTTGAGTTTCACATCAAAAAACATTTGATATTGCTCGGTCAAGTTGGTACCCTCAAGCAGAATTGCAGCCTCGAACAATCCATAACGCTCCATATTGAGTTTAGTAGCGGCTACTGTGGTTTCGTATGCGCCCTTATTATCCTTGTTCCAGTATTGGGCTTCCGCCTTAATGAACATCAATTCTTCCGTTGTAATCAATGCGATATAACCCGTATTTTGGGTATATGGGTTATTTTGTGCGAGCAAGTTAGGATAGTTAACGATAGTCTTATCAATATCACCACCAATATTGCTTTCCAAGTGCCGCATAGGATTATTCTTCTCAGCGTCGCGTGGTTGCATCATACGCTCAGCTCGTGGGTCCAAAGCATATCCACGTGCACCCTTATATTGGCTATCCTTGAAGTCATAGCCACCCAAGATACCATGCATAAAGAATGTGGTAGGCAATGACTCATCCAAACGGTTGTCACGGCTCTCCCAAGAGTTGATTTTAGGAGCATAAGGTCCCCAAGGGCAGTTAGACTCAGTTACACCACCTGGATAATAGTAGCGTGGCTCTTGCCAGTTAGGGTCGTTAAGTACCTCATCTACCATAGCAATAATCTTTTGGCAGTTAGCTGAAGTATTGTCCCAGTTAGGCAATTTGCGCAACCATAGGCGAGCACGGATAGCCTTGCAGAACAACTCCCACTTATCCATATCACCCGCATAGATACGATCCATCTTCTCGCTAATAATCAAATTGGTCTTAGCATCTACCCATGCTGGGTCATTATAGAGTTTAATCAACTCATCAGCCTCTTGAATCATCCAAGCATATACTTCCTCCTGAGTATCGTACTTAGGCGAAGCACTCTGGTACACCTCAGAGCGAGGCATATCACCAAATGCGTCGGTAGTGAACAAAGTGGACATGAGCATGACAGTACGGCCAATAAGTACCGCGTTGTAGTTACCCTTCTCCATTGCGATCTCATTCATCTTTTGGATATTAGCGCCGAGATCATAGAAGTGGCGACGCCACATTGGGTGACGGTTTACGCCAAGGAATTCCCAACCTTGGCTATATGGATACGAACCCGTTTGGCTCTTACCAAGAGTAGTAAGGGCTTGGCACATATATACACCATATTCAGCGTGGTCGTAGCATATCTGTGAAGCATAGAAGGTAGCCACAGGCAACACTTGGTCCACAGAAGTTGTGATAGGAGAGTCCACTGTGTAGTTCACATTCAAGAAATCCTCACAACTTGTAAAGAACATTGCTCCAAGAAGAGCAGATATAATAAATAACTTTTTCATATTCCTTAATATATTATGGGGTTAGAAAGAAGCCGAGAGGCTGAGGTTGTAACTACGTGTACTTGGAACAGGGCTATTATCAATACCCGCTGAACCCGTACCACCTTGTCCAGTAGAAGCGTTGCAGACAGGATCTGTACCCGTATATTTGGTGAGTACAAATACGTTGTTGCAAGTAAAGTTAACTTTCAAACCTTTGAGAACTTTCTGATTCTTCATCAGTTTAGCGAAGTCATAACCTAAAGTCACATAACTCAAACGGAGATACGAACCATCCTCTATAAAGTTGGTAGATACGTTATAGAAGTAGTTAATAATTGTAGTTTGGTTGAGTGTGATAGGTTTGGTGTTTGGCTCATAATATACATTGCCATTTGCGTCGGTATGCTCGGTTACACCATTAAATACCACTTGGCGTCCACGATAAGTCTCCAGAATCTTGTGATTACCGCTCGAGATGAGGTTACGACCAGTAACATTGAGCACATCACCACCATAACGACCATCAAAGAGGAATGAGAACTGAACACCGTAGATATTCATACTAGAGTTCAAACCAGCTTGGAATTTAGCTTCACGGTTACCAATATACTCATTCTTGTTAGGGTTGATCTTTGGATAACCATTCTCATCTACGATTACTTGGCCATCGGCATTGCGTTGATAATCCTTACCTGTAAGTGAAGTGGTAGAGCCACCTAAGTAAGCAGAAGTGAAGACATCACCGTACTGAGGACCAGTAATCTCGTGTACATCCTCAGGAAGGCCCACTACAGTACCACGGTTAAGACCGAAGTTGAGACCGAGTGTCCATTCGAAGTTTTTGCGTTTGATAATATCTTGATCAAATGTGAGCTCCATACCATGGTTACGAATCACACCCTCGTTACGTGTTTGGAGGATATAACCAGAAGAAGGAGATACACGTACAGTAACGATTTGGTTGTCCACCTTTGTGTTATAGTATGCAACATCAAGGCGAGTTTTGTTATCAAACAACTTGAGGTCCATACCAATCTCCCATGAGTAAGACATCTCTGGAGAAAGGTCGCGTGAAGCGGAAGACATGGTTGGGTCGATACCATAACCACCGTCAGGATATGTACCAAATTGTTTGAATCGACGGTCATACAAGTTGATAGGAGCATCCTTACCTACGACAGCGTAGTTACCACGCAGTTTCCAGTAAGAGAACCAGTTATCTTTTGTTTCGTTCAATCCAGGAATCAGCTCAGAAAGGATAACACCACCGGTGATAGAAGGATAGAAGAATGGGTTGTTGTTGATAGTAGAAGACCAGTCCCAACGACCTGTCACTGAGAGAGAAGCCAATCCTTTGTAGTCACCACGGATTTCACCAAAGTAACCAAAGCGGCGACGTACAGAGTGACCAGCGGTACGGTCGGAGAGTTCCATCCATTCGCGGTTGGTATTCGACAAACTATATGTACCAGGGATAATGAAGTCCACACCATAGTTAGACATAGAGAAACCTTGGGACATCTTCAACTCGGTACCCACCATCACGTCAATAGAGAAATCTTTTGGCAATTCGATTTTGTAGGTAGCGTTAGCACCAGCAGTAAAGAGTTGACTGCGACTCATTGAAGCAGAATAAGAACCCAACGAAGATTTGCTCATATTCTCCACATCTTCGCTAGTGATCACATAGTTTTCTGGATCTAGATAGCCACCTGGAGCGTCTGACGCTTTCCATGCCTCGTATGCATAATATGCATCCCAGTCTGCATAAGTACCTTCAGGCTGTGAGTCATAATCTTCTGGTTTGGATCCAGTAGGCATCTTCACTTGTTGTATAACATTGGTATCATCCCAACGAGGGATGGAGTAACTATCTGAAGAAGAGTGACTCACGTCGTAGCTAACACGACCCACGATTTGGAGATTCTTGATTGGTTTCAGGGTAATGCTACCAGTAATCACATTACGCGTGTTCTTAGAAATACCATCATCTTCATAAATGCTATAAAGAGGGCTCATTGGAGAACCATATTTCAATGGCTCAGACCAGTAACGGAAGCGTGGCAGACCATTGTCATGCTTATAGTCCGTAATATCATCATTGATAGGCCATCCATACACAGAACTTACACCACTAGTAGAACGAGACTTTCTATCTGTGATATTCACACCTGCTTGGAAAGTAATCCACTCTGCAGGAGTATAAGAAGTCTTGATCAAAGCACCGAAGCGTGTTCTATAGTCTTCAGGGATGATACCTTCTGCATTAGACCAGTTGGCAGAAGCATATGCTTGGAATTTCTCAGAACCACCATTCACAGAGAAGTCATATTTGTGATAGAAACCAGTTTTGAAATAGTTACCTAAGTTATCATAAATCACGTCTTCTGGGCTCAATATTGGTCCCCACCCGCCTGAAGTTTTCTCTTTATAGAAACCTTGTGTACCAGGGCCATAGGTTTGTTGCAATTGTGGGAGGCGAGTAGGAGTATCCCATTGCCAGCTACCATTTGCTTGCACTTTGATTTTACCCTTTTCACCTTGTTTGGTAGTAATCATGATGACACCATTGGCAGCATCTTGGCCGTAAAGCGCAGCAGCAGCAGCACCTTTGAGGACGGTGATATTCTCGATATCGTTAGGGTTGATATCTGCAGCAGCAGAAGCGCCACCAGAGATAGCTACACCATCAAGGATGAAGAGAGGCTCGTTGCTTTGGCTGTTATTTACAGACGAGATACCACGGATAATAATCTGGCTACCAGAGTTAGGTGAGCCACCTGCATTGGTTACAGATACACCTGCGATTTTACCTTGAAGCGAATTAACGAAGTTTGCGCTCTTATTTTCCGTAAGTGCGTCACCACCAATGTTTTGTACAGCAAAGTTCAGACGTTTTTTCTCTTGAACCACACCCATTGCTGTTACGACAACTTCTTCCATTGCGATAGCATCGCCACTCAGACGCACGTCCATTTGTGGTCCAGTAACAGGAAGTTCTTGCGTTGTCAAGCCCACATAACTAACTACAAGAGTAGCACCGTCTTGCACTGTCAACTCATACATACCATCAAAGTCGGTAATTGTACCATTTGATGTACCTTTCTCGAGAATAGAAGCACCAATAACAGGCAGTCCATCCTCAGTAGAGATCACCACGCCTCGCACAGTGACACTTGCCATCATAGCAACTGACAACAGCGAGCACGTTAGCACAAAGAATAGTTTCTTCATAAAATTTAGATTTATTTTTATTGTTTAATGTATTTATGCTTGATTATTAGCGCGATAAGCATCCATAGCCTTCTTTACACTACCATGAAGTAGGAGCAAATCCTTCGCCTTGTCATACTCCAAACCGAGTTCATCAATGAGCATACGTGTACCACGGTCCACAAGTTTCTTGTTGCTAAGTTGCATATTCACCATCTTGTTACCTTTCACACGTCCCATTTTGATCATTGTAATGGTAGTAATCATGTTGCAAACAAGTTTTTGCGCAGTACCTGATTTTAGGCGTGTAGATCCCGTTACGAACTCAGGTCCAACCATAGGTTCGATAGCGATCTCCGCCACTTGTCCCACAGGAGAGCCTGGGTTGCAAGAGATAGCAGCAGTCAAGCAGCCGAACTCACGCGCGCGCTCGAGCGCGCCTATTACATAAGGTGTTGTACCTGATGCTGCGATACCTACCACAGTATCAAGGGTGGTAATATTGTGATCCAACAACTCTTTCCAAGACTTCTCAGGGTCATCTTCGGCATTCTCTACGGGGTTACGCAAAGCGATGTCACCTCCAGCAATCAATCCAATTACAAATGTAGGAGGCATGCCGAATGTAGGAGGAATTTCACTAGCATCCAATACGCCCAATCGTCCGCTGGTACCAGCACCCATATAGAAGATACGACCGCCTTTTTGCATGCGTTCTACAATACCCTCTACCAATTTCTCTATTTGAGGAATGCACTCTTTGACAGCCAAAGCCACCTTTTGATCTTCCTCATTCATCTCGCGCAGCAATTCACCTACTGACTTTTGGTCAAGGTTATCGTGCAGCGAAGTTTGTTCAGTTATTCTTACAAATTCCATAATAGAAAATTTTGAATTATGAATTACATCGTAGGAACAAGATCTTTCTTGTGATACTCTTTCAAACCCTCCATAGGACCTTGCAGGATTTTACCCACTTGGAAGCCATTATCAGCCAAGACTTTTTTCAAGACATCTTGATAGTAGTAAGCGATAGAGCCGATAAAACCAACTGGCAATGCAGGATATTGAGGCAAAATACGCTTTGCGAAATAATCAAAGTGATCATAAACGAGTTGCGCAATCAGTGGGTTATCCATATTCTCAGAGCAGAATTTGCTAAGTGATGCTAAATAACGATTAGGGAAAGGCTTGCGATAAACATTTTCGATCACATCGGCAGCAGTGATACCATATTGTTTTTGGAATTTCTCTTTCAGTTCTTCGCTCAATTGGTTCTTGAAGAGGTCAGACACCAAACGTTTTCCGAGAACAGCACCACTACCCTCGTCACCGAGAATAAAGCCAAGAGCAGGAACGTTTTTCTCGATTTCTTTACCATTCCACAAGCAAGAGTTGCCACCTGTACCCAAGATACAAGCCACTCCTTTCTCTTCGCCTAATACGCCACAAGCAGCACCCACCATATCTGAGTACACCTCAATTTTAGCGGACTTAAAGATATCCTCCAACGCATAAACCACTACTGGTATTTTCTCTGGTGTACAACCAGCACCATAAAAGAACACATTTGTGATACTTCCCGCCCACATCGAATGTGCCATTTGAGGTAGGAGTTGGTTATTCACACTGTTTTTAATTGCGTCCGAAGTTTGTTGAAATGGATTAATACCATCGGTAAAAAACTCCTCGCAATGACCATTGGCTGCCATCAAACACCAATGAGTTTTGGTAGAACCTGAATCTGCTATTAAAATCATAATTATATATTTTTATTTGTTTTTAATCGTTCTCCATTCCGCACGCGCACACTACCCAATAAATAACTCGCAAAGGTACAATTTTTTTTTCACGCGCGCAAGGCTACACTCGGAATTTATGTTGTATAACATATAAAAAATGTTTTTTTAATGATTTTCTCCGCAACCGTTTGCATAATTCACAAAATTATCGTACCTTTGCAGCACGATATATCATAAAATTCTATAGAAACATGAGAAATAATCTTAGTCAACTGATTTCTCTGAGCAAAGTAGCAGAGAAATTGTATCGTCCTGCGGATGCGTTTGAGTTATCTCGCGTAACCCGTATGGAGCATGTGAGTACCACTATCTATGAGACTCCTCAAGAGGGCATTCAATGTGTAGCAGCACGTGTTGCAAAATTAATCCGTCAACGTGAAGAAGGAGGTCAAAAAGCCGTACTATCATTGGCATCTGGCCGTTCCATGCGCGACTTGTTTGTAGAGTTGGTTCGTCTTCACAAGGAAGAGGGATTGAGTTTCAAAAATGTCGTTGTATTTTGTGCATATGAATACTATCCATTGACAGACTTATCTACTGGTAGCATGGCACAAATTCGCAGCCAGTTGCTTGATTTAGTGGACATTTTGCCAGAGAACGTACACACCATTCCTGGTGATTTATCCAAGGATGACATTTTGACTTTCTGCGATGATTATGAAAAGCTTATCGCTAACGAAGGCGGCATTGATATTCAACTTCTGGGCATTGGTCAACGCGGTAATATTGCAATGAACGAGCCTGGTACACAAGCCAACTCATCTACTCGTTTAGTTATACTAGACAACAACTCTCGCAACGATGCAAAATCATTGTTCGGCAATGCTACTCAAGTACCAGCAAGTGCTATCACCTTGGGTGTTGACACTATTCTTCAAGCTAAAGAGGTTATCCTTTTGGCTTTCGGTCAGCACAAAGCCGGCATCGTAAAGCAAGCCATTGAAGAAGTTACTTCAGCAACTTGCCCAGCCTCTTATTTGCAACTCCACAAGAACGCTTCTGTCGTGCTTGACTTGGATGCAGCCAATAAACTGACTCGTATCAACCACCCTTGGAAAGTGACTAGTTGCGAATGGACCGACCAACTCGTTCGTCGTGCAGTAGTATGGCTCTGCGAGCAAACTCAAAAGCCTATTCTCAAGCTTACCAACAAGGACTATAACGATTTCGGGCTGAGCGAGCTCATCACCAAATACGACTCTGCATACAATTGCAACATCAAGGTGTTTAATGACCTTCAACACACCATCACCGGTTGGCCAGGTGGCAAACCCAATGCAGATGACACCAATCGCCCTGAGCGCGCTAATCCATTCCCTAAAGATATCGTAATTTTCTCTCCACACCCAGATGATGATGTTATTTCCATGGGTGGAACATTCCAACGCCTTATCAAACAAGGTCATAACGTACACGTAGCATACGAGACTAGCGGTTGTATCGCCGTATGCGATGAGGAGGTAGTTCGCTTTATGGACTTTATGAAGGGTTACAAGCTCATGCACATGCCTGAGGATCAAGTGATCGATAAGAAGTATGAAGAATACATGAACTTCTTCCACAACGAGAAGGTAGGCGACAACGACACCCGCGAGATACTCAATCTGAAGGCACTTATCCGCCGTGGTGAGGCTACCGCAGCTTGCCGCTACATGGGATTGCCTACCGACCATATCCACTTCCTTAACTTGCCATTCTATGAGACAGGAACTATCAAAAAAGGTCCTCTCTCACAAGCTGACGTGGATATTGTAAAAGCATTGCTCGAGGAAGTTAAGCCCCAACAAATCTTTGCTGCAGGCGACTTGGCAGACCCTCACGGTACACACCGTGTATGTCTTGACGCAGTACTTGCCGCTCTTGATGAGCTTAAACACACTGCCGCTTGGGACGAGTGGTTGAAAGATTGCCGCATATGGATGTACCGCGGTGCATGGATGGAATGGGAGATGGATCTTGTAGAGATGGCAGTGCCTATGTCCCCAGAGGAGCTTCGTTCGAAACGCAATGCTATTCTCCGTCACGCTAGCCAAATGGAGTCAGCTCCATTCTTGGGCGACGACGAGCGTTTGTTCTGGCAACGCGCTGAGGATCGCAACCACGATACCGCCAAGATGTACGCAGACCTCGGCCTCGCAGACTACGAAGCTATTGAGGCATTCGTACAATACCATATTTTGTGATAGTTGAAAGTTGAAAGTGTAAAGTTTAAAGGCGAAGGGATGATGGCTATGCCATATAATCCCAGCCTCTACACCATACACTTTACACCATACACTAAAAAGAAAACAACCAAATTTATTTTTGAAACAATATGAAAAATATCACATGTTTTATTCCTTTCCAAAGTGAGGAACAAGTACAAGCTACTGTAGCTAACTTGAAAGCTCAAGAACTGGTGGCTGACATTCATTTCTTGCACGGTGATATCCGCTCTACAGCTAATGTACGCGAGATTGCAGCTAAAGCTAACACCGAGTACACTTTGATTTACACCAAGTACACCACCCTCTCATTCGTTCTCTTCGCTCTCGAGCGTATGGAGGCACTCATTGAGGACACCCAAGCAGCTATGGTTTACGCTGACCACTTCAACCAAGTAGGTGAGGTTCGTACCAATGCTCCTGTGATTGACTATCAACTGGGTTCTGTTCGCGATGACTTCGAGTTTGGTTCTGTTCTCTTCTATCGCACCAGCGCTATCAAAGAGGCTGTTGCTCGCATGGATGTAGATTATCAATTCGCTGGCCTTTATGACCTCCGCTTGAAAGTTAGCCAAAAAGGTGCTTTGGAGCATATCAACGAGTACCTCTATTATGATGTAGAGCTTGACAATCGTACTACTGGTGAGAAGAACTTCGACTATGTAGATCCTAAGAACCGTGGCGTACAAATCGAGATGGAGAAGGCAGTTACGCAACACCTCAAAGACATCAACGGTTACCTCGCTCCTGGTTTCAAAGACATTGACCTCCAAGGCGGTGGCTTC
>JAZNMT010000034.1:0-28096 GCA_045579895.1 Paludibacteraceae bacterium
TATGGTTCTGTATTCGGCGCTCTATACAATGGCGGTACAGGTGTTTACACCCCAGGCGTATCCGTAACCTTCCCAGACGGTGCTATGGTAGTCGGTGAAGCAGGAAAACCATATGCTTACGCAAACCTGTCTCTCTACCTCACTAAAGAGGCATACCTTGAGGCTACAGCTGTAGAAGGCATCGATGCAGAAGTATCTGATTACGAAGGCACGTTCGCTTTGACAGCTATCGACGCTACTGGTGCAGCCATTGAAGAAACAGTACATATCGCTTCCACAGTAGATGAGGACGGCCAGTACTACACTATTGAAGGCATTCCAACCATGAATCCTATCTTCGGTATGTTCAACGATAAGAGCCATATGATGCATATTCCTGCACAAAATAGTGCAAATATCACAGATGAAGAAACTGGTGTAGAGTATGAAGTAGTTATCTATACTATGGATAGTGAAGGTTATACAAGCACAAAAGACTTGATTCTGGCATATAATGAAGATGGCACCATCAGCATCGATGAGAGTTCCCCAGTAATCGGTATTGTAGCAGTAGCATTCAGCACTGTAGATGAAAACGATTACTTCTTTGTGAACAATGGATGTTTAGGCATGTCACTCAGCAGTATTGACACCCCAGATGGTGTAGCTCCAAAGTTATCACAACAACACAAAGGGCTGAACCTCAAACAAATGACTCCACGCAAGAAAATAGCAATTGCTAGTAAGTAATACTATTTTACAATAACAAAATCATCCCTCTATGCTCGGCATAGGGGGATGTATTTTTTATATCATTTGCCACAACGGGGCTTACAAAAGGATACGAATCACTAACTAATCACTAATTAATCACTAACTAATCACTAATATATCACTAATATTCGAAAAGACTCCGATTAGACTCCGATAGAACTTTGAGAGGACTTAAAGAGGACTTAAAGAGGATTTAGAAAGGATTTAGAAAGGATTTAGAGAGGGGTCATATAAAAATTAGATAAAATAGCGTCAATAGGCAGCAAATTCCCCACTTTTCCCCACCCCTACTCAAAAATTACATATAAAACTGATTATCAGCATAATAAGTTGTTGATAAGATTACTGAAAACATGTTAAAAAACATATTGAAAAATTTTTTGTGGGGAAAAGTGGGGAAATATCAAATATTTTTTGTAATTTTGCAGCGGATTTGAAAAAGATAGTAACTCCTACGCGCTGAAGCGCGAGAAATCTACACAAATCCGTTACAGAGCAAAAATAGAACACATGAATACATTTATTGGAAATATCGAAGCACGTTTGGACGGTAAAGGTCGCGTGTTCGTACCTGCAAGTTACCGCAAAATACTTGCAGAGATGGGTTCTACGCATATCGTAATGCGCAGAGATACAGACAATGAATGTATCATTTTCTATCCAGAACAGGTATGGCACGCCAAAGTAAGCCAGTTACGTAACGCCCTAGATGAGTGGAATCCCGAAGATCAGATGATCTTAATGCAGTTTATGTCCGAAGCAGAATTGCTTGAGATGGATAGTCAAGGACGTATCCTACTGCAAAAGAAAAATTTGGAAGTGATTAATGCAGACAAAGCCTCCCAAAAATCAACGGATGCTTCGGTGAGTCCACACGATATTTTATTCGTGGGCATGCTTGATCGCTTCGCGATATGGACCCCAAGCGTATTCGCAGAGAAACAAATGCCTCAAAAGGACCTTGCTGAGCGCATTAGAAATAGAATGAAATCCCAGCCCAAACAATAATTATGAATTAAGCATTATGAATTGCAAATTCTTTAAGAACCATTAAACCAAACCAACTATGAATGAGATTTATCACATTCCCGCAATGCTGAGAGAGACAATCCAGGGGTTGAATATTCAACCCAATGGATTGTATGTGGATGTGACTTTTGGCGGAGGAGGGCACTCAAGGGCGATACTAGAGGCAGCCTATCCCCAACCCCTCCCCGAAGAGAAGGGAGCCGAAAAGCGAGAGGCGAAAGGCAAGTTATTTTCCTTTGATCAGGACTTGGATGCGTATCGCAATGCGCACTCGATTTTCGAGTCATCAGAGAACTGGCAGTTTGTGCATGGGAACTTTCGCTATTTGCGGAATTTTATGGATTACTATGGTGTGGAACAGATTGACGGATTATTGGCCGATTTGGGTGTATCGTTTCATCACTTTGATTGTCCCGAACGCGGTTTCAGTTTCCGTTTCTCCGCTCCTTTGGACATGCGAATGAACCAAAATGGTGGCCGAACCGCAGCAGAACTTCTCAACACCTATACCGAAGAAGAACTCGCGCGCGTACTATATATATATGGTGAGATGAAGAACTCGCGCCAAGTAGCACACAAAATAGTAAAAGCCAGAAGCAAGAAAGCTATCGAGCGAACAGAGGAATTGGTTTCATTGGTGATGGGACGCCCCGTCGGGCTAATAGACGCAAGTTCGCAGCTATGGGATAATGGCTATCGAGAGTTGGATATTCCAACAGGAGCGAAAAAGGAGTTGGCAAAACTGTTCCAAGCACTCAGAATAGAAGTCAATGACGAAATGGGCGCACTGCGTGATATGTTACTAGCAGCCAAAGACTTGCTAAAACCCGGCGGACGCATCGCGATACTGACCTACCACTCATTGGAAGATAGAATAGTAAAAAATTTCCTCCGTTCGGGTAATCTAGAAGGCAACATTGAAAAAGACTTCTACGGCAATATCTTAACTCCATTTAAAGTTATTGAAAAAGGATTAACCGCTAGTTCAGAAGAAGTGTCAGCCAACCCAAGAGCTCGAAGCGCCAAACTGAGAGTAGCGGAGAAGTTATAATTCTCCTACGCGCTGAAGCGCGAGAAATCTAAACAATCCAAACCAATAAAGACAAACGCAATACATCTTCAGTAGATATAAATAGGATTATGAATAAGTTTTCATTGAAGGACATATTTAGCGGTGAGATTCTAACCAAAGAATGGGTGCAAGAACAATATCGTTTGATATTCTTAATATGCGGTCTGTTGTTCGCATATATCTATTTTGGCTACCAATCCGAACGCCAACAAAATCGCCTTAATCGCCTCAATAAAGAACTACAAGATGCCTATTTCACTAAACAAACCCTAAACGCACAAGTAATGACCCAAACGCGGCAATCTTCTATAGCCAAACGCTTGGAAGAAAAAGGTAGCCCCTTAAAAGAAAGTCATACAGCCGCCATCAAAATAGAATAAGCCCCCCTAACCTATATACTATGAGTGAAAACGTTAAAAAAACTATTCTGATCTTTGCCCTTATCTTCGGCTTGATACTAGTGATGTTTGGCGTGGTAATCGCCAAAATCATCTATATCCAGACGGTCGAATATGAGAAATGGGAGAAATTGAGCACAGCCAATCGTGTTAATAGCACGCGCTCCATTCCTGCCGCTCGTGGCGATATATACGATTCAGAAGGAAGACTCCTCGCTAGCAGTATCCCTCAATACAACCTGCATATGGATACCCGCGTGGAAGCCTTGCACATGGATGGTGAAGCTCTGTTCTGGCTGAATGTAGACTCCATGGCTATCGGTTTGAGCCGCATCATCGGTGATAAATCTGCCGAAGAATATCGGTCGAAAATGGTTACCGCTTTCCGAGGCAAAAGTACACGCGAACGCGATATCCGCTTGACCAATATTCGCGTGAGTTACACCCAAAAGAAAGCTATTGAAGAATTACCATTGATACGTCGTGGCTATTATAAGAGTGGCATCTATTTTTCCGATGTTAATCGCCGCTCTAAACCCTTTGGTAGTTTAGGTAGCCGTACTATAGGCAGTATCTACGGCGATAACGGTCATGGTAATGCCGGTATCGAAAAACGATTCGATGAATACTTATGCGGCAAAGACGGCCTAGACCACCTGACACATGTGGCCGGTCGCCGACAATATGTTCCAACGCGCGAAGCCGAAAAAGGAGCCGATGTACATACTACACTAGACGCCAACCTCATGGATATCTGCGAAAGCAGTTTGCGTAAACAACTCACTAAGAACCAAGCAGATTGGGGCTGCGTCATTTTGATGGAAGTAAAGACAGGTGAGATAAAAGCTATGTGCAACTTGGATTTGGATGAGTCAGATGGCGAATACTATGAATCCTCAAATCATGCTGTGATACGCGTGGAACCAGGTTCCACCTTCAAAACAATCGCTCTAATGGCAGCCCTAGATGATGGTAAAGTGGATATGAATGATAGCATCAGGGTATGGAAAAAAGGTTGGAAATATCACACCCTATCCCATACCGATGCCCACCCCGCTGATACCATTTATTCCATTCGACAAGCCCTGGCAGTAAGTAGCAATATCGCTTTGGCACAAATAGTAACTAATAGCTACGATGGCAGTGCAAAAAAGTTTATCAATAAACTTAACCGCATGGGTTTGAGCGATAGTGTTGATTTTATCATTCCAGGTGCAGATAAAATCAAAATGGAAATACCCAATGACACCGTAACTATCTCCAAAATGGCGTATGGCTATTCCGTCGAATTAAGTCCATTGCAAATGCTAATGTTCTACAACGGTATCGCCAACAACGGCAAAATGATTACACCTGTACTCGTAACGAAAATTTGCAAAGATGATAAGATTATTGAGGAATTTGAAACTTCAGTAGTACGCCATCACTTGTGCGATAATACCACCCTTCGCAACATCAAAGATTGTCTTCACGATGTAGTATGGGATAATGACTTAGGTACCGCTTCCGTTACGCCCTGGGGTCTGCGCAAAGCCCAAAGTAAAGTGGTAGCCATCGCTGGTAAGACAGGAACAGCACAAGTATTTGAAAATGGCAGATACTTGAGCCATAAACACCGCATGTCTTTCGTGGGGTATTTTCCCGAAGAGGAGCCTCAATATAGTTGCATCTGCGTGATTCATGGTGCACGCAATCGAGGCTATTATGACGCTGGTATGGACTGCGGTAGCGTAGTGCGAAATATCGCGGAAAAAACAATGGCATATACCAATGAGTACATCATAGAAAATGGAGAATTAGTTTTCGTAAAAAAATAAATACTAAACGAGCATGCTTCTATCTGATTTATTGACACATATTGCTGTTATTCAATTACTTGGTAATACCCAACTTACAATCAGTGGCATACAATCCGACTCGCGTAAAGTAGAGCCAAACAATCTGTTTGTAGCGCAAGCTGGTACGGCTGTAGATGGACACACTTTTATTAAACAATGTATAGACAAAGGAGCCATCGCCATCGTATTGGATAATCCAATGTATATGCCTCTAGCAACCGATGGGAATGTAACATACATTCTAGTAAAGAACAGCGATGAAGCATTGGGTAAAATGGCACATTATTGGTATGGTGAACCTACGAAACATCTGCAGCTAGTAGGTGTAACAGGCACCAACGGTAAAACAACTACAGCTACCCTACTCTATCGACTATTCAAAACACTAGGTTACAAAACAGGACTGTTATCAACTGTAGTAAACTATGTGGACGATGAAGCTATAGCCGCTACACATACCACACCTGATGCACTATCACTAAATGCCCTGCTAGCACAAATGGTAGCAAAAGGTTGCAGCCACGCCTTTATGGAAGTGAGTAGCCACGCTATCGCACAAGAACGTATTGCAGGACTAGCATTTGCAGGAGCACTCTTCACGAACTTAACACGCGATCACTTAGACTACCACAAAACTTTTGACCATTATCGGGATACAAAAAAACAACTGTTTGACCGCTTAGCACCAACAGCATTTGCCATTACCAACCACGATGATAAGAACGGTTTAGTGATGACTCAAAATACCAAAGCGCACGTATATACCTACTCAACACGTAGCATGGCAGATTTTCGAGGAAAGATTCTAGAAGAAGGATTCGATGGAATGCTCCTGCGCATGCAAAGTATAGTAGGTGCCATCAACGCTGAAGTGTTTGTCCCTTTGGTAGGGCGTTTTAACGTCAGTAATTTACTACTTATTTACGGGTGTGCTGTAGCATTAGGTCTAGAGCCATTGGAGGTTTTACGCGTATTAAGTAATCTACCATCCGTGAACGGACGCTTTGAAACTATCGGTTCAACAAAGGGATGGACAGCCATTATTGATTACGCTCATACACCTGACGCGGTGGAGAATGTACTAAAGACCATCAATGAGATAGTCGCAGCCAATAAAAATCAATCCTCAGAAACATCGCAAATCATTACCGTTGTGGGTTGTGGTGGTAATCGCGATAAAGGCAAGCGACCCATTATGGCTCGTATAGCCTACAATTATAGTACATTACTGATTCTCACCTCAGATAATCCGCGTGATGAGGAACCAGAAGATATTTTGCATGATATGGCAGCAGGTCTTACTGATGAAGAACTACACCATGTACTGATTATTGAAGATCGCGCATCTGCCATCAAAACGGCCTGTACAATCGCAAAAAGAGGAGATGTGATTTTGGTGGCTGGTAAAGGACATGAAAATTATCAAATCATCAAAGGAGTAAAACATCATTTTGATGATCATGAGGTAGTGAAGAGTTGTTTATAGGATGCCAGCAGGCTGACTAAGAGTTGAGTTTAAAAGCAAGAATTATGATATACGAATTGTTTAATTTCTTTGGTAGTATTCCAGGGGCGCGACTGATGACATACATCTCCTTCCGCGCTATCATAGCGGGTGTTATGGGGCTATGTATCAGCATCTGGGTTGGTAGATGGTTTATCCAACTATTACAACGCAAAAATATCTCTGAAACACAACGCGATGAAAGCATCGACCCATTTAATGTAACAAAAAAGGGAGTACCTACTATGGGAGGAGTAGTAATCATCGCAGCAATGCTAATCCCATGTCTATTAATGGGTAAGTTGAGGAATATCTATATGATTTTAATGCTTATTACCACTATCATATTAGGTGCCATTGGCTTCGCTGATGACTACATCAAGACATTTCGCAAAAATAAAGAAGGCCTCAATGGTTGGATAAAAATAGCAGGACAAATCATCTTGGGTTTGATTGTGGGCCTCACACTTCGCTATTCCCCCAATGCGGTAATGAATGAGCGAGTGAATATCCACATTGAAAATAATATTGAAGTCGTAGAAAAGAGCCCCGAAGTGAAATCCACTCGCACAACAATTCCTTTTGTGAAAGAACATAACTTCAACTATGCAGATATGTTCTCCTTTCTGGGTGAAAGCAATAAATATAAAGCAGGCTGGATATTCTTTGTTATTCTAACTATTCTAGTTGTAGCAGCAGTCAGCAATGGAGCCAATCTGAATGATGGAATGGATGGTATGTGTGCTGGTAATTCTGCAATTATTGGCGTCGCGCTACTAGTATTATCATATGTGAGTGGCAACGTGATATTTGCAGACTATTTTGATGTGATGTACATTCCTGGGAGTGAAGAACTAGTCGTATTCCTAGCTGCATTCATCGGAGCACTGATAGGATTTTTATGGTGGAATGGTTTCCCTGCACAAATATTTATGGGTGATACGGGCAGTCTAACTATCGGTGGTATCATTGGAGTAAGTGCAGTGATTATTCATAAAGAATTGTTATTACCTATCCTATGTGGTATATTCCTCATGGAAAGTGTAAGCGTGATTTTGCAGACACAAGTGTATCGGTTTGCTAAGAAAAAAGGTATTCACCTTCGCATTTGGAAACGTACTCCACTACATGATCATTATCGTACATCTATGCAACAAGTGCTACGTAATGACCCTACTTGCAAAGTCATCTTCAAAGGGAAAGGCCCATTGCAACACGAAACAAAAATTGTGCTTCGTTTCTGCATTATGACATTGATTCTTGCAGCTTTAACTATTTTAACATTAAAAATACGATAACTATGAAAAAAATTGTTGTTTTAGGTGCAGGCGAATCTGGTACTGGCGCTGCAATCCTCGCAAAGCACAAAGGCTTTGATGTCTTCGTAAGCGATAAGGGAGATATTGCACCCACTTATCAAGCCCTACTGAATCAGCATCACATTGAATGGGAAGCAGGACAGCACACCAATGCTTTAATTTTCAATGCGGATGAAGTAATCAAATCGCCTGGTATTCCATTGAATGCCCCCATTGTCCGCCAACTCATCCAACTAGGAATACCCATTCTATCCGAAATTGAGTTTGCAGCGCGTTATACACGCGGTAAAATGATTTGTATCACAGGTTCAAATGGCAAAACAACCACAACATCACTGCTATTTGATATGCTTCAGCGCGCAGGATTGGATGTAGGATTAGCGGGAAATATCGGCAATTCACTAGCCTTACAAGTAGCCAAGGAAGACCATGAATACTATGTGATTGAATTGTCATCTTTTCAGTTGGATAATTGTTATGATTTCAAAGCCGATATCGCTATCCTATTGAATATCACGCCCGACCATTTGGACAGATATGATCATCAGTTTCAGAACTATGTAGATGCCAAGTTCCGCATTACACGCAATCAGACTTCTCAAGATGCCTTTATCTATTGGAGTGAAGACCCCATTATCAATCGCGAAATTCAACGCATTCAACCGCAGGCCACTTTATACCCTTTTGGTAGCAACCAACAAAATGTAGCATACACAGATGGATCACAAGTCGTTGTAAACGCCAAAAGTAAGCCGTTGTACGTTCCACTGCGCGAACTAAGTTTGCAAGGCAAACACAACCAATACAACTCCATGGCAGCCGGATTAGCTGCTCAAATATTGAATATTCATAACGATGTTATTCGAGAGAGTTTGCAACAATTTACGGGGGTAGATCATCGCTTGCAATATGTAGCAACAGTAAAAGGAGTGCGGTATATTAATGATTCTAAAGCCACGAATGTCAATTCATGTTGGTACGCACTTGAAAGTATGACCACTCCTACCGTGCTGATTCTCGGAGGAACAGACAAAGGCAACGACTATAGTGAGATAGATGATTTGGTAAAAGAAAAATGCCACACACTCATTTTTATGGGCAAAGACAACAGCAAACTGATTCAACACTTTGATACACTAGGTGTGAAATACATCTCCACCGACAATCTCACTAACGCAGTGCAATCTGCATATCAAACAGCTCAGCAAGGAGATACAGTCTTACTCTCTCCATGTTGTGCAAGTTTCGATCTTTTTAAAAACTATGAAGATCGAGGAGAGCAATTTATGAACGCAGTACGCAATTTATAAGGTATCCACATGATTATCAATCACATAAAACAACACATACGTCAGCAGATGCAATATATTGATCGCACCTACTGGATTTTGTTCATTGCTCTCATCTTAGTTGCAATTATTGCCCTTTTTTCCGCTAGTAGTTTCTTCGTTTTTCAAGAGGGAAGTAGCACATTAGGGCCTATCCTATCGCAAATGCTATTCATTGCAGTGGGTGTGGCATTGGCTTTTGGTTTGCAATTTGTTCCCAGTAAATGGATACGCTTAATGGGGTATGTAGGACTAATTATATCATTTGTCTTGCTCTTGCTCACGTTCACGCATCTAGGCGTAGAAGTGAATGGCTCGAAACGATGGATTAAATTGCTTGGCATCACTTTTCAGCCTTCCGAGTTAGCCAAACTGACACTGATTATAGTAGTAAGTGACCTATTTAGCCGCATTAGAACCAAAGAGGATCAACGTAAATATTTTGGCATTGCGATTGGCATTACAATGTTGATATGCGGTATCATCTTCATTGGTAACCTCTCCACTGCTATACTTTTGGGTGGTATTGTGATACTATTGGCTATGCTAGCCCACGTCCATATTAAATATTGGGGGTCGCTAGTTACTGCAATCCTAGTTTTTCTCATATGCGGTTACTTCTTTGTGAATGAAATATATGTCAAACAAAACCGCAATATGGCAGATGGCAGTATTATGAGGAGGGCAACGACATGGGTAGGGCGTGTCAATGATATGTTGGAAGAGAGCAACACTCCAGATGATGAATTTCGCATCACCGACGATAATTACCAACGCTCACACGCACAGATAGCCATTGCACGCGGTGGAAAATCCCCTTTGGGAGTACTGCCAGGAAATAGTATCCAACGAGATATCCTACCACAAGCATTTGCTGATTATATCTTTGCTATCATTGTGGAGGAATGGGGAATCATCGGTGCAATTGGATTGATTTTCTTATACTTATCTATATTATTCCGAGCTTGTCTAAAGAGTAGTCGATACGCCGATTTCTCTGCTATGTTGATGGTGATGGGATTGGCATTGATGATTACATGCCAAGCTTTGATTAGCATGATGGTCTCAGTAGGGATAGGTCCCGTGACGGGACAGCCACTACCGATGATTAGCCGTGGAGGTACAAGCGCATTAATTACAAGCATTTATTTTGGCATAATCATGAGCGTATCGCGAGAGCAAACGGAATTAGGTGCACGGCAACAAGCAGTCATCAACGAAAGTCGAGATGAAGTACCCGACATTATACTAGATTAACAATGTTTCAACTACAACATGAGCAATCAATACCAATCATAAATTATAAATAACCATGAAGTACCTCATTTCTGGAGGCGGAACTGGAGGCCATATCTTCCCCGCCGTAAGTATTGCAAATGCCTTGCGCGAATTGGATCCAACTTGTGAAATCCTATTTGTTGGCGCGCTTGGACGTATGGAGATGGAACGTGTGCCACAAGCTGGATATCCTATTATAGGGCTACCTATTAAGGGTTTTGACCGCAAGCGTCCATGGCGCAATATACGGGTAGTGATTGATTTGATCCGATCTATGATACAAGCTCGTAAAATTGTGAAAGATTTCCGCCCAGATGTTGGCATCGGAGTAGGAGGCTATGCCAGTGGTGCAGCAATGAAAGTGGCAGCTAAAATGGGGGTACCTATCCTACTGCAAGAGCAGAATGGTTTTGCAGGTGTAACAAACAAATTACTCAAGGATGATGCCAAGAAAATATGCGTAGCATACGAAGGAATGGAACGATTCTTTCCAAAAGAGAAAATAATTCTCACAGGTAACCCTGTACGCCAGAATCTGACCACAGGAACGAAAGAAGGGGCTATCAGATATTTCAACAAAACATTTCTTACAAACTTCAGTACGGAACGAAAAACATTACTAATCATTGGAGGTAGTTTAGGGGCTGGTACTATCAACCAGAGCATTATCGTTCATCTTAAAGCACTAATAGAAAGCAACATACAAGTCATTTGGCAAACTGGGAAAAACTACTTTGCCGACTGTAAAACAGCTCTCGAAAAATGCCAATGGCTAAATACCAATAGTCCAATTATCTGCACGGATTTTGTCAGCCAAATGCCTTTGGCATACGCCTTAGCAGATTTAGTCATTTCACGAGCAGGAGCATCATCTATTTCGGAATTGTGTCTACTAGGAAAGCCCGCTATTTTAGTTCCTTCGCCCAATGTAGCGGAAGACCATCAAACGCATAATGCAATGGCATTGGTAAACAAAAATGCTGCAGTATTAGTGAAAGATAAGGATGCACAAAACAATTTGATTCCCATAGCATTACAACTCATCAAAGACAACCAAAAATTACTTGATTTACACACCAATATTCTCGGGCTTGCCCTACCCGATTCTGCCCGAATCATTGCTGCAGAAGTCATCAAATTGGCAACAAAAAACAGGAATAACTAGAAGTCTAGTAAGGTATTACCCCTTAGATTGAATAGCAGCAAATAGTTTGGCTATCAGTTCATGCCATGCCAAGTTGGGGAAGAACTTGCTCATCTGCCAAGCATCAAATAGCAACCGGCAAGCAGTATAGCCCTTCTGTAATAAATAATGTTTCTCGGGTCGCTCCCACGGGAAGCGCCTCATCAAGGTGATGTCTGACTTTTCCCCCTTCTGCCACATCGCAGGCCGTCCACCATGCCCATCGCGCAGCAGTTGGCGCAAAAGACGGTTAGCACGATTCTCATAACGAGCGGTATAAAGTGGGAACGCATCGGTAGGCAGTTGCAACTGATGAACCAATATTTGCCCGAACGTCTGCCATGCGGTTTTCATGTGCAGGGCAGTAAGGATATGCTCTATCTCCTGCGTCAGCGTTTGCCATTCCTCTGGTGTAGATTGTTGATGTGCCTTATTTAAACACAAAGCCCAATCGCCCAATTGACGAAAACCGACTCCTGTACTCTCGAAATGATGCCATGCGTGCATAAAGAGATATAGCGCATTGTATTTCGCCGATGGCACAGCTACCGATTTGCCATCAATATCCACTCTGGTAGAATGGTCCAAATAGCGATGGGTGAAGGCTTGATACAGCGCATTGGCTTTCTTATCGTTAAATTCCATCGTCACGCGATGCAACTCCACAACGCGGTCAAGGTTCTCATCAATCACCAATATGTAGTGTATACCTCCGTGCAAAGCCGAACGCCAGTGTGCATCGGGATAGGCTGTTGTCACAATCTCGGCAGCACGCTCGTAATCTTTTTCACCGACATAGATGTCCACATCTCCAAAATCGCGAGTATCAGGGTCTGGGTAAAGTCTCGATAAACTATAACCCTTGATAAGCGTAGCAGGAATATCGTGTAGCGAAAGCAATTCAATCACTTTACTAGCCAACTGGTTGAGCCGCGCCAAGCGTTGCAGAACCATAAAGATAGCTGGCGTGAGTTGTTTGTCAAAAGGAGTAGCAATGCGATAAGTCTTGAGCCACACGCTGAAAGCATGTAAACACTTCTGACGTGCCGCCAAATTCAGTACACCCTGCCAATCGGTATCCGCAGACACCTGTGTTGGCGTACCCCAAAGTACCGATCTCATAATGGAGAAAAACAGTTGCTCTTGTCGCGTTAGCATATTCTCTGCCTATGAAGTAGTTTAATGTTTAAACTATCAAGTGTAAAGGCTAGGGATATACGATCCCTATCTCCTTCCAATCATCAATAGTGGATTGCGCATCTTCGCGTGCGATATCAGCAGTTACGTCGTACTCGTCCAAGAGGAGTTGGATGAGTGTATTGACATCAAAATCCTTACCCTGTACTTGTTGCCAGAGGTATGCTGCTGTTTCGTTGAAAGTGATGATGTTGTTAAAATTCACGAGTTCTACGCTCTCGCCAATCAGAATATAATCACCGCCCAATTCACGTAGGCGAAATCCCTTTTTAGTTTTCATATATATCAGTGTTACTATTTGCTGATTTTGTTGTATATTTTGAGTATAAACCACTTGAAGTAAGTGGGCAAGTGCCTCCAAATTCGTGCTTTAGTGAGTCGTTTGCTTTTGCCATTGTTTTTTTTTATTTGAATAACTGTTCCGATAATATCTTGTGGGGTGCACAGTTCTTGTCCCTTGAGGTTGCCATCTCCCTGCAGAATGATTTGCTGCCCATTGATTTGATAAATGCGGTGCAGGACATATATGCCATTGGTTCTAGCTAAGACAATGTTGCCCACCTTGGGTTGTCTTCCTACACTAAGTATAACGTTGTCTTTTCCTCCTTCAATAAAAGGTCGCATGCTCACACCACGCGGAGTGAACTCAACCATGTGTCCGTCTTTGAGGAGTCGCTCAAATTCAGGGATTAACATATCGTTACTTTTTTCCATCCAACCTATAAATTTAACCTCTAACCCCTTGAAAGCATACTTCTGCCGCGTCTGTATTAGGCAGACAATTTAGGAGATAGCACTTCACATGTGTGATGATATACTTAATGGTTTCGTAGAGTTGGTCGCTCATAAGCGGGTCTATCTTCAGTCCCGATGCCGATGATAGCATGTATGCGTATGCCTGCGGCAAGGTCAGTTGTTGCAGTTCGTTGACTGGAGCTTGACTAAGTTTGATAATGCCCCCCACGCGCACATGCGCGTTAGTATAGCAAGGTGTCTTTCCGCTCCATGGTGAACCATATACCCACACCTCGCCATTATCCATTACCCGCAAGATAGGATTGTCATCGTTGAGTAACCAAGCATCGGGAAAAGCCTGTAGCCATTGTTGTGCATGTGTGGATTTTCCCGTACCACTATGCCCCAAAAACAAATACCCCAACTCCTCGCCTTTTGTCTCCCTCATTACCACTACTGCAGCGTGCATCTCTAGTGTCATGAGTGGTACAGTGCGGAAAGCAAACATCAGCATCAACGCATTATCCACGCAAAATCGCAAGTCATGATATGCCGCTTCAATATGCAATGTACCCTTGGTGAAGAATTTGTCGGTCTGCAATTCGCAGCAAATAGGGAAGTGGGCTATCTGTGCAATCCGCATAAGCCATCCGTCTGCATTAGGAGTTTGATAGACTTCAATGCGAGGCATGTCATCTTCCGTATTGTCGATAAAAATAGGGAAATACTCTGCTCGTTGTTCTTGAGTGAGCAAACCATTATGCTGTATGCGTAGTGTGAAAATAGTTGCCTCATGGTTTTTCTCCCGAAACGGCTCGTAGTTGCCAAACGATGCTAATAGTGCATCGTCGCTACACATTACGGCAAATAGATGCCCTGCTACACGATAGTATTCCATATTAAAAGCTAGTTCCATTGATGTAATAAAATCATTGGCAAAGGTACAAAAAAAAATGTGAATACGCAAAAAAATAGAATCAATTCTTGCGTATATGTATTTTTTTTACTAATTTTGCAGCGAATTAATAAACTAGGAGGTTTTTATGTACAAACGAATACTGCTAAAATTATCAGGCGAAAGTCTCATGGGCTCACAGTTATATGGCATTGACCCACAGCGTCTAGCAGACTATGCGCAGCAAATAAGAAGTATTGTAAATAGTGGTGTGCAAGTTGCTATTGTTATTGGTGGCGGCAATATTTTTAGAGGCGTAAGTGGTGCGCAGAAAGGATTTGATAGAGTTAAAGGTGATCAAATGGGAATGTTGGCCACAGTTATTAATTCTATCGCATTATGCTCAGCCTTGGAATCTATTGGACAACGAGCACGAGTGATGACCAGTGTAAGAATGGAGCCGATAGGAGAACTTTACAACACAGACAAAGCAATCAGACTACTCAATAAGGGACAAGTGGTGATTATAGCAGGAGGTACAGGCAATCCATACTTCACAACTGATACTGCCTCTGTGCTACGTGCAATAGAACTCAAAGCTGACATCATGATGAAAGGAACGAGAGTGGACGGTATCTACAATGCCGACCCAGAAAAAGACCCTACGGCGACCAAATATACCCAAATCACATACGATGAGATATTGGAAATGAAACTCAAAGTCATGGATTTAACAGCCATCACCATGTGTCGGGAAAACAATATGCCAATATACGTGTTTGATATGGACACCATTGGAAACCTTGAGAAAGTAATGAATGGACAGCAAATAGGAACACTAGTAAAACCCTGATAACCATGATTGAACCTAAAGTTATTTTGAACGACGCAGAGGAGTTGATGGAATCTGCAGTCATGTACCTAGACGACGCTTTGGCGCGCATCCGCGCAGGAAAAGCCAGTGCACGTATTCTGGATGTAGTGAAAGTGGAATATTATGGACAAATGTCCCCACTCTCGAATGTGGCAACTATTACTACACCAGATGCTCGTACCATCCAAATCCAACCATGGGAGAAAAAAATGCTCTCTGAGATAGAGCGCGCATTAATTAACTCTAGCGTTGGTTTGGCACCAAACAACAACGGCGAGTGCATCCGTCTGATGATACCACCTTTGACAGAGGAACGCCGTAAAGAGTTAGCGAAGCAGTGCAAAGGCGAAGCAGAAAACGCAAAGGTGAGTGTGCGCAATGCTCGTCGTGATGCTATAGATGCACTCAAAAAGCAAATCAAAGAAGGATTGCCTGAAGACGCTGAAAAAGATGCGGAGAACGAGGCTCAAAAACTTCATGACAAGTATGTGAAGCAAATAGATGAGATCTACGCAAAGAAAGAAAAAGAGATTATGACTGTATAAATTTAAGTTATATACACCATATACTTTTATACCCCATCAAACAGCGATTATTCATACTGATGATAGCATGGGTGTTATCCCTTAAAATGTCACATGCTATATCGCTAGATAGCGTGATGAATCTACCTGCGATGGGTATTCCAGTGCTAAATTACTCGCCTGAATCGACATGGGAGTTCGGTGCAGCAGCGCAAGCATACTTTCAGTTACCTAATCAGGAGCATACTTCTATTTTGCAAATAGATGGCACTTACTCGCTGCACAACCAATGGTATGTGAATGCGCAAGGAACCATTTATTTTGCTGCAAATGGACGAACTCCATGGCATTTGCAATTCCGTGCAGGCTACAGTGACCGTCCTGCAACCTACTATGGTAGCTATTGCGACGAACACTTTGCCAACGAGGGCAATACGGCTATCGGAATGCTACGAAAAGGCACTCCTTATGAACAGCAACGCGCCTATTGCCATATACAAGCACCTATTTATTTGGGCAAGAACGTGGCACTCGGTCCCGTAGCAGACTTGCTTTTAGTACGCTTTGATATTCGGAATATATATACAACAACCGATCCATTACTACAAGTGGGATTAGGAGTAGTAGCGCAATATGATTCGCGCGATAATGTCTTCTATCCTAGTAGAGGTGTTCTGGCAAAAGTTACAGCCTCAGCAGCTTGGATCAATAAAATGGATATACAAGCGGGGCAGCAGGCTACGATTAATGGTGTATTGTCAACAGATGTCAGGCAATATATTCCATTGCCATGTGATTTAGTATTGGCATGGCAATGGAAGACACAGTTGATGTTATCACCATTACCTATCTCACATCTCACACTCTATCCGTTATTGCCTCGTTTGGGCGGACAAGATGGAATAAGGGGGATTAATAGCGATATGTTTCGGGATGACATCATGATGGCATTGCAAGCCGAGTTGCGTATTCCCATTTGGAGTATTTTTCGAGCGGCTGTTTTTGCAGGTATTGGAGATGTTTATGACTACCATAATTGGCATTGGACAACACCCAAAATAGGATATGGCATAGGACTGCGAGCTACTATCAACAAAGCAAAAGTCAATATCCGCTTCGATGTTGCACGCAGCAATATAGACCCTAGATGGGATAATATCAATGCATATAGCTTTTATCTAACAGCCACTGAGGCATTTTAATGTTTGAAGCGCAAGTTATGCGAGGACTCGTAATAAAATCAACAGGCACTACATACGGAGTTTTGCTCTCCGATGGCACTATAGCTGATTGCCATGTCAAAGGTAACTTCCGCATACGAGGAATACGTTCTACGAATCCGATAGCTATAGGTGATAAAGTCGAGGTTAAGCAAAACGAGGATGGTATTAATTGGATTACTGAACTACATGACCGCAAGAACTACATCGTGCGTCGTAGTACCAACCTTAGTTATGCTTCGCATATTTTAGCGGCCAATGTGGATATGGCAGCATTGATAGTAACCGTCAATCATCCAAAGACATCAACTACGTTCATTGACCGATTTCTAGCTACTTGTGAAGCCTATCGTGTTCCTGCATGCTTGATTTTTAATAAGATTGATTTGCTCAACGAACAGGAGGTGCAAACACTTGCTCAACTACGCCAATTATACGAATCATTAGGTTATCCTACATATGCTATCTCTGCAATAAGCCTCAGTTCTTCGCAAGATGACCTTGTTGCTGCCATTTTTGATGGCAAGGTAACCCTGCTATCTGGCAACTCGGGAGTGGGCAAATCTACACTCCTCAATGCTATTTTGGGGAAAGATATTGCACGTACAGGGGCTATATCCTCTGCCCATCACAAGGGAATGCACACTACCACCTTCTCAGAGATGTACCCACTCCATGCCTTTGAAACCTCAGAAATGCTTGCCCCGCCTTCTACATCACAAAATCGTTCTTGGATTATCGATACTCCTGGTATCAAGGGCTTTGGCATGCTAGATATGGAGCGCAGCGAGATTGGGCATTATTTCCGTGAATTTTTTCAAATTGGGCGTGAATGTCGTTACTCTGATTGCATACATATCAACGAACCCGGATGCGCAGTCAATCAGGCCGTTAAGGAAGGGGAGATCGCCTTTTCTAGATATGAAAGTTATCTCTCTATGTTGGATGATATAACCGAAAATAAATATAGATAACCCCCTTAAATACATCTTGACATGAAAACTATAAAATTAACTTCAGTTATCCTTTCCCTTTTCGTTTGGCTTGTTATGCCCTTGAATACTAGGGCGCAAGGGCATCACTCTTTCCCAATGAAGGATACTACAAACTCTCATATACGCCTACTCTTTGCTGGTGATGCCATGCAACATTCTACACAATTTCTTTGGGCGTGGGATAAAACGGAAAAGCATTATAACTATGAACCTAATTTCCGTTACTTACGTCCGTATCTAGCGGAGGCTGATATTAATATTGTAAATTTTGAAACCACACTTTCGGGCAAGCCCTATAGTGGTTATCCTAGATTCCGTACGCCTGATGATTTTTTCGAAGAAATGACGGATGCAGGCTTTCATATTTTTGCCCTTGCGAATAATCATATCCTAGATGGTAATAAACGTGGCATGCTGCGCACGTTTAAGCGCATGGCAGATTATCCCACGATAGGAGCATATCGCGATACGACAGAACGCCGCCAAAAATATCCGCTGATTTTGCATATTGATGACATAAAGATCGCGCTTTTTAATGCAACCTATGGTACAAATGGATTAGTGCCTGTATGGCCTAGTTGTGTGAATTATATTGAAACGGAACAATTGGAGATAGATTTGGCTGCTAGTCTCAAAGATACTACAATTGATTTGCGCATTATGTATATCCATTGGGGAACTGAATATCAGTTACAGCACAATGCTTATCAGCAAGGCGTTGGGCAATGGCTAGCAGATTTGGGCATTGATTTAATTATTGGTGGTCATCCACATGTTGTCCAAGACTATCAGATACTAACAGCAGAAGATGGGCGTCGTGTGCCAGTAGTGTATTCGTTGGGAAACTTAGTTAGTAATCAACGGTGGAAAGATTCTAATGGTGGTATTATGGCTATGGTAGATATCAGTCGTGAGACGCATCGTGTGGAGCGGATAAATATAGTGCCTGTGTATGTGCACAAAGGTTCCTTATTAGGTGAACCACGCAATTATTATTGCATTCCTACGATTGATTATTTGCAGGGGAAGCTACCTTTTGCTTTGCCCAATGATAGTTTAGAGCAGGATTTGCGTTTATTCCATAACAATACGGCGAGTCGCATCCCATTAAACGCTAACTTATAATCTCGTTCATTTTTTCTTCCCAATTAGCGAGTTGGGCATGGCAGAAGGATATAAGTTCTTTTGCTTCTTTAGCTTTGCTTTGGTAAGCATCCATGCTTAGTGCTTCAGATTGTTCTAATTCTTTTACAATTTCTTCAAGGCGTTTGATGGCCTCGTCGTAAGTCATTTTCATACGATTTTGTATTTTTCAACTTTTAACATTCACTTTCCTTTCCCGCTAAGTATAACGCCTATGGTATGGAAAAGGATTTTCAAGTCTAGTTGTAGCGACATATTTTCGATATATACTATATCGTAATTGAGTCGCTGTATCATTTTCTCTATCGTGTCGGTGTATCCCACTTTAATGGGGCCCCAACTAGTTAATCCTGGGCGAATTTTATATAATAAACAGTAATAAGGTGCTTGTTCTTCGATTTGCTCAATGAAGTATTTACGTTCTGGCCGCGGTCCTACGATAGACATGTCGCCTTTTAATATGTTCCACATCTGTGGCAGCTCATCTAGACGATATTTTCGTAGGAAAGCGCCAATAGGGGTAACGCGCGAGTCATTATCTGCACTCAGCATAGGAGTTGAAGATTCGGCATCATATCGCATGGTGCGAAATTTCAATATTTGGAATGGGATTCCGTGCAATCCGATACGTTCTTGTTGATAAATAGCAGGACCTTTTGACGTACTCCATACTAATAGGTAGAGGAGTAAGTATAACGGAGATAATATGATTAGCGAGGTAAATGATATAGTGATATCGAATGCCCGTTTCATACATAGTTGACTATCACTCATTTTGTGTTCGGTGATATGAACTAATGGCATATCCGCTATACCTTTGATGCTGGCTGCGCCAGTTAGCATATCGTAAAGGCGAGGTTTGACGGATAAGGAGATACCATACGGGTATAATTGATTGATAATACTATAGATATCCTTTTCACAAGCGGATGATAGCAAATCGATAATCA
Organism: Paludibacteraceae bacterium; assembly: GCA_045579895.1. Classification (GTDB taxonomy): domain Bacteria; phylum Bacteroidota; class Bacteroidia; order Bacteroidales; family Paludibacteraceae; genus Colicola. The sequence goes on from JAZNMT010000034.1 coordinate 20,236, forward strand.
CTTCATCATACGGGTTTTGCTTATGCTGTTGCTTGAATACATCTACTTGTTGTAGGCTACGAATCGTATATTGTTTAGGTGAGCTGGACAGATGGCGACGTGACAAAGTTGTCAGTAACACACGTGGAATATAGCTCAGTACAAACTGCAAACTTACTAATACCAATAGCGAAGTTACATAGTTGCGATAACTAGCGACTGGATCATCGATGATAATCACAAAGAAGGCTCCCAAAGCAATGACTAGTGCCGAAATCAATGTAGTCCGCAACTCTTTCGCGTATTCTTTGCGCAGAGGGCGGATGTAATAACCAGATAAGTAGTATATGACAAAGCAACCAAGGGGATATAATACCAGCGGCCGATAGAAATCGAACATTGGAATCAGAATGGTGTCTATGCTCATTACTTTTCCTTCGTGTACCAGCCAGCGGAAGCCCAAGAACCCAACCCACACCAACAACGAGGAGCATATGTCCAGTAGGATATAAGCTAATTGTTGTTTGCGATATGGGGTTAGAATCATCATGGGCGAATAATAGTAATACGTTCTCTATTGTCTATTTTTATGATGGAAGAGGGCTTATGAATGATTGTATCGTTTTGGCGAAACTGGCATACATAATCCACAGAATGCAGTATTTCTGGTGCTATCTCGCTAAATATTCGAGCTGCGGGCTCGCCACTTATGTTGGCAGAGGTAGATACTATGGGCCGGCGCAGTTGTTCGCAGAGTGCCTTACTAAATGGTTCATTTGTAATACGAATACCTACGCTGCCATCTTCTCCCAAAAGGTTAAGTGCTAAATTCTTCGCATCGGGGTAAATGATTGTCATAGCCCTGTCGCCTTGCATTTCTAAGAGCATCCATGCTGTTTCGGGTACATGAGACATATATCCTTGCAGTTTGCCCGAAGCATCCAGCAGGACAAGCATAGCCTTGCTATCGACACGTTTTTTTATTTCGTACACGCGCGAGACGGCTGCTGCGTTGGTTGCGTCGCAACCTATACCCCATATGGTATCTGTGGGATACAAGATTACCCCACCCTCACGCAGGACGCGGAGAGCCTGCTGCAAATCTTCTTTTTCGTAACGATTTTCCATTCCGCTGCAAAATTAGTAAAAAAATTGCATATATGCAAAAAAAAAAGAAGGATTGTCATCCCGACAACCCAATCTTTACTTAACCTTAAATCTAATACCATGAAAAACACGGTGCAAAAGTACTGCTTTTTTTCAAACCCGCCAAATATTTTGACAAAAAAATATGTTTTAAAGCATGTTTTTTATATTTTTGCAATGTAGATTTGACAAAAAAGCGGTAAAATAACGAAAAATTTGCCCATTTCATTTTTTTGCACTAACTTTGTACCCGATTAAGTAGGGCTAGATATTAACCAACTGAGATATTAACTATTAATTACTAACTATTAACTAATAATGAAACAACTAGATTTAACTAAGTACGGTATTGTAGGTACAACCGAGATCGTACACAATCCTTCTTACGAGGTTCTCTTTGCAGAGGAGACAAAAGCAGAATTAACTGGCTTTGACAAGGGCCAAGAGACTGAGCTTGGCGCGGTTAACGTGATGACTGGTGTGTACACTGGTCGTTCTCCAAAAGACAAATTCATCGTGGATGACGCTCAAAGTCATGACAATGTATGGTGGACAAGCGAGGACTACAAGAACGACAACAAACCTATGTCTGAGGCTACTTGGGCTGTGGTTAAAGACATCGCTTTGAAAGAGCTCTCTAACAAACGTTTGTTTGTTGTGGACGCTTTCTGCGGTACCAACCCTGATACTCGTATTGCTGTTCGCTTCATCGTTGAGGTGGCATGGCAAGCACACTTCGTTACCAATATGTTCATCCAACCTACCGCTGAGGAGTTGGAGAACTTCGAGCCTAACTTCGTGATTTACAACGCTTCTAAGGCAAAAGTAGAGAACTACAAAGAGCTCGGCTTGAACTCTGAGACTTGCGTAGCATTCAACACGACCAGCCGCGAGCAAGTGATCCTCAACACATGGTACGGTGGTGAGATGAAGAAGGGTATGTTCTCTATGATGAACTACTTCTTGCCTTTGCAAGGTATCGCTTCTATGCACTGCTCTGCTAACACCGACATGAACGGTGAGAACACCGCAGTATTCTTCGGCCTTTCTGGTACAGGTAAGACTACCCTTTCTACCGATCCTAAGCGTCTCCTCATTGGTGACGACGAGCACGGATGGGACGACAACGGTGTGTTCAACTTCGAGGGCGGTTGCTACGCTAAGGTTATCAACCTCGACAAAGAGTCTGAGCCAGACATCTACGCTGCTATCAAGCGCAACGCTCTCCTCGAGAACGTTACTGTGGACGAGAACGGCAAGATCGACTTCACCGACAAGAGCGTTACCGAGAATACCCGCGTAAGCTATCCTATCAACCACATCGAGAAGATCGTTCGCCCAATCTCTGCTGGTCCTGCAGCTAAGAACGTTATCTTCCTCTCTGCTGATGCATTCGGCGTATTGCCTCCAGTTAGCATCTTGACTCCAGAGCAAACCAAATACTACTTCCTCAGTGGCTTTACCGCTAAACTCGCTGGTACTGAGCGTGGTATCACTGAGCCAACTCCTACTTTCTCTGCTTGCTTCGGCCAAGCATTCTTGGAGTTGCACCCAACTAAATATGCTGAGGAGTTGGTTAAACGTATGGAGAAATCTGGTGCTAAGGCATACCTCGTTAACACTGGCTGGAACGGTACTGGCAAGCGTATCTCTATCAAGGATACACGCGGTATCATCGACGCTATCCTCGGTGGTGACATTTTGAACGCTCCTACCAAGAAGATCCCATTCTTCGATTTCGAGGTTCCAACTGCATTGCCAGGTGTTGATCCTGCAATCCTCGACCCACGCGACACGTATGCTGACGCTGCTCAATGGGAAGAGAAAGCTAAGGATTTGGCAAGCCGCTTCATCAAGAACTTCGCTAAGTACACCACCAACGAGGCAGGTAAGGCACTCGTTGCAGCTGGTCCACAACTCTAATCCCCTAACATCTAGTTCTACTAGAGCTACTAGTACGACTAGCACAACTAATATGGCTAGTACGACTATACCAACTAGTACTACTAGCACAACTAGTGCAGCTAGACCAACTAGAATACCCCCGAAAACCGAGCGGACTCCCGCTCGGTTTTCTTTTTTATCTCCTCTCTTCTTCTTTGTTTGTTACCCCGAATACTATTCGGGTATTCCTTATCAATTACGCACTATTCACGCACAATACACGCACAATACACGCACTATTCCTAATATTTCCTCAGAAGATGATGAAGGTATAATCCCCGCCTTTACACCTTACACTCTACACTATCACTTTTATTAAGATTGCCGTCTCTTTTAGTTCTCTTATACCTTACCTAATTCCACCGACCGACGACCGAGAGACGACCGAGAGAAGAGCGAAGCGTTATCGTGTGACTAAACCTGACTAAACCTGTGACTAAACCTGAAAAAGGTTGACTCGATTACTGATATATAATCTTAAAAAACGTACTTTTTTGACTCGTTTCCTGAAAAGGTTGACTGGAGTCCTAAAAAGGTTGACTCTGTTTCTAACAAAGTTTACTTCATTCCTACAAACAGATGACATCGTGTGCTTCGCACTTTGCGCATAGCCTCTAAACTCTAAACAGTAGGCACTTTGCACCGTTTTTTAACAGAAAAATGCATACAAAAGTGCATTTTTCTTGCTCAATTCAAAATAATTTTGTACCTTTGCAACGTGAACCTGCGCTGAGGGATGTCTGTACATCATGGCGGAGGGTAGCAGACATATTAAAAGGCGTTTATTAGCGCTCTGTTCTGACTCTATGAAATCTCGCAAATTTCGACCTGATAAGAACATAGCAACGATAGATGTCCTACGGGATATAGATTATCCCTCTTGTGCCTATTTGGGTATTGGTACATGTTTTGCGCATACGTGTGTGCGCATACGCGTACCTTAACTATAAAATAGCACGGAGAGTATTTATATTCGGCGTGGGCTTCGCGTTGTCGTTTTATCAGGAAAGGCAATGCGAGAGCCTCATAGAGTGGAACGGCAATAGTGCAGTCCCGCTTTTTTGTTATAAACTATTATGTTAAAATCCATATACAATAATGAAATGAATTTTGCAATAAATACATGAACGGAGAAGCCGATAGCCGATATTAAAGTGGAGGCAAAAAAAAATAATAACAATATGTACTCAAAACCTCAAATTCTTGCACAAAAAAAGGAGGAATTTCATGATGTGGCATTAAACACATTTATCTCCTCATGGAACTCGTGTTTTGGCGCGGGTTGTTCTTAATTTATTTAGTAAAGGAGGGTATGTCAATGACATACCCCCCCTTTTTTGATATACCAAATTAAAATTATTAATAATAAATCAGCAATAAATATGTTATTTCGTGTCAATAATAGAACTTTTATTAGAGATTACAATGATATTGGCTATATTTGCAACATAGATACCAATAATGATTTAGTTTTTGATTCTGTTGGAAAAGTTTTCCTTTTAGCATTATCCAAGGACAAATGCCTAACACTGCAAAGCATATGTTCACAAATAGCAAAAAACATAGAAGTGGTTAATTATGAAACTCTAAAAAATGATGTAGAAGAGTTTTTATTCTTATTAGAAAAAGAAGGGTTTATTACTTCAGGAAAAAGTTACGATGAAATTAATTTAAAAGAAATTCAACAGCGCAAAAAAATACAAGAGGGCAAAACGGTGGTAAACAATTACATACCTCTAATTAAACAGAATCTTCCCTCTACAAAACTATTTTTAAAACAATTTTTTGAAAAGAATCCACACATTCTTTCTGTTCAAATTGAAGTTACAAACGTATGTAATGAACGTTGTATTCATTGTTATATTCCACATGAATTAAAAACAACACATATGGATATCCAATTATATCGAGATATCCTAATGCAATGTCGCGAAATGGGCGTTTTAACAATTCTACTAACTGGTGGAGAACCAATGTTGCATCCACAATTTGTTGAGTTTATTAAGTTGATTTCAGAATTTGACTTTGAAATAAAAATATTAAGTAATCTAACAGCATTAAACGATAATATAATAAATGCGCTTAAAAATAGCAAATGCTCAGGAATTCAAGTCTCGCTTTATAGCATGAATCCACAAATACATGATTCTATAACAAAGAAACAAGGATCTTTTTCCTCAACTATAAATGCTATACATAAATTATTAAACGCTAACATTCCTGTTCAATTAGGGTGCGTAGTCATGAAAGCAAACAAAAATTGTTATAAAGAAGTTATAAAGTGGGCTAATAATTTGGGAATGACCACAACGATTGATTATATTTTAATGGGAAGATGTGATTTCACCACTTCAAATTTACAACATCGCTTGACATTAGAGGAGGTCGAAACTATTATTAGAGATATTATAGATTTTGATGAAAGTTATAGACAAAAAATCATTGATGCTGATTTAGATTTCATGAATGAAATAGTAAACAAAACTGATTTGGTATGCAATGTGTGCAGAACAACAATAGGCGTTTCTGCTAACGGAAATGTTTATCCATGTGTTGGTTGGCAGGGAAACATTTTAGGAAATTTGGTTTCACAAAATCTAATGGATATATGGAACAACTCGCCTAAAGTATGTTCTCTTAGAAAAATAAGAAAAAGCGATTTTGACGATTGTAAAAAATGTGAGAATAAAATATTTTGTTCGATGTGTCTTGTTAGAAATGCAAATGAACACAATGGAAACTATCTAAAACTTAACAAACACACATGCGATATCGCAGCATTAAATAAAAAAATAATTTTAGAATACAAATGCTCTCAAAAATAATCATCAATCGTTATTAAAAAGATGAAGAACATATTAACTAGAATTCTATCATCATAAATCATGCTTTATGAATTCCAAATTGTTTTTTATTTTAAAGAAAACAGGTGGAATAAACAAGAGTAAAAAATCCTGTAGAGCAAATTTTAATTTATTATCAATTTTAAAAACCGATGTGCCAATGGTATATAACGGGTACTACAAATCATGGCAACAAGAAGAAGTACTTATGTTCTTCCTACAGAACAAGATTACGATGATGCACGCGATCATCTCTACAGAGAAATGCGTGACGACTATTACGATAGTAATAAATTGTATTTTACAGGTTATTGGGGAAGTTGCTCACGTTTTGACTGGGAAAAATGTTACAAAATTGAGATTTGGAGTGACTGCTCTGATCCTGTGAAGGCTGCATCTATCATCAAGGAACATGGTGGACGTTATTATGAATAAGTACCCATTATCATGCATTTAGAAGAATTGAAAGCAAAAAGGAAGTCATCCCTGATTGTTGTTTGTACATTAGGTTTGGCTTCCTTGTTTAATCAAAAGTTACGTCCTATTTGGATGACCAACATTTTTGAAGGAATGTCATTTGCAAAAGGCGAAGCAAGTTGGGTATTTAAATGTATATCCTATACTTTCTTTGGACTAGCAACAGCTGCTATATCATTTGTTGTTAATCTAATCAAAATGATATATTATTCTATAGAAATTTCTAGTCGTTCTTAATAAATTCACCATAGCAATATTCCCTCCTGATGTTCATTTCATCAGGAGGGAGTATTTTATTGGCGTTGTGTGATAGAACGAATCGCAAAAGCACTCAACAAAACACCACAAAAATACGCAATAATTTGGTGGTTTCATTTATTTTTTTATACCTTTGCAACTACTTTGAGAATTTGGGAAGATGAATTTGAGAATTTCGCTCATCTCATCGCCGACAAGATAATAGTGGTCTTCATGTTTTTGCTAATAAATTTCATCCAGAACACTCACTCGTAGTAGGTGGTGATGCTTTTCCTACGGAATTATTTCTCTCAACTCCGATAGAACGATTCCTCTCGTTATAAAACGGTAACTATAACGCAGAATTCCATCCAATCTTCAGCACGAAGAAAAAATAACAAAAAAATCATACAAGTGGTAGGCGTTGGTAATCAACACCTTCCGCTTACTTTAAGCATCTTTTTATAGCAACATTTACAAATCTTCGGCACAAAACCCCTTCTGTGCCGAAGATTTTTGCAGCATTATTATAGAGACGCTGTATACAGAAAGCCACCGAGGGCCCACCAATCTCCCACAGATCTCCTATCGTGGTCGCGAAGTGGTCACGTAGCCCGCAGTCAACTTGAGAGTGATTTGACAGCCACAAGAAGCCCACAAAAGTCCTTATTTATTGTACTAATCCGAATTTTCAAACAAAATTTCGGAATACAATCCAAAAAGTTTGCATGTTTCGAAAAAAAAGTGTATCTTTGCGGGCAGAATTATAAATTGCATAGAAAATCATGTCAGAAGAACTATTGAATAGCACATCGTCAATAAGCATAGAATCAATCTATGCTGCTATTCGTGATAACGGATTTTCAAAGCAAACAACACAACTAATTGACAATTTCACAAACAACATACTCAATGGAAAAACAGACCTTACTCAATTCAATCAAGCGGAGCATGCAGGTCTCTGCTGCGCAGGTGAGATGCTCATTGGGGCGTACATCGTCAGCTGCTACGCGCGAACAAGCCTTGAAGCAAGTGCAAATGCTTCAGCAAGCCAAATTAGCCCATAGTTTATAGTTAATCCCGCAACGCTTAGTCCGTTGCCCGACATAGTTGATATAGCGTTATCATTCCAAACTTGATTCATTGAAAACAGGAAACTTAAATCAAACAACAATGCGAAAATTATTCCCTCTTTTCTTGTTACTATTCGCCAATACTACCCTTTGGGCGTATGA
>JAZNMT010000035.1:0-2336 GCA_045579895.1 Paludibacteraceae bacterium
TCCAATAATATACGCACTATTCCGTTTTAAGAATCTTAGAGATATAGTATATTACTTAAAAAGCAAATCCGATATTAAGCATTCCCATCAAATGAAACTCCTCTTGTGACCACGAGGTATAGAAGCGTGCACCCAACTCCATATGTTCGCCCAACTTATAGGCATATCCAAGACCAGCACCGAGACCAATGGAATTGATGACTACCTCATCGGTACGCTGCGATGTATACTCTTGAAGTCCAGTATCAAAGTCTCTGTATTGATTGAGGTCGTTGGTATGGAAATAGTTTACACTACCACTGACGTGTACCCGATGCTTTGCCGTATTGACGGGGAACCAATACACGCTCGGGCCCACAAAGAAGTTGTTGTGGCGGCGAGTACGCTGATAGTTGATCGGCTCATCAAGCGAGAACTTCACAGGATTGTGGTAGTTCATCCCATAATCCAAACCAAAGCCCCAGCAAGATTTGGGTTGCCAAACGAACGAATTTACCGTTGAATACCCCTCACCTGGCATTTCACCAAGCATCACGGAATATCCATATCCCGACATAATGTACCAGTTACCATCGTTCTCTTCCTGCTTGTTTCCTGCGCTCAGTGCCATACAGCAGGCTATGGCTACGAATACGAAACTGAAAAATATTTTCATCATAATCATTATTTATAATTCTTCCTTTTCAAATGTGATTACCGAAGTTGCACTGCCCCGCTTAATTATAACCTCCCATGCATCTGCGGTTGCATTTATTTTCTTCAAGGTCTTTTCATCAAGATTCTCAGGTGTTAGCCCATTAATAGATGTAATTCTATCACCACGTTCGATACCTGCTTTATGGGCTTTTCCGCCTTCAATCAGTCCATTTACTATCCAATAATCTTCTTTAGGTGTGAGTGTGATACCCGAATCATATTTTGCAAATGTATTATTCCCATTTGTTCTAAGCCAGATCTCACACGTAGCGAAATCAAACACAACATCAAAATGCTCAAGCAAGGCATTACCGATAATACCATCGTAGCGGCTATCTGCCATAGCTCCTTGTGTATTGCCCGAGTATGAAGCATCTACATTGTCAAGTTTAATACCACCAATAGTAATCCCTTTTGCCTTAAACATATAGTCAGTGCGTGAACCTCCTACACCACCCACATCATAAATCTTCTTTTTAACCTCTGTGAGGACTCTCGGTAAATTCACCTTTTTAGCCGTACTACTATTAATACTTATGGCATCTCCAGCGCCCATATCAACCAAGAAGTTACCTTTTAATGAAGTGTTTTCATCAATCGTGACATCCACTGGAATTAGCATTCGAGTCTGCCTATCATCTAACCAACTGCATTTAATGCAAGTATACCCTTCGGCCAACTGTTCCTCTTGTGGTAGCACGCGCATGTATTGTTCTTCATAGTTGAACTCAACCTTGCGACCTCGCATGAATGCCATACCGAACATACCTTCAACCTTGCTGCCTAAAATCTTTTTCAGATTCATCACCACAGCCATCCGCTCCATGGCATGATGATCACCTACGGAGTATTCCCAACCACTCATATCTATGTATGTTGCTTGGTTTCCCGATCCTGCTCCTCGTGCCATTGCTTTTTGCAGTTTGCCTAAATGTGCAAAATGCGTCTCGTAGAATGTAGAGTCAATCAAGATATTGGTGTTTCCCGTATCGAAAATCACTCTTGCTGGAATAGAATCACGCAACAAAATATTGAAATAGAGGTGGCGTGCGTAGTCAAAAGGGACAGCCCCATCGGGTAAGTGTTTTTCTTGTATTGGCTCGTTGGTCTCTATGGACTTAGAGTCATTGTTAGTATCTTTTGCTTTCGTATTAGAACAAGAACTACTCATGATAAGGATGAGAGCAATCAATACGATGGATATATTTTTCATAACTTCTCCGTTTTATGTTTTGCAATATCTTTAATCCTTTACATACGGCTCTTGGCACTTTCGCCCGCACCTGTTCCTTTGTACTTGCTCTTTGCTGAGTTGAACTTATAGCGGATGGTGAGTACGGCTTCACGGGTGTCGAAATGGTTGAATTGCACGATGCTGTAGCCGCCTGAGCGTAGGCACACTCCGGCGCGTTGCGAGTCGAGCAGGTCAGTGCCTTCAAGTTCTATGGTGAGGGCATCGTTCAAGAACGACTTACGCACAGAGAGGTCCAGAGCATAGTTATGCTGAAGTATTTCATACACCAAGGTGTGTCCCTTGCTCTGATAGTTCATATCTAATTGTAGCATATAGTTCTTGGGCAGTTGGATGATATTGGTGAGATAGGCCACGCAGATGGGCTTGCTTAACGAAACGGTCTTTC
>JAZNMT010000036.1:0-10528 GCA_045579895.1 Paludibacteraceae bacterium
TGAGGGTGAAAGAGAACGACAACGAGGAGAATGTTTGTAAAGAAGACAACATAAACAACTTGCGCGGCAATCAACTCCCTGCCGCGCCTATGGGAAACAATACTACACCATCCTATACAACTCTACCCAACACTACACCAAACGCAGATCGCCTATGGCGGGCGTGCTTTAAAAAGTGGTTTGTGGCGATGGTGGCGAGTTGGATGAGAGATGAGGTAGTGAATCATCAGGTGCTCGTGCTGATTGGTAAACAAGGTATCTTCAAGACTACTTGGTTGGAACACCTGATACCGCCACATTTGAGGGCATACGCCTGTAAGTTGGCGAATAGCAACGATTTGAACAAAGATGAACGGCTGCGTATTGCGGAGTTTGGGCTTATCTCGCTAGATGAGATTGACTCGATGAACAACCGTGAACTCAATCAACTGAAATCGGTCATCACCGCCACGGATGTGAACGAGCGTGCTGCCTATGCCTACACCAAGGAGCGACGCGTGCGATTGGCGAGTTTCTGTGCGAGTGGTAACAGGCGGGACTTCTTGACGGACATTACGGGCAATAGGCGTTGGCTACCCTTTGAAGTGGAGGAGATACAAAATCCGTTTTTCACCCTCCTGCCTTACGAACGGATGTATGCGCAAGCATGTCATTGGCACAGGATCCGTTGTTTAGTTACTGGTTTGACTTGGACGAGATAGAGGTGCTGGAGGAGCATAATCAGCATTTCAGGGACGAGAGTAATGAGGAGCAGTTGCTGCCGATACTCTTTGATGTGCCTGCCGAGGGCAAAGGAGAGTTTATGACGACGGCACAGATAAGTGAGCGGTTGGTGACATACGGAAACATCAAGAAGCCGATGGCGTTGAGCCGACTGGGCATGGTGCTCGGTGCTGCTGGATACCAATCAACACGACCTAAAATAGGAGGGCGATTGATACGCGGATGGCTTGTATATCAGAGAGATACAGATGAAATAGCAAGTCTAAAACGATTATTAAAAGAGTAAGAAGGTATCCAGCATATCCAGCAGAATATATAAACTCGTCCGCGCGTGTACGGGGACGAGGAAAAGAAAACAGGTGGATATGCTGGATATGGTGGATACCTAAATGCAGTTGGAGAGTAATAAATATAGAAAGCAAACAGAATATAAACCAAACTAAATTTTAAGACTATGGCAAGAGTAACATTTATGGATGGGATTGCAACCATCAGTGGGAGAATTGGTGATGTGGTTTTTCGTAAGTCACCATCGGGAAAGACATACGCATATCAAATGCGCAAGAAACCGAAACGGATACCCAGCGAAAAAGAACAGAAACAAAGGCAACGATTTTCTATCATTACTAAAATGGTGTCGGCAATCATGGCAGATCCTACACAACGCGCTGCATACGAGCAACTACAGAAAGATACATACGGAGCGCGGAAAATGACATTGCGGAAATTTGTGTTTCAAAAAGTGGCTGCCACATTGCTGCCAGTTAAAGACACAGAAAGCCCACAGATGTCCTAGAGATGTCCTATGGTGGTCGCGAAACGCGCAGGTGATTTGAAAACAAAAATACGGCTTCCTTGAAGCCTACAAAAATAAGAAAAAATCAATGATCATTTTTTTAAGACAATTAACGTCAATTGGATTGTCAATTATTGTCAATTCAATGAACATATTGTTTGGGTTGGAAGAATGCGCTGGGCGCATTGGCAACCCAAAACAATATAAAAGTCATTGGTAGGCAAAACAAAACGACTGATAATAGAAGAATATATGATCGTGACATTTAAGAAACCAGTGGAAGGGGTGAGGGGAAAAATACGATTGGAGGATGGGTTCTACATCCGAAAACTGCATGGGAAATATGTAGTGCAACGATGCCCAAATCGGAAGGGGCATGTGGCAACAGAGAAGGAAAGGGAAAATCAGCAACGATTTATTCAGCAGTATAGACGGCTGCGCCGTGGTGATGGCTCGCAAGCGAGCGGTAGTGTCGCCGATGGGCGAGGTAGCGGTTTAGAGGTTAAAGGCAAGGAGGTATGACAGATCAAGCACGAAGAAATAAGGCAATACGAAAATGCTTCTATGAACAATTAGGCAAAGGAATGCCTGTGATGGAATTATATGTAATGATTGGAAAACAGTTCTATTTGAGTGAGGAGAGAGTGAGACAGATTGTGGCGAAAAGAAAATCGCGATAAATAGTAACAAGTGGTGAAATTCACCAACAAAAAAGGGGGTTTATGTGTATCTTTGCAGCGGATTTCGGAATGACCAGATAGTACGGGAATTCCGGAAGACGCGGGATCCCAGAAGAAAAAAACTAAACCGTTTAACCAATTAAACCTAAATTTTAACTATGGCAATTATCAAAAATTCTACGCCTTTTGATTCGATTCAAAAGAAGTTCTCGGGTTCGGATGAGATTCATTTCCGTAACCGTAAGAAAGACAATGCCACCATTGGTGTGCGTGTGAAGAACCCTTATGACGGTGGCAACTCTGAAGCTCAACAAGCTGTACGTAATGCTTTCAAAGCAGCACAAACGCAAGCGAAAACTATCCTCGCTGATCCAGAGCAACGAGCTACTTACGAAGCAAAATTCAAAGCACAAAAGAAGTACATCACACTGCGTGGGTATGTGGTGGCGCAAGTGTTCAAGCAAATCGGCGAATAAGCCGATTTGCAGACCGCTACAGTGTAGCTGTTGGAGGTTAGACCGTGCTGCGCACTGTTAGACCGCCTACGGCTGAGAGAAACATGAATTAAAAACCTATTAAAACTAAACAAAACTATGGCTGGAAGTGTATTTTATTTAGCGCCCGTGGATAATGCATCGGGCAAGATTTTTGGAAAGAAACAAAAGTTTGTGGCAGTTCGCCGTAAGCGCGGTAAACGACAACGCGGATGCGCTGTGATAGGCGAGCGAACGACTCCATACGGAGCAAGTGAACTAGCTTGGCAAGAGATGTTTGCACAGATCTGTGCGGCTACTCGCGACCGCATGATGGACCCAAATTACATCGCGCAAGATCAGGTGGGCTTTATCAAGCAAACTAAGTACAAGACTTTGTATCAGTATGTTTGGAACTTGATGCGCGATCAGATTGAAGGGAAGTAAGCTCGCAGAGCGAGCAGACCGCTGGGCTATTAGACCACGTTGTTGTTAGACCGCACCTGCGGTGCTGTTAGATCTTAGCAAAATATGAAAAAGATTCAACTAATGACCGCTATTGTAATGTGCGCCTTTGGGTGCGCATTACTGGTGGCGGGATTTGTGACACCACCAGTGGGCGAGATCCACCACTCGCTATTGATAGCGTTTGGCGAGATACTGACATTCTCGGGTTCGCTGATCGGGATTGATTACAAGTATAGATATAAGGAATAAGACAATAAGTATTCTTTTTATTTTAGAAAACAACATAAACAACTTGCGCGCCAATCAACTTCCTGGCGCGCTCAAAGAGAAAGAATATGTATATACGATTGATACGAAATGAAGCAAAAGGGAATGCGATTACTGGGCGGCTGGTGATTGATGGCAGATGGTTCTGCAACACGCTGGAGCGGAAAGGCGTGGAGATTCCTGCACTATGTTACCATGTCTGCGTGACACAATCGCCACGATTCAAACGATTACTTCCTATCGTGCAGAATGTACCACAGCGAAGTGGAATACGCATACACAGAGGTAGTAAGCCAGAACATTCAAGTGGGTGCGTGCTGGTGCCTGATCGAGTGACAGAAGATAAATTGACACAAATCATATTAAAAGCACAACAAGAACATGAAGAGATTATTTTGGAAGTCACGGACTTTCGTGCGGGTACTGAGTATGGGTATAATCATCCTTGCGAGCGCGAGTTGCAGCAGTACGAAATCGATGCCCGTCATGCAGAGCAACGATACTACGAGTTACATCCAGAGGAGTGCAAAGATTGATACCATTTATTGGCACGACAGCGTGTTTGTGAGCGAGAGGATGCGAGGTGACACGGTGTATCTAACGCGGGTGGAATGGCGGGACCGCTGGCGTACGCGAGTGGAACGCGATACCGTAGTGGATGTGCGGGTGGAGAAAGAGGTGGTACAACTGCCGCCAGAGCGGTATGTGCCACCTTTTTATAAGCGATGTACCATCGCATTTTGGGCTATTGTCGCGGTTGCGACAATAGTGGTTATTGGACGCTTCGCGTTCGGCAATAAGATCGCATAGACTGCTGACTCCATCAGCATTAAGGCGACTTATGCCTCCGCTCTCCCCAAAAATTACAAATTTTCGGGGCCCCCGATTGGAAGATATAGGAACAGGGTGTAAAGAAAGGTTACATTGGAGTGTAAAATTTCTTTACACTTTGAATTTTGTTGAAATCGTAATTGGCAGGTAATCAATTGTTTGTGTGTTTTGGCACGGAGATTGCTAATTGTTAATTAGGAATTTTGAATTAAGAATTAAAAACAAACTAAAACAATACAATTATGATCCAAGTAACAAATCTCAGCAAAGTGTTTCGTACAGAAGAAATCGAAACTACAGCACTCAACAATGTGTCATTCACTATCAACAAAGGCGAGTTCGTAGCCATCATGGGACCTTCGGGTTGTGGTAAGTCCACGCTGCTCAATATCCTTGGTTTGCTCGACAACCCAAGCGGCGGCAGTTACAATCTACTCGGCACCGAAGTAGCCAACCTGCGTGAGCGCGAACGCACCAACTATCGCAAAGGAAACATCGGCTTTGTGTTCCAGTCCTTTAACCTCATCGACGAACTGAATGTCTATGAGAATGTAGAACTGCCACTGAAGTACCTGAATATCTCGGCATCAGAGCGCAAACGCCGTGTGACAGAGATACTCAAACGCATGAATATCAGTCACCGTGCAGGGCACTATCCACAGCAGTTGTCGGGTGGACAACAACAACGTGTAGCCATCGCGCGTGCCGTAGTGGCGAACCCTCAACTGATCCTTGCCGATGAGCCCACAGGAAACCTCGATTCGCGCAATGGTAAAGAGGTGATGGATCTGCTCTGCCAACTCAATGCCGAAGGCACTACCGTGGTGATGGTAACCCACTCGCAACGCGATGCCTCCGCGGCGCAACGCATTATCAATCTGTTCGATGGAGAAATCGTGAAAGACGTAACAAGGGAATTGTAGGCAGCGGAGCTGCGAATAGTGGTCGCTATGGCGACGAATAGTGGCACCTACGGTGCGAAAATGGCTAAAGCGACAGTGGCAGCAGAGCTGCGAACAATGGCTATGCGAAGCCAATTTCGTGAGCGAAGCGAGCCAATAACGTGAAGCCACCATTCGTGAGCGAGGCGAACCAATAACGTGAAACGAAGTGAAACAGAAAGATATGAAATTTTCAAAGTTATTAAATATTCTGGGAATGACGGCGGCGTTTGCTGCACTGTATATCATTCTCGTGCAGGTGCATTACGACCTGACCTATAACCGCGCTATCCCGACTCTGAGCGCGTGTATCTGATGACATTGCCTTCATTTGGTGCAGGCGAAACGAAACAACAGTCATTCCTCGCTCGTCCATTTGCAGAGTATTTCTTGGAAGAGAACATCTATGTAGAAGCATACGGCGTTGCTCAATTGGATGATGTGAACAAAGTAAATGTTATCGTGGGCGAAGGCACAGCAGCGAAAACGCATAGTGTAACCTTTGCTCAAATGACCTCGGGCGCACTGGAGACCTTTGGCATTCAACCTGTTATGGGTTCGCTGGAGGACATTGGAGAAGGTGGCTATGTGGCTATTAGCGAAACGGCTGCCGAGCGATTGGGCGTGGCAGTGGATAGTGTCCTGCAACTGGAGAGTTGGGGGCAAACAAACTACTTTGTGGTGCGTGCAATATACAAAGATCTGCCCGTTGCCAGCGACCTAAAGAACATTGAAGTGATTCGTTGCAATCAACTGGAGGAGCAAGACTTGAACTCCACCAGCAACTGGTCGTACCAGTATTTTGTGAAACTCCGTTCGACAGAGGACAAAGCCCTCTGCGAAGAGGTGATTTCGGCAAAATATATGGAGATAATGGCACAAGAACTGAAGCGCTATCGTGGCATGCAACATAGCGACCCATCGTTCTACAAGCAGCTGGATAAGTTGGAGACGTTTATCGATGATATTCATTGCACCTTGATGCCTGTTCGTGATTTGTACTATGACGACACGCTGGAGTGGAGCGTAGGACAGGAACAAGGCAACAAAACCAGCACGATTACGCTGATGATTGTGGCTGCGTTGATAGTGATTATTACGCTGATTAACTATGTGAACTTCTTCTTTGCGCAAGTGCCTATGCGTATTCGTAGTGTGAACACGCGCAAGATTTTGGGTAGTTCGCGTGCAGCATTAGTAGGGCGTTTCTTGGCAGAATCGGCTGTGCTGGTGGCGATTGCATTGGTGTTGGCGGTAGTGGTGGTGCTGCTGTTCTGCTCGACAGAGTGGGTGCATTATATCTCTTGCGACTTGGCGTTAAGTAAAAATATGGTTGTTGCGGTGCTCACCGTGGGCATTGCTTTGGTAATGACGCTCATGGCAGGTCTATATCCTGCCATGTACGCCACCTCCTTCCCACCTGCGCTGGCGATTAAGGGTTCGTTTGGCATGTCGCAAAAAGGCAAGTCACTGCGCTATGCGCTGATTGGTTTGCAGTTCGTGATTTCGATTGCGTTCATCATCTGCGCGATATTCCTGAAGAAACAACACAGCTACATGATGAACTATGACATGGGCTTCAACAAGGAGTGTCTTATCACGGCGAACATTCCGCTGAATAGTTTGGACGAGCGCGATGCGTTTAGCAGCGAGTTGCTCAATAACCCAAATATCAAGGAGGTAGCATGGTCGCAAGACCGAATGGTGGCAGATATGCGCATGACGTGGGGTCGTTGGCATCATGGCGAACAGATGATGATAAACGTCATGCCTGTGTCGTGGAACTACCTGCAAGTGATGGGCATAGAGGTGGTAGAAGGACGCGATTTCTTGCCTTCGGATGAGAAGGGCGATGGGGCAATCATCCTCAACGAGTATGCCAAAAAGAAGTACAACCTCAATCTGGAGGAAGTGATAAGTTGGAATGGTAAGCCCTTCCCTGCGACGGGTTTCTGCCGCGACTTCCACTTCAAACCGCTACACGAGGAAAGCGACGCGTTTGCGTTCTATATTTACGATTCGGAGATACAAACGAGGTACTTCGCAACGCCACACCTCACGCTGCGCACCATTGAGAATGCAGATATAAAGGCGGTGTTTGATGCCATCCGTGCTACCACCGACAAGATTCTGCCTGACTACGGTGGCGAGAAAGTGAAAATCAACTTCTTCGACGAGGAACTGGGCGAGAACTACCAAAAAGAGCAACAACTGACCACAACGATCTCGTTGTTCACGATGTTGGCGATTATAATTTCGCTGATGGGTGTGTTGGGATTGGTAATTTTCGAGACGCAGTACCGCCGCAAGGAGATTGGTATCCGCCGTGTGAACGGTGCCACTGTGCGTGAGATCTTGGTGATGTTCAACCGCAAGTTTATGATTATTGTGGGCATTTGTTTCCTCATCGCTGCGCCAATCAGTTACTTTATTACGGACTATTACTATAGCACTTTTGCGTATCGTGCACCGATAGCTGTGTGGGTGTTTGTGGTAGCGTTGTTGGCTGTGCTCGTCATCACAACGCTGGTGGTCACCCTCGCCAGCCTCCGCACCGCGACCTCCAACCCTGTCGAAGCACTGAGGACGGAGTAAAAACATCTTTTCTGCTCTGCATCAAATACGGGTGCAGAGCAGAATTTTGTGTGGTTAAAATCATAAAAAACTCGTTTAATTTATTGAAATTGCATAAAAAATGCATTTTTTTAAAATAGAATTTGTATAATTCGTTTTTTATTTGTACTTTTGCGGAAAATTCACAGAAAGGAGATACTAATTATGATACAAGAGATTAAAATCAAGAACTTTCGTTCGTTTAAGGATGAAGTTGTATTTAGTTTTGAAGCTTCGAATGATAAATTTGCAGAAAGCAGTCAAGTAGTACAAGTAAATGAGAATACACGACTATTGCGATTTGCTGTTATTTATGGTTATAATGCTTCAGGAAAATCTAACTTGTTAAAGGTTTTTGATTTTCTATCTGATTTTTGGTTTGCAGAGTCTAGAGATGTAGATAAAAAAATAGAAGTAGAACCATTTAAATTGGACGCATATTCTCCAAAGGAACACTCCTTCTTTGAAGTAACATTTTTTGTTGAAGATACAAAATATCATTACCAATTGGAAATAGATCAAACTCAAGTATTTTATGAGAAACTTGAGTGCTATAAGAGTATTCAGCCGACCAAACTTTTTGAAAGGTGGTTAGAGGACAACCAGTCTAATATTAAATTTGCTCCCACAGTAAAAATAAGTAATGCTGCTAAAGATAGCATTATTGTACATTGTTTGAAGAATATGTCGTTTTTTGCAGCGCGTAATCAAGTAAATGTAAGTATTCCGTTGATTGATGCAGCAAAAGATTTGCTACGACATAAGATGATGAGCATGATTACTCCGTCAACTGAATTGATGAGATATGCTCAACGAAAAGCATCTAAAAACAATGATTTAGTGAATTATATTCTTAACTTCCTTCATGAAGCAGATTTTAACATTACGGATTTAAAGACAGAAATCGTGGAGAAGCCTATTCCCGAAGATGTTAAGAATATTTTATTACAAACAGATACTCTTCCCACAGAAATTAAAGAAGATATTAAAAATGTTGGAACGATTAGGCAAGCTCAAACACAGTTTGAACATACTGTCACAAACGAAAGAGGGATAGAGAAGTATCATTTGGATCCAAATAAGAATGAAGAATCAAGGGGGACTATTCAAACATTTGGCATAGAAACAGCGTTGTATTATGCATTACAGAAGAATGCTTTTTTACCTATAGATGAGATAGAATCATCTTTACATCCTAAATTGTTGGAAAAGATTATCTTCGAATATCTAAAGACAAAATCAAAATCTCAAATTTTAGTCACGACACATAACGATGGACTATTAGATTTAGTAGATGACTTGATTCGTAAGGACTCTATATGGTTTACTGAAAAAAAGGTATCAGGTGCAACAG
This sequence comes from Paludibacteraceae bacterium, assembly GCA_045579895.1. Taxonomy (GTDB): domain Bacteria; phylum Bacteroidota; class Bacteroidia; order Bacteroidales; family Paludibacteraceae; genus Colicola. The sequence continues at coordinate 9,147 of JAZNMT010000036.1, forward strand.
ATTTGTATAAGTTGACCGATTTTAGAGGAATTAACCGTTTGTCTTCCATCAGGGAAGCTTATCGTAATAAGCGTTTTGGGGCAACAATGAAAGAGGTATGAAGAAGCGAGAGTTAGCAGAGGAAATAGAACAGCAGTACTTCGATTCGGGAGAGATTACTATTCCTGAAGAAAATGAAGGAACCAAAGATATGGCTCCGCTATTACCGTTTATTATAAGCGGAGGTACCAATACGGAGTACTATTATTTTAAGCATATCCATAAAATTACTAAATTTAAATTTCAACTTAAGCCAGAGTATTTTGGACACGAATCAAATTACACTGTAGTATTTCCTGCTAAAATAAGAGATATTATAGAGAAAAACGCTGAGGCAAAAATCTTTTGTGTGTTTGATTGGGATTCAATATATAAGAGCAAGAAAGAGCAAATAAAGTATTGTGATTTTGAAGAACAATTTAAAAATGAAATTGCGAATGGTATTGTTGTTCTATGCCCAAGTATGCCTTGTATAGAATATTGGTTCTTATTACACTTTTGTGACGACAAAAATTTATATAAAACTTATCCTAAGGTATCCTCTCCACTGGCACCTTACATAAAACCATGTTTCCCTAATCCTAACATTGCTTTGAAGAAACTCTTAAAGAAAGGGGAATATCTTGAGAGCCCGATATGGGTCATGAATCTTTGTGCTGATGGTAAATTAGATGATGCTATTAAGCGTGCAGAGAACAATATAAAGATTGCTATTGAGAATGGAAATTTGACAGACCAATCTTATACATATGTCTATAAAATATTCAAACAGTAATATTTTTTGAAATCCAACGACCGCCCTCATTGTTATGCGGTCGTTGATGTTCAAAGACTATAAAATCCTATGAATATATTAATTATTGGCGCTACTTCTGGCATTGGAAAAGAATTACTGAATCAATATGTCGTCCAAGGGCATTCTGTAATAGCATGTGGCAGAAGGGAGAATATTCTGAATGAACTGTCACAACTAAATGCTTCTGTTAAAGGAGTGCAATTAGACATTTGTGACATTGATTCTACTATCCAAACTATTTCTGGCTTGTTTGCTCAAACGAGGATAGACATAGCTATTGTAACTGCTGGAATTGGTGATTTGAATCCGACTTTAGATAATACTATAGAACTAAATACATTGCAAACTAATGTTACTGCTTGGACCAATTGTGTTGACTTGTTGTATAAGTCATTTCAAAAGCAAAGTTTCGGGCATTTAGTTTTAATAACATCAGTTGGAGGATTACGAGGCGAACCAGCAGCACCTGCATATTCTGCATCCAAGGCATATCAAATGAATTACGCAGAGGCACTCAAGAAGAAAGCATTTAAAAATTTGCCATCTC
>JAZNMT010000037.1:0-37651 GCA_045579895.1 Paludibacteraceae bacterium
GTGTAGATATTCACTTGACCAGCAGCATGCATATTCTCGCCATCCCAACCATTGTCATAACCCGATGTGCAACGAGTATCTTGCATGATATACATACGGTCTGAGCCACTACCCTCGCCATAGGCTTGGATACGAATACGGCGCAACAACTCTGGAGCATATGTCTGTTGTGACTGACCAGCTACACGACTAGGGGCACGCATTGGATGATTAGCCGCCTCATTCGAATCAGCCCAACTCCATACAAGGCGCTCATAATTGAAATTAATAGTACCTCCGCCACTACCTGTGCGTACAAATATGCCAGACATAGGAGGAATAAATGTTGGATCCAATGATGGATCAAAGTTCTGCGCAGCAGAAATAGGGATTGCGGTATATTGTCCGGCAGACTGATTATCAGTTAGTGCACCATTATTCTCTGTCTTCGTTGCATTATTCCATTCAGTCCAAGAACCTGTATTAAAGAGGTAGAACGTTTTTGCGATATTATCCGAGAAATCACTATCAATAAATGCCGCTACATTGATAGGAGCTAAGTAGCTATTGGCTATGACGTTCTGTCCAGAGATAAGTTCCTTGTCACCTTCGTTTCTATAGGAGTCTGGCGTATATGATAACGGAATGGACTGGTCGGCATTGATAGCGGTAGTAGTCCAAAAATAGTCAGGTGCGCCATCTTGTGTGATAGCATAGCCTTCCACAAAAGGTTTCATTGCTCTAGTGTCGGTTTTCTTTACCCAACCGCCATCATCCTCTTTCCATTGATATAGCGACGTGGTAGAGGTGGAAGTTGCTATTGTACCTTTGCCTGGTGCACCTACGTACTGCCATAGGCGATGGGCATTCTCCTCTGGATAGAGGTTGCTAGGCTGTGCTTTGGTGTGATAATGCACTGTCACTTTAGGCATATCAGTCACACTAGGATGAATGCGCAAGTAACCCGCACCTCTATTTTCATAATGCTCACTACCCCATATTGCCGAGAAATTCTCAAGGGTTAGTACCCCTTTCTTGGATGCACCTTTGATACCACCTTCGCCAATGGTTAGACCACCATTGCGTGCAATAGTTAGTTGACTATTATTCTCAATGGTCATACCTGATACCGATTGTTTCTCATCCAATACAGCGTTCGAACGAATGACAACAGGAATATCCGTACTACCTGGCACACGCTTAATGTTCCAGTTACTCTTGGTGGACCATTGCGCATCAAATTCGGTCAAGTCCTCTTCTCCTTCTGCGCGAGTTGCAAAATACTTCTCATCATACACAATCGCGCCATCTACTGTCAAATCAAACCTCGCTGGCGTAATCACACTATTATCATCCAATGGCTTACCACGATTGAGGTTGTTAGAAGTATCAGTATAGTCACTATTATCATCTTCATAGTTTGATCCCTTCACCATTGTTTGACGCTTTCCTGCTAAACTAGAATCTTCGGAATAGTCGCTTGGATAAAAAATCATTGGTTGAACTGCAGGGTTTTTAGGGTCACCGGTCATACATCCATAGTTAGGTAATGAATAGACATACAACGAGTGCGTTGATTCTGACGCGACAAACAAGTTACCTGCATAATCAAAAGCCAGGCCATCTATATAGTCTGCCCCTGGTATAGGGATTTCAAACATCCAATCATAGTTAAAGCCGAACCAAGTCCCTCCATCATTATAAAACAATTTTAATATACATACTTTAGCATATTCATTCGTAGTATTTCCCGACTTAGCACCAAAAGCTATTGCTAGCCATGCTTCAGTAGAGTTCATCCCATCCTTTTCGTATATTGCCACAAATCCAGACGGATTAGGATTATCCGTCAAGGCAGTTTCTGTTGCGGAGTGAGGAGACAAAACGTGCAAGGTTGCCCAATACGGAGAAAGATTAAAACCTGCATAAGTTTGTAGTTTTTGGTGTCCATCAAATGCAACTTGAAAAAACTCCTCTAGACTCGTTCCGTATGTTTTATTGCTTACATATCCTCTCGGATGTATGTGCGCCAAGAAAGCATATTGATCTATACTAGGATTTCGATGTTGCGCTACCCAAAAACTACCACGTGCAGTAACCACCATGCTATTATCGGCATCTACCCATGGATTGACATTAAAAGGTTGTCCTTCTGTCTTTCCGTTAACTGTTCTAGGGTAAATATCAGGCTCATAGTATTGAGCAAAAGCATCGTAGTAATCATCCTCATCTGTTTTGGTTAATTTATAAATAACGCCAGTACCAACCTGACATGTTGTATCACTAGCGGTTATCCCTTTTGTACTACTAGCATGGCTCATTACATACAACTCACCACCAGGACCAAATGCTAAGGAGTTGATAGGGTGAAGTGGATTAGCATCGTCAATAGTACTACTAGTTATTAGATTACTAGTCACATTAATCGCAGTTCCCGAGTCTAATCCGCTAGTTGTTGGCTGTAACTGATAGATAGCAGATGATGCACTAGTTGTAGATTTACAATAGTACACATTTCCGTTTGCAGGATTCACTGCAATACGGTGCATATGATAACGTGTATATTGGTCTGTCTCGCTCGGGAAAGTTACACCTGATGGCATATAACTACCACCTACTTTCTTATATAATCCATTCTCCGGATTTGGTTCATAGACTACAACACCAGCTGCATAAGGCGCAACTACCGTATCTGCCTCATCCGTTGGAGCATTAGCTACATAAACACGTCCAAAGAAAGGAGATTGTGGGTTATTATCAATAGCAATACCTTGTGGACAACGGAAATTATTATCTACCATCAACAGACGAGGTTCACGAACTTGGTAGTATAAATCTCCATAGTTATCCGTATTATCGTAAGATGCAACCGTATAATAATCAATACTTGCCGTATCCTTATCCAACCATCCTAAAATGCCATACTTTCCCGTTATTTTCTCTGCTTGCAACTCAATTGCCCAAGTCATATTCAGGTAGGCATTTTTATTCGTTACATCTACAGGGATTTGATCCTTTGTCAACGAAAAGTAATGTTCCCCCTTGTCGTTTGTAGTTGCTAATATACTATTGTCTATATCGAATATCAGACTATCACCAACAGCTGTGCCTGACTCATTTCGAACGACGTCTCCATCAGTATCGTTATAGAGGATAAACCTACCACTAGTGGCAGGTACATTAGATTTGAAATAAAAAGTATACGTATCTAATTCCGTATCGGGTTCATCTTTGTATTCATAACGCAGCCCATACGCAAAGACACGCAACACGCCTTCATCTAGATCTAGCGTTTGCGCATGTATCAATTGACTATTAAATACATTCCCTCCTAAAAACAGGAGAAACAAAATAAAACAACGAAAACGTTGTTGATTGATTGTGTGTGTCATTATATATTAGGCTTAAAAAGCAATATGTGTGTCAAAACCTAACTGGCTGCAAAGTTACTGCTTTTTTCTGAATAAAACAAATAAAACACACAATTTTTATAAAATTATAGCACTTTTATGGTATTTTTAGGGATTTATACAGCGAGTTGGCACTTGTTGGCATTTTCCACATCACTACACAACGGGGATTAGAAAAGGATTCGAATCACTAACTTATCACTAATTAATCACTAATTAATCACTAATATACATCTAACTTCCGGAAAGACTCCGGAAGGAAAAAACATGTGGATGTATGTGTGGGCATTTAACAAAAAAAAAACGACTTCATCTCTAAGCTGAGACAAAGTCGCCTTCACTAGTATGACGGATAATATAATAAGGTATATCCAACGCCTGAATCTCGTGTTCGTACCAATCAAAGAGATACTCTCGTATATTGGGATTCTCACGCACGGGGTCAGGCTCCCACTCCAAATCCGGATAACACAGCAGATAGACATCCATGGGATATTGGTGCAGCGCTTCTTCCACAAACGCAGGACAGTCACCATACTTATGCAAAAGCCACACTTTCGTTACAATCAGTTCCGTATCAAAGAAAGCGTATCCTCCGCTTATCCTCCGCATATCTTCCTCAGCAAGTTGGCGCAAGTGTTCCACCTGTTGTTTGGCAATGCGTAGTACATCCTCGTGCGTGTACGCGTACGCGCCACCGCGCTCGCGCGCTCGCTCCTCTAAGTATACGCGCGCGTACTCTGGGACCAACAAGCCATCGTAGCGATTAGCCAAATAGCATGACAATGTACTTTTGCCTGTGGACTCTGGACCTATTATGCCAACCTTAAACATTTTAGTGTGTAGTGTAGAGTGTAAAGTGTAAAGGCGAGGGGTGTAAAGGCACGGGGTTATCTGGTCAGCATCAACTTGATAGTAATACCCACATTGTCCGCCTTCACTGGGTAAGAGGACGATATAAGCGGTGTGGTGCCTTGGTGATCATAGAAGAGTTGCAAATTAATCTTCTGCGACAACACATAGTCAGCACTTACCTTAATACCAAAGACCTTATTACCCGAACTAGCTTGTGTGATATTCTCCTCCACCTTGCGCAAGAGGGTCTTAACATCCTTGTAGCTCACATCGACATTAATCTTCAAGTCGTTGCTTACTTTCTTTTGCGCACCATCACCAGTTTTGGCAATAAAACTAAGATCCTTGATGGTATAGCCTGCACCTATCACAAACTCGTCGGTATGTCCCTCACTAATCTGCACCGAATTGACATTCAGCGATATGCTACGTTGCTTGCGATATTCCACCTTCGCAGAGAGCGAGTTCTTCATCGTCAGGTTCACACCAATCAGAGGTGAGAAGCTTTCGGTCAAGGTAACCGATGAGATATCATATGCCGAAGATGGGATAGGATTCTCCGTTTCCACATCGCGGATAAAGCCCACCTGTTTGTTGCTCAAGACATCCGCAGGCGTCCAAGTAGAATAGCTAGAATAACTACCAATAGCATATTTACACGTATAAGCATGCGTGATGTTCACCGACTTGAATTGTTCGCGCATCCAAGGCAGTTTGCCCAATCCATCGAAGGTCACTGACCAGTTAGGTAGCACTTGCAAAAGACTCATAAACGGATTCAACTTCATGGTATATGGGTCGCGCCCCGTGTATGCAGCTAGGAAAGCAGGCACCAGAACATCCGCCGTATTATTACTAACTGCACCATATTTGCGGTCGTACTTCTTGCCTCGCAATTGCGCAGGGATAAAGCCACTTGTAGGATAATTCATACCCTCGTACTGCTGTTGCACACGGTCTGTAAAGATATCTCGGTTGCTCAAGAACTGGTCGAAGACCTCTGAAGCAAAATTGTCATCCGCCGTACCAATCTTCTGAAAGGCAGTTCCAATAGCCACTTGCGTGATATTGAACGACCCCGTCATATTCTCCTGCAGTTGGTCGAAGGAGTAAATGATAGAAGATGATTCCGCCGCATAGCGTTTACCATTAACCTGAATCTTAAACCCAGGGAATGGCTCAAGAGTCACCTTAGCATCAAAATCATTGGTCATTGTACGTGATGCAGGTTGTACCACCGTAGTATCTCCCGACAACCAGCCCTGCTCCTTAGCCTTCTGCACGAAGTTATCGCCAAAGAAACCAAATGCGAAGTCAAAGCCAGGAGCATAAAGGTCGTTGTACTTCATCTGCCCCATGAAGCCCGCCTGTGGTGCGAAACCAGGCAAGGTCATAGAGTTGGTATTGCGATAGGTTACCTGCACCTTACGCAGCATCGTTCCGAAATATGCCGCCATATCTAGTGCTTTACCTGCTGCACTACGCTGGTTAGGATCCACTGTTCTGATGGTGAGCTTCACCTCCTCAAGATTCTCCTTAGCTATGATAGTGGCTTGTGTAGCGGAAGTTGATTTCACCTTCACCCGTACCTTCTCGCCAGTGGCTGTAACAGCAGTCACTTCGATAGCTTCACTGCCCAATCGGTGGTTAATCTCTTTGGGTTCTCCAGCCACCAAGTTCACCGTTTCATCGTAAGTCTTCGAACGGAACGGACGGCGACGCGCACGCTGGTTGAAGCGTTGCGTCATCTGCTTCCAGTATTTCGATTTGCCATAGAGCGTCTCAAAATTGATACCACCATCCACTTGCCAAGCACGTGTAGAGCTGACCACATTGCCTAAGTTAGCCGTCTCCTGTGCAGATGATTGCACCGTACGATTCCAGTTGTAGGTAGCATTGTACGAACCATTCGCTGTGAGCGCCTCAAGGTATGGAATACGATTGAATGGCACATTCCACGAAGCAGAGAAGAGCTGCTGATACGTATATGGATTACCCCAAGTAGCCAAACTGCGTTGGATAGTATCTTTCCAAGCCTCGTAGTAGTCGTTGGTAAAGGCATAATCCCTGATAATCTCAGGCGTGTAGTAGCCCTCATCCACAGTAGAGTTCATCGCTGTTTGGAAGCTGAACTTCATATTCTTAGTCAAGTCGTACTTAAAGTCGAAATTGCGGTCCCAAGTGAAGTCCTTGGAGAAAGTCAAGTCCATATCCGCTGCGCCAGTAGCCTCCACACTGAAATCCCGCATCTTCATATGTGTATAAGAGCGATGCATAGTGGTATTAAATGCCCAAGACTGTGGCAGATAGTAGAAGTTCATCTCTTTGAGGAACTTCACCTTATCCACAGCTTTCACGTTCTTGAAAGGCTCCCAAGGTTTCGGATTGAAGTTATATGAGTAGTTGAACGATCCCTTCTGGTCGGTCACGATATCCTGCTCTATCTCAGGTGTATGTTGGTTCTGCTTGTTGTAGCTAGCCGAAAGAGAGAAGTTGGCAGGGTCATAGAACATATTGCGTTTCTTAGAGTGGATATCTACCTTCATATTGGTCACCGAGAAACTGGTGGACTCATGTACGGTGTTCGCCATCTCCGTTATAGAGTCTCTCTCCTCCTTTGTTTCATAGTTCTCTAGACTCTCTGAGAGTTTGATATCGGTATCAAGCGGGTCAAAATCAGGCGAGAGCGTCTCATTGGTATATGACACATACAGAGGGATATGCAATTTGGCTTTCTCAGGGAAGAGACGTCCTGCCTCTAGTGCAGCGCTAACCGACAACTGATACATATTCTCCATGTTTCTATCCAGCACATTCGATTCGATAGAACCATATCCCGCAGTCTCCAATCGTCCAGCTACATTCACCTGTGCAATATCGCTAATGCTCAGTGCAGCATTGGCCATAGCAGCTACACCTCCCTGTTCATTGAACTGGCTGAGGCGTAACTCGTTGACCCATACTTCACCGCTTACTTCATGGTTGGTATTATTGCGCACACCAATCATGATAGTCTGTATATCTTCCAATGTAGGATTACCAAGTACCGTAATCTTATTATCTAACTTCTCTGGGTCATATACCTCATACGGGATAGTATTCCCCACATTGGTATTACCTGCTCGTTTAGCTTTGTTGCGCGCCATCTTGGCATCAGTAAAGACACTCAGTGGGAAGTCGAACATATTCTCACGCATCCAAACCTTGAGGCGGTCTTCTGCACTCTCGTTATTATAGAGTCCTTCAGGCGTAAGGATAAGTGGAATCTCATACTCGTAGTAGTTATTCTTGAGGTCAGATCCTAAGCGGATAAAACAGGTCAAGTCCTTATCTTGTATAGCCTCGAAGTCTGGCATGCACTCCGCATGCACGAACATCTGCAAGCGTTTGTACTGACGCATATCGTATGTCACATTCTTATATACAGCGCGCGCATCTTTTGGCGACAAGTAGTTCACCTTAAGCACCATTGCTTGCTCATTCTGCGCGATAAGTTGTGCTTGACCAGGGTCAGTCTGACGCGAGACACCAGGAGGCAAGACATAGTTAACTGGCACACGATTGGAGTTCTCCTCAATATTCACCGCCTGTACATCTAGTGAACCAGCAGAGGTGTATGGGTTAGGAATATTATATTGGTTATTCGTTACATCTTGGTATAATCCCTTGGTGTAATTACGCCACTCTCCTCGTACAAGGTCGAAAGAAGCAAAACGTATATGCGTTTCCTGTTTAAAGTTGGTCATGAAGATACGGGCAAAACGAATGGACTTGAAATTGCGGATATTACCTACCTTCTGCACCATAGCACTATCGCCTTTCAATGGAATCTTGAACTGATACCACTTCACAGGCACCACCTCATCATTGCGCAACTTAACCGTTGTCTCCATGATACTAGCGATATTTTGTTGTCCCACTCGCATCATGTCTTGTGGACGAATAGAAATATGATAGCGATAGAACCGCTCACCATCGTTGAGTGTATTATCGTTATTAATATCTTCTATATCAGGATAGAGCGTTGCGGCAGTACCATAAGGTTCATTTTCCATGGCCTCAGGCGAGTTTCCTTCGGTACCATTATAGCGTTTGTAGCGTAGAAGTATAGAAGTCTCAGCCTCATCATAGTCATCGCCTCGGTAGTAGTGGTAGTTATCACCCGCAGGGTCATTGATTGGGGAGAAAGGATCATCAGCCCACATGGCTAGTACAATAGGGTCCACCTTATCTTGAAGCGCAGCCACATAATCGGCATATGGTTTGCTACCATTGTATTCAAACAACCACTCCTGTTCGGTGGACAGACCATTCAATCCCACATCTTGCTTAGCTCGTGCGCCAGCCTCGTTGGCAAAAGCAACTACTGTACTCGTGGTACGTGGTGTGTGTCCCCAAACAGTATGTTCAATTAAGTTCTCATCTGTCTCGTTCAATGGTAATCCGTGCTCAAACGACTTCTTTCCATCGCGCAAGATGTCCTCACTCACATCACCCAAGTCAATATACAAGTCACCGCCCTCGAAGGTAGCGTCAGGGTTGGTGAGGAATGGGTCCATCAACCAGAACTCGATGTATTCGATGTTGGCTTTCTCAAAATCTGTATTATCTAGTTTGCGCATGATACCACCCCAACGCTTTTCAGGGTGAGTCAATTTACCATCTACGCCTATCTCATCGGCAGAAATATTGTATGGTCCCCGCTCATCAGGATAATAGCTAAGGTTGAGCACTGGCAATCGTGTGTCGGCATTCGCCATCACCTGTTTGTTCGGATAAACTTCCTGCTCATAGACAGTACGTGTACGGTGGTCACACATAAGATCCACATTATCCTTGATGTGCTTAGGCGTGTTGCTAGATGGCTTACCAAAAATGGGGTCCACGGTGTACCAAGCCAGCAATGCACGGTTCTTATTGTAGTTCACATCATTACTCAAGGCATACTCAGGGAACATCTCCGAACGAGGCGTAGAAGCAAGCCGCCAGTAACTAGGATAGTGAATATCAATATTCGTCTTGGTAGCTTCGAAATCATCCACATAGGCAGTTCCCACCTGTCCGACCTCCTTAGTGTGTCCAGGTATGAGATGCGCAAACTCGGCATTAATTTGGAAGGTCGAAGGTGCTGTAGCATTAATCCATGGCACTTTATCAATTAATAGAGTCAACCATTGCATTTCAGTTTTCCAATGAGCATTCACTCCCCAGATAGTATTAGCAAGTGGCTCGCTACCCGTATTTACTTTGGTGGTGATAGGGCGTTCATTCATATGCATGATAGTACCGCCAATCGTCAAATCCTTGTTGAACTCATATTCTAGGTTCGCACCGAAGAGGGACTTGCGTTGCATAGAGAAAAGAGCCTGATTCTCTAGTTTCACATCTACATTCGTACCCGACTCCAAGATAGACTGGTTAAGAATGGTCACTGTACCCATTGTATAGTCCACAGTATAATCCACATTCTCAACAAGTGTAGCACCACCTGCTGTTACCACTACACTTCCACGGGGAATATTCATAGCATTCAAGCGTATCTCGTTGCCCGATGACCCTTTGTACTTACCTACAAGCGTGAATTTATTCTTTTCGGTATATTCCTGTGCACTAACTAATGTAGAGTCGTATAGTTCTTGGAATACATATTTCTCTGCTATGCGTTCATCACCTATCTCTCGTGCCAAGTGACTACCAAAAGGCTCTAGCACAGGGAATATGATTCGTCCGTTGGATGATATAGCCGTATATCCTTCCACATAGTCAAAGCAGCCGTCAGGCGAAGCATTGTTACGCGAATCTAGGCGGTCTAATCCCATTACACGAATCAGTTGTTTACCCTTGATATCCCCTTCCATCAGATATTGCATATCCGTACCAACGGAGTCATTGCGGTATTGTACATATAGTTCAAACTTGTCGCTAGACATTTGGCTAGCACCAATGGAATAGATGTTCTTCATCATCAAATCCCAAGTACCCTTATTCTTCATATTAGGGGCATTGTTGGTACTCTTCAGCATCTTCAGGAGTAAGGTATTAGGAGCTTTGAGCGATTCGCCTGCATCGGTAGAGAACTCACCCACCTGATACACTTGACCGGCATAGGTATATTCATAGGCTACAGCCAGTACCTCATCTTGGTTCAAGGCGGCTTTCAAAGAAATATATCCCAATGCAGCATTCAAGGTATATTCGCTGCTTTTGAGGAGGCGTGCTGACTCTATTTTTTCGTAGTCTTCTCCAGCATCCATCCCCGCTATACCTTGCATTACACTACTGACTTGTTGTATGTCACGCACAGCAGGATTATCCTGGGTAAGTGTAGCATAGAGGCTATTAGCCTTGTTGTATGGAGAGCGGGCCCCTACGGTTTGCCATTGTGGATTTTGGATATGGGAAGGGTCGTATTCACCTAGATCTGTGAGCGCCACAACGTTACGAGCCTCATCGTAGTTACCCCGTTTGTTGGTCACCCATACCTCAATACGGTTAATCGTCACACCGCTGGCGATATAGGGTAAGGCTGTCATCGCCTGCTCATAGTTATCACGGAAATAATAACTGAGAAAGAAGTGACGGTTCTCGTCATAGCTATCAATAGGGACCTCGAAGTTGGTAGTCTGCGCGCCACCTTTGCTGGAAACGGTTTGGCTCTCCGAGTTTTGTTGCGAGACAAGAGCTTGCACGCGCAGTTTGCCAAACTTAAGGTCTGTCTTCACACCAAACAAAGCGCTACTACCACGTATCAGGCTATTATTCAGTGTCATGGATACGTTACCCGCTTCTAGCGATTGGATAATATCATCCTCCTGCCCCTTGAAGTTCAGTTTGAGATTTTGTTGATCAAAACTGAAAGAAGCCTCAGTATTGTAACTCATATTAAAATTGAGTTTATCCCCCACCTTACCATTCACACTGAGCTGAATCTTCTCATCAAAATCAAAGATATTATTATTTCTCGAACGCTGAGTAAGTGCAGGGTTATCAATAAATTGGTGTTTAAATCCAAAAAGCAGTTCTGCCGATCCTTGCAATTTCACCTGCACGCCACCTGGTCCGAAAATCTTATCCGCAGGACCGATGTCAAATTTCATATCTGTGATATCAAACTTACTCTCATTGTCGTGTTCTACTTCGCTGATTTTGGTTTGCCAATACTGCCCTATTTGTTGTCTTTCGGAATAAGCCTGATATTCTTCAGGTGTCATCATGTATGGTGTAGCAATCTCCACATCCCCCATTCGGGTACGTACTACATAGCAATTATTGAGTGGATCATATTCGATAGTCGTATTTACATTGTCGGGATCTTGCAGATCCAGACTACTTGGCACTCGGTTCAAATCCTCATAAGTATCGGTACCCAAAGTTTTCACCTGCATGGGTGCCATCACGGCGGTATCTACCACCATCTCCAATGTATCATCTTGTGCCATTGCCAACAGCCCATTGCCAATCGCCAATAATATAATAATCAGTTTTTTCACTATATCCCTGCCTTTAAACTATACATTTATAAACTAAGCTGTAAACTTCTAACTCCTACAACATCTTCAACGCTTGTTTAATCACTTTCTCTACGCTTGCGCTCGAATCTTCTTTTAATATCTTATCCACCACTTTTCCACTAGCAGCGGCTGCAAATCCAAGCATAGTGAGAGCACTTATCGCTTCTAGCTTCACTTCGCTATCTTCACCAACTATACCCTTTCCTTCAGGGAGGGGTTGCGGATATGCCTCATTCGAACCCAGATCTATCTTCAGGACTTTATCTTTCAGGTCCACGATGATACGTTGCGCTGTCTTAGGGCCTAGTCCCTTGACCTGCGAGAGAGCGCGCGCGTTGCCTGTAGCAATAATTTGACGTATTTCGCTGGCAGAGTACGCCGACATAATCATCCGTGCTGTATTCGCACCTATACCACTAACTGTTATTAGCATCAAAAAGAGCTCGCGTTCACCGCGAGTAAAGAAGCCAAATAGGTCATGCGTATCCTCACGGATAATCTCAGTAACAAACAACTTGGTATCTGTATTTTCCTGTCCTACAAGTGCAGAATAAGTGGGTAATGCTATATTTATAGCATACCCTACTCCTGCCGCTTCAATCACAGCATAAGTAGGAGTCAAATCCGTCAAATTTCCTTTGATATATTCTATCATAATCCTAGCAAAAACGCAATAAGCGTGCAAAGGTACAAAAAATTATGCACACCTGCAAGCAATTTGAGTAAAAGTTTGTTTTTATTTATGTAAAGTGTAATAAAGTGCAAAGTGTTAAGCGGAGTAGCAAGAATATAGTGAATTAAATCGGTCGCAAATCAAATGTACCAAATATCACACATAGAAATTAAGATAACCAAACAACAGGGGCATTATTTACTGCAAATTTACAAATAATCATAGATATAACAAAATTTATCCCACGAAAATTGCAAATATGCATAATTCTTTGTACCTTTGCAGCCGATTTTGGAGTCAATTAAATAATAACAATATGAAAAAAACATTAGTATTTTGTCTTTCTATTATGACATTAACAGCATGCACAAAGCAACAAACTACGGGTATTCATCTTGAGAACTTGGATACGACCGTAGTGGCACAAAACGACTTCTACCAATACGCTTGCGGTGGATGGATGAAGAATAACCCTATTCCAGACGAGTACAGCCGTTTTGGTTCGTTTGATAAGTTGGGATTGAGCAATCTCGAACAAGTGAACGGACTGATTGCTGACATCGCAGCAGGGACACATAAGATGGGTAGTATTCCTCAAAAGATTGGTGACGTATATAACCTGTCAATGGACACCGCACGCCGCAATCAAGAGGGTATTGCGCCCGTACTACCCGTATTGCAAGAGATTGAGAATGTGACCGATAAGGCACAATGGTCTCAGGTGCTCGGCAAAGCCATGGACTTCGGATTATGGGCTATGTATGTGGATGCCGATGCTATGAACTCCAGCATGAATATCCTGAACGAGTACCAAGCTGGTTTTGCGCTCAGCCAGAAAGATTATTATATCGATGAAGATGAGCACACCAAACATATCCGCGAGGAGTATGTGAAGCATGTGGAGAAGATGTTTGAATTGTTTGGTCAGGAGAATGCAGCCGAGAAAGCACAAACCGTGCTTCGTTTGGAAACTCGTTTGGCAAACGCTGCGCTGAGCAATGTAGAATTGCGTGACCCAGTGGCAAACTACAACAAGATGTCGGTAGAGGAGTTGCAAAAATTGGTTCCTGAGGTGGATTGGAAGGTGTATTTCGCAGGATTGAACATTGCTCCAGACAGTTTGTCAGTAGGTCAAGTGCGTCACTTGCAAGAGGCAGGAAAAATGCTGGCAGAGGAGTCATTGGAGGACATGAAGACTTTGTTTACATGGCAAGTGATTGACGGCAGTGCAGACTTCTTGACAGAGGAGATTTTCATACAGAACTTTGAGTTCTACGGTCGCATCTTGAGCGGAAGACAAGAGCCTACCCCACTCTGGAAACGTGCGGTGGCGATGGTGAATGGTACACTCGGCGAAGCTGTGGGACAGATGTATGTGGAGAAATACTTCCCAGAGGAGAACAAAGAGCGTATGATAGGTTTGGTGAAGAACTTGCAAGTGGCACTCGGCGAGCGTATCCAAGCCCTGGAGTGGATGTCGGATGAGACCAAAGAGAAGGCCATGGAGAAATTGAACACCTTCACCGTGAAGATTGGTTATCCAGATAAATGGCGCGATTATACGGCTTTGGAGATTGACCCCGAGTTGACCTATTATGCTAATATTCAGCGTGCTGCAAAGTTTGAGCAAGATTATTCGTTGTCATTCCTTGGCAAGCCAGTGGACAAGGATAAATGGTTTATGACCCCACAAACCGTGAACGCATATTACAACCCTGCGACCAACGAGATTTGTTTCCCTGCAGGTATTCTGCAATATCCATTCTTCGATATGAACGCGGATGATGCGTTTAACTATGGTGCGATTGGTGTGGTGATTGGTCATGAGATGACCCACGGTTTTGATGACCAAGGTAGTCAGTTTGACAAGGACGGCAACCTGATCAACTGGTGGACAGAGGAAGATCGTGCACGCTTTGAGGAGCGCACGAAAGTGATGGAGGAGTATTTCAATGCCATTGAGGTAGCCCCTGGCGTATATGCGAATGGTGCTTTCACTTTGGGCGAAAATATCGCTGACCACGGTGGTTTGCAAGTGGCATATCAGGCGTTTAAGAATGCGCAAAAGGCGAAAGAGGTTGAAGGAGTGAAAGTGGAAGGAGTGAAGGAAGGATTCACACCAGAGCAACGATTCTTCTTGGCATATGCGAATGTATGGGCAGGCAATATCCGTCCAGAGGAAGTATTGCAACGCACGAAGTCAGACCCTCACTCACTAGGCATGTGGCGCGTGAATGGCGCGTTGCCACATATCGGCGCATGGTATGAGGCATGGAATGTAACCGAGGAGTCGCCACTTTATCTTGAACCAGAAAAACGTGTATCAATATGGTAAAACATGTAGTATTTTTCCGCCTATTAGACGAGGCAGAGGGCAAGACGAAATTGGAGAATGCCCAGATTATTCGTGATGGATTGCTCGCATTGCGCGAGAAGATTGATGTATTGGTAGATGAGACAGTGGGTATCAATATCCCTAACGCCAAGAACACTGACCACGATATTTGCTTGACTTGCACCTTCAAAACATGGGAGGATTTGGATGCGTACGCGACGCACCCTGAACATGTGAAGGTGGCACAGTATATCGGCAAGTGCAAAGCAGCGCGTAGCGCTGTTGATTACGAAGAATAAGCAGTAGTCTCTTGTTCGCTACGCGTACACTAAGTCTTCTACGGAGCAAGCACCAAGAAATCTAAACACAAACCATAAATGGACATACATAAGTTTGGATATCTGCGCGCAGCACAAGGAACTATAAGGACTCATCGTTGCCAAACACAACGCGAGGAGTAGCGCAGTTGGTAGCGCACCACGTTCGGGACGTGGGGGTCGCGTGTTCGAATCACGTCTCCTCGACAAAAAGACAGCTTGTGGCTGTCTTTTTGTTACTTATATTAGGTTCTCCGATTTCCTCGTTAGTCCTTCGCCATGCGTTTAAGGGTCAATATCCAAGGTTATTGTAGTGCCTTTGCAATCGGAGAGGCACGTGACATACTGAATACACTTGCGTAACATCGTTTTAGCCCGCACGATATTGGCTATAGATTCAATACGTAAGCGAAGTTGGCGGACATACTGATTGCTTCGTCTAGCTACCTGTGGCACAATCACACTAGAAACACGAGTTCCAAAAATCGTGCGTAGATGCTCCATCAGCACCTGTGCCGTGTGGTCCACATAATGCATATCTCGGTGGCGTAAACTAATGAGCAATAAGCGATGAAATGGGGGGAAACAGAACAGTTCACGTTCCGCTAGTTGCTGCTCGTATAACCCCACGAAGTCATGCCTACGCAACAATTCATATAGCGGATGTTTTGGGGCGAACGTCTGAATCATCACTTCCCCGCGCTCCCCCGTTCTACCAGCACGCCCTGCCACCTGCTCCAGCATCTGAAAGGTTTGTTCCGTACTACGGAAATCAGGGCGGTTAATCATAGTGTCAGCCTGTAGCACTACAACTAGACTCACGCCATCGAAATGCAAGCCCTTGGTGACCATCTGCGTACCAATCAATATATCCACCTCATGTCGAGCAAAACGGTCAATAATAATCTGATAAGCATCTTTGCGCCTCGTAGTATCTAGGTCCATACGTGCCACCCTTGCCATAGGGAAAAGTTGTTGTATCTCTTCTTCCAATCGTTCTGTGCCCGCACCATGTAGTTTCCATGTAGAACCACAACGTGGGCATACGGCAGGAGCAGTTGCCGAGAATCCGCATGAGTGACACTGCATTACCGAAGTCGACTTATGATAGGTGGTACTAACATCACAATTAGGACATTTAGGAACTTCACCACATGCGGGACACTGCAAGAATGGCGCGTATCCTCTTCTGTTTTGAAATAATATGACTTGTTTACCCTTGGCTATCTCCTCCCTAATGCGAAAAACAACAGGGTCTGCAAAATGACCATACATCTCTTTTCGGTGATATTGGTATTGTAAATCCACCATCGTGATATGCGGTAACTGCAATCCCTGAAAACGCTGTTTCATCTCCACTAATCCGTACTTACCAGTCATAGCATTGTGATAAGATTCCACAGAGGGTGTCGCTGTACCTAATAGCACTTTGGCCCCATGCCAACTAGCCATCATAATAGCTGCCGAACGAGCATGGTAGCGCGGTGCAGGATCCTGCTGCTTGTAGCTAGGTTCGTGCTCTTCATCCACGATAATCAATCCCAAATTGCTGAAAGGTAAAAAGATGGCCGAACGCGCCCCAAGAATAAGCGGGGGATTGGATCTTGATGCATTGAGCAATATGTTATATATCTCAACGCGCTCTGCACTTGAGAAACGCGAGTGATAGACCAGTACTTGATTGCCAAAGATCGCTTGGAGGCGATCAGTAAGTTGGGTGGTCAATGCAATTTCAGGCACTAAGTAAAGTACCTGTTTCCCCTGTTGCAACATCTGTTGGATAAGATGGATATAGACCTCCGTTTTACCACTGGATGTAACACCATGTAAGAGCGTGACATTCTTATGTTGCCAATGACGACGAACCTCCTGTAGCGCCCACTGTTGCTGAGTATCGAGGGTGTGTGGGGCAGTAGTTTTACCTAGGTATTGGCGCAAACGTGAGATGGGGTGCTTCTCTTCGCAAAAAATTCCCTTATCTATCATTGCTTTGAGTACAGCACTTCCTACACCACTCTCTTCCAATAAAACCCTGCGCTCTACCAACTGAGTGGCATCAACAGACAAGGCAAGGAAGGTATTCAGCAATTTTTCTTGTGCTTTAGCACGATAGAGTTTTGCCTGCAATTGATGTAATGCATTCTCACTTTGCCAACAGGGATACAGACGCATATACTGGGTTGTTCGAGCAATATAATCATCATCAATAATGCCCGAAGGTAATGCGGCTGCCATTACTTCGCCCAACGTACACATATAATATGATGCCATCCACTCCCATAAGCGCAACTGATCAGGAGTGACAATGGGGGTCTCATCTATAACCTCTATCACCTCCCTAAGTTTGACTGTAGCAGGCAGTTCTGCATCATGAGGGCGATAGACGAGGCCCGTAATAGTCTTTTTTCCTAATGGTACTAATACCCGCGCTCCAAGAGGCGGGTATTGCATAGTGACTGGGATACTATAGGTATAAGCATCCGATATTGCCAGTGGCAAAATAATATCTACTAATCGATTCAAGGTGTCAAAGCATTAATGCTGCTTATGATTTCTTTGTCTTCGTGCTGTAGTTTCGTTTCTCTTTAGGCGTATTATCCGTATTAGAGATAATTTCACGGCATTGCTCCTCTGTAAGCATAGTAGCATCCATAGCGCGAGGTATCTTGTAGTTGCCATTAGGTGTTTTGATATACATACCATATCTACCATTTAGTACCTGAATTTCACCATACACATGAATAGGCAATTGTTGTTGTTGCTGCCGTTCTAGCAGTTCAATGGCTTGCTCAGTCGTTATGGAATGAGAATCAATCGTCTTAGGAATACTAACAAATGAATTATCATAGCGAATATATGGTCCATACTTGCCCTCACCTATCACCACATCTTTGTCTTTCCACTGCGTCAAGGTATATGGAAATGATGTACGGAAAAGTTCTAGAGCCTCATCTAGAGTGATAGTAAAAATACTTTGTCCTTTCTGCAGCGAAGCAAACTTGGGTTTCTCAGTATCGCTATCCCCGAGTTGGATACATGGTCCGTTTTTAGTGATTCGTGCTAATATCGGCTCACCCGTTTCTGGATGTTTGCCTATGTAACGTGCTGCCATTTTTCCCGCAGGTACTTGTTGGATTAGCGGATGGAAGGTTTTGTAGAATGAATCAACTGCCTTTACCCAATTTGCTTTTCCTGCAGCGATGGCATCAAAACTCTCTTCGCAATCCGCAGTAAAATCGTAACTAAGAATAGCAGGAAAGTGCTCCACTAGAAAGTCGTTAGCGATACGTCCAAGATCAGTAGGAAGAAGTTTCCCAGAATCAGCTCCCGCAATCTCAGATTTCTGCTTGTCTATTATTTTTCCATTGGTAAGCGTAAGCACATTATAACTGCGTTTCACCCCATCCACCGAACGTTGTTCTACATATTTACGCGATTGGATGGTCTCCACTACCGTACTTAATGTAGAGGGTCTTCCGATGCCTAACTCCTCCATTTTCCCCACGAGCGATCCTTCGTTGTAACGCGCCGGTGCTTTGGTAAATGTTTCTTGCGCCATAGTAGTAGCCAATAGGCATGGCGTACTCTCCATGAGATATGCGATAGCTGCTTGGTTATTAGTGGCAATTTCCTCATCGGCAGCTTGCGTATATACACGCATGAAACCATCAAAAGTAATCACTTCATGTGTTGCTGTCCAAAGGTATGGTGCATTGTCCATTGTCACTTCCACACGCGTGGTATCCGTTTCCACATCTGCCATCTGCGATGCCAAAGCCCGTTTCCGAATAAGATCATAGAGACGACGTTCGTCGTTGTTGCTACCCGCTACAGCCACATTCATATATGTAGGTCGGATAGCTTCATGTGCCTCTTGTGCGTTCTTAGATTTCGTCTTGTATTGACGAACTTGGTGATAGTTTTCGCCATACTCAGCCAGAATAGTGGCCTTCGCTGTATTGATAGCTAACGAACTGAGATTCACCGAGTCAGTACGCATATAGGTGATATGTCCAGCCTCGTAAAGCGACTGCGCTAGGCGCATGGTCTTAGAAACAGAGAAATGCAATTTACGCACAGCTTCTTGCTGCAAGGTAGAGGTGATAAACGGAGGTGCAGGAGAACGATGTCCCTGCTTGTGCGACACAGAGGTTAAGGTAAAGGTAGCATCATTGCAAAGACGCAAGAAGTCCATAGTCTCTTTTTTGGTAGCAAAACGATGATTGAGTTCTGTTTTGAAGTTAACTTCTTTACCCTCAACGGTTGTACCTACGAAATCAGCTGTGAGGCGGTATGAAGCAGTAGGAACAAACTCTTCAATCTCACGTTCACGCTCTACGATAAGACGTACAACTACAGATTGTACCCGTCCAGCACTAAGGCCTGTGATTACCTTTTTCCACAATACAGGTGATAGTTCGAAGCCCACGATACGATCCAATACACGGCGTGCCTGCTGCGCATTAACTAGATTATAGTCTATATCACGTGGATGTTTGAGAGCCTCCAATACTGACTCCTTAGTTGTATCATTAAATGCCACACGGCAAACTTTCTCTTTTGGCAATTGTAATACTTCTTGGATATGCCAAGCAATAGCTTCTCCCTCACGGTCGGGGTCACTAGCCAGCCACACTTTATCGGCTTTGAGTGCTTCTTTGCGGAGATCCTCCACAAGTTCCATCTTCGTATCTTCAATCACGTAATTAGGAGCATAGTTGTTAGCAAAGTCAATACCTATGCTATTTTTACCAACTCCTTCAATGTCACGAATGTGTCCTTTAGAAGACATTACATTAAAGTCCTTGCTAAGATAACTACGAATCGTCTTTATCTTGTTAGGGGACTCCAAAATCATTAAATTCTTACTCATTATATTAAGGTGTAGTTATTATCAATTATCAAAAACGGCTGCAAAAGTACTATTTTTTTTTGAATGTGCCAAATTTATTTTTCACCTTATTTCTATTACTTATTATTAAGTAAAAAAAATAGAATAGAATTTGCACAACTAAAAATAAAACACTACCTTTGCACGATTTTTAAGATAATAACTATACAGAGAGAGTCAGAAATGGGCAAACTAAATGCAGTATTGGTGGGACTTATTACCCCCAACCAAAATGAAGAACGAACCAAAGAATACTTAGACGAGTTGGCGTTTCTTGCCGACACCAATAATACGAATTGCGTTAAACGTTTCGTGCAACGCCTTGACTATCCCAATACTTCGACATACGTGGGAGAAGGTAAATTGCAAGAGATAAATACATATATACAAGGTTTTGCCGATACCGATGACTTTATTGATATGGTCATCTTTGATGATGAATTGTCGCCTCGTCAACTACGCAATATTGAGAAGGCTTTGAATGCGCACCAACAGAATGAGATTCAAGACAACCACAAACAACCTGTGCGTGTGATAGATCGTACCATTCTCATCCTAGAGATATTCCTGCACCGCGCTCAGACCTCTTATGCCAAGACACAGGTAGAGATGGCACATTTGCAATACATGCTTCCACGATTAACACGCATGTGGTCGCACTTAGATCGTCAACGCGGAGGTGGTACTACTAGTCGTGGCATGGGTGAGACTCAAATAGAGGCTGATAAACGGATCATTGGGCAACGAATTGCCCTACTGCGAGAAGAACTCAAAAAGATAGACCGCCAGATGGCCACCCAACGCCAAAATCGCGGTAAAATGGTTCGCGTAGCCCTCGTAGGTTATACCAATGTAGGCAAATCCACCATCATGAACATGATCAGCAAGTCGGATGTCTTTGCCGAAAACAAACTGTTTGCTACGCTTGACACTACTGTGCGCAAGGTGACAATTGCCAACTTGCCATTCTTGTTATCTGACACCGTAGGTTTCATTCGCAAATTACCTCACCATCTAGTAGAGTCGTTCAAATCTACGCTAGATGAAGTGCGCGAAGCCGATCTATTGATCCACGTGGTTGATATTTCTCATCCTAACTTTGAAGAACAATACGAAGTTGTAGAGCAAACCATTAATGAACTGCTCACCAAACAAGTAGAAACAAAAGAATCACAGCCGTGGTCTAAAGTACGTAAAGTTGAAAGTAGAAATAATAAATCAGAGAAGACAGTTGCACAAATCCCTCGTGTCGTAGTCTTTAACAAGATTGATGCTTTTACTTATACCCAAAAAGAAGAAGATGACCTTACTCCTATCAAACGAGAAAATATATCGCTGGAAGAATTACAACGCACATGGATGGCCAAATTACATGATGACTGCATCTTTATCTCGGCAAAAAAGAAAATCAACATTGAACAGTTAAAGTCTCTTTTCTACGATCGCATCAAAGCCATTCATATTCAGCGCTATCCATACAACGACTTCCTATTTCAACAATACGAATAAAAAAGCCATCTATTGCTTTACTTCAGCAGTATTTTGCCATCCTCACCAACTACTAGTCCAGAATATGATGTAATATCCACTGGTTGTCCAAGAATATCATACCATTTATTATTAACAGCAGGATTCACTATTGTTGGGGATTCAATGGATGTTGTCGTATTGGTAAATTTGAAAGAGATAATATCATTATCCTCTTCTATATCATTTAGGGTAGCATGCTGATATGGTTCAAAATCAGTCACAAACCAAGAACCAGGAAATGGCACATCCTGCCGTCTGCCACCATGAAGGTCTGATGTATATGGCGCACTACCATTGGAAGTTACCAATAGGAAACGTGTTGTAGTATTATTAGGTGTATTATAGAACCACTCTGTAGAATCATACACAACACGCCACACCAACATCCCATGTCCTGGCAAATAGCGATCCCAACCAGTCATTTGACGATTCTCAAAGTAATAGATCGTATCCGTAGTTAATGGTCCATCTTTTGGCATAATACTTGTGCGATTGAGCATATAGTAGGTCTTACCATCGGCAGGCAAAGTAATAGACTGCGTAGTTGCTAACATTTCTGGTTCTATCCAACCCAGAAAATACTTCTCCCATACAGATAAATTAGGAGGTGTATTGCCATTGTTCAAATAATTACCATGACTCATTAGAGCCCAGGATCCAGGTATCTCATTATTTGTACCTCCAGCAGTATGATACAAGTCAGCCAAGCCTAGCACATGACCAAACTCGTGACAGATAGTACCAATACTGGTGCGCGTTTTATCTATATATCTCAATTCATTAGAGCATGCATAGCGAAGAATATTCTTACCATCAAGCACAGGAAGGTTCTGTGAAGTAATATACCCATTTTTATCCACATTTACATAATACTCCGTCTGTTTTGTATTACCATAATACAATGCTGATTGTATATCCCATGCATGTGGCCAAATAGTAGAATCAGGTGCACCTTCTGCCTGACTAAATCCCGCATACAAGATATATACCAAATCTACACAGCCATCATTATCCTGATCATAGTTGGAAAAGTCTGCGCCCATCTTTTGGGCTCCTTTGCATGCATCAATTACAAAATCAACGATGTAGCGATCATCACCTGCAGAAGCTGCATCTGTACCATAAAAGGCAAGTGGTTGTGGTAATACAACAGGACCTACCACATCAAACTGTGGGGTATATTGGCCATTGGATTGATCTTGGTAATATTTTTTGCACGATCCCGTAGCTCCATTGTATGTATAATTATCCGCATTGGCTAGCGAGTCAAAGGCTTGGATTGTATTCCCTTCAGCTAACTTCCAATCCGCAAACTCCACAACAATCAACAAGCCACGCGATACTAATTCCTTATTCTGCTCTTGTAGCGAAGCTGCACGCATAGCGCGCTGTTGTGACACAACACCATGAGGAATATGTTCACGAAGTGGCTCTATAACATCCACCCCCGGAAGGGGAGCTACTGCAAAAACCGAAGCGCACGAAAAAGCAACATACGAGAAGAAAGCAAAAAGGTATTTCAAAGTCTGTTTCATAGAATATTTACTAAAATTTTGCGCAAAGGTACAATTAAATTTGCACATATGCAAAAAAAAGTGTACTTTTGCAGTCTAAATCACATTTATTATGGAAGTATTCAAGACTCCTATCGAAGGCTTATTGGTTATAGAGCCAAAAGTGTTTCGTGATGCTCGCGGCTATTTCGTAGAAACATACAACGAGCAACGCTATCGCGAGGCAGGGGTAAATGCCCGCTTTGTACAAGACAACAAATCGTGTTCCTCGTTCGGTGTGGTGCGCGGTTTGCATTTTCAACGACCTCCTTATGCACAAGCCAAGTTAGTCAGTTGTGCAGAGGGGCGCGTACTAGATGTAGCAGTAGATTTGCGCCAAGATAGCCCCACCTATGGTCAGTATTTCGCTGTGGAATTAGATGCTGAAAGCCAACGACAGTTCTTTATCCCACGAGGTTTTGCACATGGTTTTTCAGTATTGAGTGAACGTGCTGTATTTACCTACAAGTGCGATAACCTCTACCATCCTGAAGCTGATGGCGGCATATTACCGACCGACCATGCCCTAAATATAGATTGGCAAATACCTAAGGAGCAGATGATTCTCAGCGAAAAAGATAAGAGACACCCATGCTTGGCGGAATTAGATAATCCATTTTTAACAAGAAAAGATATCCTATCATAATAACACACAGCATTCAACACAAGAGTTAGACTACACAATGAATATACTCATCACAGGCGCTAATGGACAATTGGGCAACGAAATGCGCGTGCTCTCTGAGCATTATCCCCAACATACCTATTTCTTCACCGATATTGCAGAGTTAGACATCACTTCACGCGACTCCGTCACACAGTTCACAGCGGATCATTCCATTGATATTATTGTCAACTGCGCCGCTTATACCAATGTTGATAAAGCAGAGTTAGATGAAGATACGGCACATAAAATCAATGCATTAGCAGTTGAAAATCTGGGAGCAACAGGAGCACGTGTCATACATGTAAGTACGGATTATGTATTCTCTGGAGAAAGTTGTGTTCCTTACACAGAAACCGACGCCGTAGCCCCACGCACGGCTTATGGGCGCACCAAACGCAAAGGCGAAGTGCTGCTGCAAGCCGCTAGCCCAGAATCCATTATCATTCGTACCGCATGGCTATACTCTACCTTCGGCAATAATTTTGTGAAGACAATGCTTCGTTTAGGTCAAGAGCGCGAGACATTGGGCGTAGTCTTTGATCAGATAGGTTCTCCGACATATGCTGCAGACCTAGCTACCGCTATTTTTGCAGCCATCAACTCGCCTGAATGGCATGCTGGCGTGTATCATTTCACCAATGAGGGCGTCTGCTCCTGGTATGATTTCACCCACGAGATATTCTCGCGTGCGAAATACCTACTATCTCAAGAGGGGAGTGATAAAATCGTATCTTGCCAATTGCGTCCTATCCTCAGTAGCGAGTATCAATACCAAACACCACGCCCACATTTCAGTGTGCTGAATAAGAACAAGATTAAACAGACATTTGGAATAACGATTCCTCATTGGACAGATTCCTTGCAAGTCTGCCTAGAAAAACTACTGCAATAAATCAATCAGTACAAGTGCAGCCATAGCTTCTACCACAGGCACTGCCCGTATTGCGACACAAGCATCGTGTCGTCCTGTTGGGTGTTGGTAGTTGGGTACGGAGGAGTGAGTGTTGGCAGCAGATAATTGGGCTAGCGTATGAGAATTGGTAGCCGTGGGCTTGAAGACACAGCGAAAAACAATAGGCGTACCGTCAGAAATCCCCCCCGCAATACCGCCAGAGATAAGCATTAAATCATCAGAAAGGTACATCTCTGTACCTAATTTATCAGCATACCTAAATCCCGATCCATACTCAAATCCCTTGCAAGCATTAATACTCATCATGGCAAAAGCCAAATGACTTTGCAGTTTATCAAAAATAGGTTCCCCAACCCCGACTGGAGCACCCGTAATCGTACATTCTATAATTCCGCCAACACTATCACCACTCTGGCGTATTTCTTCTATATACGCCTGAAATTTAGCTGGATCATTTTCTGTACCTACTTGTATCAATTCCGCATGGATGTAGATATTCTTCTGTGCAAGCAATTGCATCGCTACACTACCAGCAACAACACGCGAGGCTGTCTCGCGCGCCGAAGCACGTCCTCCACCTCGATGGTCACGAATACCATATTTTTCTTGATAAGTGCGATCAGCATGTCCAATGCGGAAAGAATGTTTCAGCCATTCGTAGTCCTCAGGGCGTTGGTCTTGATTGCGAATAATAAATGCAATCGGTGTACCCAAAGTCACTCCATCTAACACACCACTCAGCCACTCAACCTCATCCCTCTCGCGCAGAGCACGGGATGAGACAGCACCTTTCAACGTTAACCTTTCACTGTCCATCTCCGTCCTCCCCGCTCTCCGATCCAACGCATGGCGAATCATCTGCATATCAATTTGCAAGCCTGCAGGCACACCATCCAGTACACCACCAATAGCCCGACCATGCGATTCTCCGAAAGAAGTGAACGTAAAATATTCGCCAAAAGTATTCATAACCGGTGCAAAGGTAGTGAAAATTTGTGAGATGGCAAAGTAAAATTTGGATATTTGCAAAAAAATTAGTACCTTTGCGCGCTTTTTGTGCACAAAAGCATAAAACACTCCAAATTTCGTAATAAAAAGATTCAAAAATTATATAAATGAAAAAAATAATTACTTTAGTATTATCCTTTTTATCGCTATCACTTTATGCTGAACGCATTGACACCATACCATTCGGTGATATGGAACAATGGACAGTGCGATACATTGAAGAATCAAAATTATTAGGAGGAAAGACCAAAACGTTGTATTGTCTTGCGCCAATAGATACTACGTATGAAAATGCTCCTTACAT
The DNA here is from genome assembly GCA_045579895.1 of Paludibacteraceae bacterium. Taxonomy (GTDB): domain Bacteria; phylum Bacteroidota; class Bacteroidia; order Bacteroidales; family Paludibacteraceae; genus Colicola. Next base: position 25,947 of record JAZNMT010000037.1, read on the forward strand.
CTATGGGCAAAAAGGTAACCCGTGGTCCACGAGCAATGCCTATGCTAACGTAATTGGCATCGAAAAAGCAGCTGGCACCATGGCACCCGAAGCACGCGAAGATGGTGGTACATGCTGCCGACTCGACGTGGATATGTTAGGAGTACGCGTGATGGGCATGATTGATATTCAAGTGCTGGTATCAGGGACATTGTTCACTGGCCGCAACATAGAGCCAATAACTACCGCAGCAGACCCATACCAAAATATTGACTTTGGTGTTCCCTTCACTGGTAGGCCATCCGCATTGATGTTCGACTACAAATGTAAAGTGGAACAAGAAAATTGGTATTGGTATGCCAAAGGGACTGCTAAGCCTAAGAAACGCGAATTTGAGAACGGAGAAATAGACGAAGCAGAAGCCTATATATATTTGCAACATCGCTGGGAAGACGCCAAAGGAAAAATACACTCTATCCGAGTTGGAACTGGCTACGAACGCTTCTCTAAATCACAAGAATCATGGGTAAATGGACACCGCGTGCCTATTTATTATGGCGATATTACAGGCAAACCTTGGTACAAAGAATACATGGGCTTCAAAGGCATTGAACGAGCCATGAATAGTCGCGGTAAAATCACCCAAATACAAGAAGAAGGATGGGATGGAAGTCTAGATGTCACGCACATGGTAATTGTAATCACATCAGGCAAAATGGAAGCATTTGAAGGACACGAAGGCAATACCCTATGGGTAGATAACGTGTGCCTTGTTTATGAGGAATAAATAGTTAATAGTGATCATTAGTTTCTCACATATCGACTATTACCTTTTAGGGGCATTAGCACTAGTGATGTTCCATCAGTGCTATTTCTATCTCCGATATATGGCAGGCGTCAATAGATGGCACCGTAAACATTCTACACAAACTCCCGTCGAAGACAGTCAACTGCCCAAAGTGAGTGTGATAGTATGCGCTCGAAACGAAGAAAACAATCTGCACGATTACCTACACGCTCTGCTCAATCAAGATTACCCATGCTACGAAGTAATCGTAATAAACGATGGATCAGAAGATAATACACAAATGGTATTGGAGCAATATGCTTTACAATACAAGCATTTGCATATAACATTCGTGCCACGCGAAGCACGAGTAATCAGCAGCAAAAAACTGGCAATCACTATTGGCATCAAAGCCGCACAATACGACTATCTGCTCCTAACCGACGCAGACTGCCGCCCCGAATCACGCCAATGGATTCGAGAAATGATGAGTGGCTTTTTGCCAGAAAACAATACCATAGAAGTGGTGCTAGGCTATGGTGCGTATTTTGAAAAAAACACCCTACTTAATAGCTTAATCAACTACGACACCTGCTTCATCGGATTACAATATATGGGTATGGCAGCAGCGGGACACCCCTATATGGGCGTAGGACGCAATCTGGCATACAAAAAAACAACTTTCTTTAAACATGATGGTTTTCGAGGCTTGCTCAATGAGCGAGCAGGCGATGATGACCTATTCATAAATAAAGTAGCTAACCGAATAAATACTAGCATTGTATGCTCACGTAATAGTGTGACATGGTCAGTACCAGAAACAACTTGGCGCGCATGGCTGCATCAAAAACGCCGCCATCTATCCGTATCGCACCATTATAAAAGGAGCAGCAAAATTCGCTTAGGTCTGGAGCCTATGACCCGAGGACTATTCTACGCCCTATTTATCGCTACATGCTTCTTCGGTAGCGGCTGGGCGATGATTATAGCTTATGGATTATGGTGGCTACGTCTGCTGATGCAACTATGCATCATCAACACATCTATGCACCATATGGGAGGACGTTTATTTGGCATAGAGATTGTAGCGTACGATATCGTATTACCATTGATTTCACTATATATGCTGGCTACGCAACCTATGCATAAAAATCGACTATATTGGTAAAATGAGTCTAACTTCTAACAACGAAGTGGTCTAACATCTAAAATATTATAAAACTATGGAAGAACAAAAACTCAACATCAACCTCTCTCCCGAAGTGGCAGAAGGTACCTACAGCAACCTCGCAATCGTAGCACACTCCTCATCAGAGTTCGTAGTGGATTTCGTGCGCATGATGCCTGGTCAGAAGAACGCTAACGTGCAATCACGCATCATCATGACACCAGAGAATACCAAAAAACTGCTTTTTGCGCTGCAAGAAAACGTAGCTAAATACGAGAAGCAATTTGGTACGATCAAGATTAATGGCACTCCTGTCCCAGGAAGTACTATTCCTATGTCCTTCGGCGGCGGTCAAGCATAGTAAGTTGTTTTTTATTGAGTAGATTGCGGCTTGGTTTTCGGTCACAATGTCCCACATTGCTCCCTCTAACTGCGCCGCAATCTACTCAATAAAAATGCAACTTTATAGCATTGAAACTTTGAAACAAGCGGCTTTGCCGCGTGAAACCTTTAAAACTATTTTGAATCTATGAAAAAGACATTCCCAGCCAGCCAACTTATTATCAATGAGGATGGTAGCATATTTCATTTGCACATTCGCCCTGAACATCTGGCGAATAAAGTGATATTAGTCGGCGACCAAGGTCGCGTGAATATGGTGGCTTCGTTCTTCGACGAAGGCAGTATCGAGTGCGACATCCAAAGCCGCGAGTTCCATACCATTACGGGCAAATACAAGGGCAAACGCATCTCCTGTATCTCCACGGGTATCGGCACCGACAACTGTGATATTGTACTCAACGAATTGGATGCTCTCGCCAACATCGACTTCGCCACTCGCACCGAGAAAGACGAGCACCGCACCTTAGAAATTGTGCGTGTAGGCACGTGTGGTGGCATGCAAGAGGACATCCCTCTCGGCACTTTCCTTGTGAGCGAGAAGTCTATCGGTTGGGACGGGCTCTTGGCTTTCTACGAAGGTCGAGATGAGATTGCCGACCTTGGTTTTGAGGATGCGCTCGTGGACTTCATCCACTATCCTGCCAAAGCGGCGCGCCCATATGTGGTGGCTGCCAACCCCGAACTGGTCAACCGCATCGCAGGCGATGACATGATGCGTGGTTGCACCATCGCTGCCAACGGTTTCTATGGCCCCCAAGGCCGTGTATTGCGCTGTGATTTGGCAGTGAAAGACATCAACGAACGTATCACCGACTTCCGCTATGAGGGACAACGCATCACCAACTACGAGATGGAAGGTAGCGCCATCGCAGGCCTCAGCTTACTGATGGGACACAAGGCCATGACCGTCTGCTGCGTGATTGCCCAACGCAAAGTCGAAGCTGCCAACACCGACTACAAACCTCGTATCAAACAACTCGTACAAACCGTACTGGAGAGAATTTAACGTTGGCTTTAAAGTCCCTAACGACTATAAAGTCCTTACCGACCCAAAGTCATTAACTTCTCAAAATACCACTAAAACGCCATTTGTGTTTCATGCACAAATGGCGTTTTTTTGCATTAATCTTTTTTCTTCTCTGCCGCAATTTGGCACAGAGGCGCATTATCTTTGCGCCAAATTTTTTCATACCATGCTACAAAACGTTACACTATGCTACACACCCCTGCACCTGCAAATTTCTATTCCCTACCGCCTATTTCCCATTTTGGCGTTTCGCGCGGGTTTGATTTCCTCCCAATGCCCCCCCCGGAGGGACCGCTTTTATATACGCGCGCGCGTAATGGATGGCCAAAAACACCCACAAAATCCATTTTGGCGTTTCAGGAGGGTTTGTTTACCTTGGGGCGACAATTTAAGAAAAACATTCACATCTAAAAATATACTAATATGATGAAACAAATTCCAAACTTAGCACAAATGCGTGCATTCAATGGTGACTACACCGTGTTTACAACCACCACAGGCGAGCAAGGTATCGCAGACCGTCAAGGCAATGTGATATACGGCCCAACCGACAAGCACCAGCACATCACACATAGCTGGGGAACAATCTTCGAGATCATGACCATCAAACCACACTTCCAACTACAGCAGATTGACGCACGCACAGGACAAATCATTGAGAAATGCATCCAATATCTAGGATTGGGCACCGACATCGTTTACCGTGAAGGCCAACTCTGGGGCGTATGCGACGCAGACTACGACACCATTATCCTCCCACAGTACCAAACACTCATGGTCAAACAAGGCTACTACTGGGTACAAAACCAAGCAGGCAAGTGGGGAGCCATCGACGCCAAGGGCAACCAACACCTCCCAATGGAGTACGACGAAGTAATTCGCGAAGCAGTCAATGAACGCTCCGACATGATTATCGTTGCCAAAGACGGCAAATACTACCAAATCGACAAGGACGGCAACCCGCTGAGCAAGCAGTACAACTACCTCCGACCAGCCACTGCAGAGGGATACGCTATCATCCGCAACGAGATTGGGCTGGCAATCATCGACCGCAACGAACAAATCATCGCGCAAACCCACTACCAAGAACACTACCGCAGCAACTGCTACCCCGATTGGCTCTTCTACTGGTGCACACCAGACTATATCGCCTTCTGCGAAGAAGGAAAGTTCGGCATCATGAACGCGCAAGGCAAAGTAATCGCAGAGCCCAAGTACTCCCATGTGATGCACAGCAACCTCCGCGATGTGATTATCGTGCGCGAGACCAACCCAGAAAGCCAAGAATCCTACGAAGGAGCAATCCGAACCAATGGCGAGGTAGTATTGCCAATGGAGTACCAAAGTATCATACCCAGAAAGAAATACAACATACTGATAATCAAGAAGAACGATAAATACGGACTCGTGGATAATAATGGCAACATGATCCTGCCGATGGAATACGATTCGATGAGTATTAACAACGAGCAAGGGCTCGCTGCCATCGCAGTAAGCAAGGACGGAGAAAGCTATCTTATCAACGAGAAGGGCGAACGGGTTAGTGAAAACTAACCTATTCCTCTGCTTCCATCTCGCTATCAACTACGGTAGATATACGATAGATACACGATAGATATACGTTAGATACACGATAGATTACCCTATTCATACCGTATGAATAGCGAATATTGCCCCTACCAACCCCTAAAAAAATGTGGCATTTTTGCACTAAAATGCCACATTTTGGCAGTTATATTTGCATATGTGTAAGAAATTTTGTACTTTTGTGGCATTAAATTCTAATCTTATGCCCAAACAAAACACAGCTCTGTTGCTCAGCCGATATATCTGGTTGATTGATACCATCTATTCTGCTGGTAGTATTTCTCGTGAAGAGATTGACCGTCGTTGGTGCCGTTCCTTGCTCAGCGAAGGCGAGATGGCTATTCCAGAACGCACTTTCCATCGCTATAAAGATGCCATTCAGGAACTATTTCAGATCAATATCGCCTTCAGCAAATCGCGTGGCTATTATATCGAAAACACTACCGATTTTCAAAGAAACGAGCTTCGCAAGTGGCTGATAAGCACTTTTGCCGTCAATAATCTCATCAACGAGGGGGTACATCTCCGCAAACACATTGGCTTCGAGCCCATGCCCTCAGGACAGCAATATCTCACAACTATTTTAGAGGCAATCCGCGATGGAGTGCGTTTACGTGTAACGCATCAGGGCTTTTCCAAGTCCGAAGCCAAGTCTTTTACGATTGCGCCTTACGGACTAAAGGTTTTCAAGCAGCGTTGGTATGTCTTGGCACAGTCGGAGTATCCCGATGGACGATTATTGGTATATAGTCTTGACCGCTTCATGGAGGTCGAGCGCACAGATATTAGCTATACGATTCCCTCCGACTTTGACATTAACGAGCATTTCCGTTCTTTCTATGGTGTCTCAAGCCTTTCGAACGCTCAACCCGAGATTGTCCAATTGCGCATAGATGCTTCGCAGGTGAAGTTCTTCCGCACATTGCCTCTGCACCACTCACAAGAGGAAATTGAAACAACGGACACATACTCTGTATTTCAGTATTACTTAGTCCCCACTTTCGAACTCACTAAAGAGATCCTCTCCAATGGTCCTTTTATCGAAGTCCTCCACCCCCTCTCCCTCCGCGAAGAAATCCAATCCAAAGCCGCAAAAATGGCAGAAATGTATAAATAGAATGTTAAACAATTAAATATTAATGTATTATGGAAGAGTTGTCATCCCAAAGAATGCAAGAGGTTTTTACTTTAGTTAAAGCCATTAATGATTTTGTCGCTGCAAAGAAAAAGAATTTGCCGTATAATATCAATGTAATAGATGAATTACATGCTAATGAAAATGCTCACAGCAGAATATTGCGTAAGTTACTTCAATATAAAGATAGTTTTTATCGATATAGAATATTGGAAAGTCTGCTACACTATATTTCATTATTAGAAGGAAAAGAAGAATTCGCGAAGATTGAGATACAAAAACCTACCATTACTCAAGAAAAAGAACGTATTGATTTATGGATAAGGGATAAAGAATCTGGTTATGCTATCATTTTAGAAAATAAGATTAAAGGAGCAGTTGATCAAGATGCTCAATTAGCAAGATACATACAATCAACACGACAAAGTGGATTTAACGAAGAAAACATATATGTTATTTATTTGCCTTCAGACGAACATGAGCCTGCTGATTATTCTTGGCAATATAATAATGTAGATTATAAAGAATCTTTTAAAGATAGGTATGTTAATCTATCATTTAAATCACATATCTTACCTTGGTTAAAAGAAGAGATACTTCCTAATTGCATCATAAAAGAAGAACTTCTTATTTCAGCTATTAAACAATATATTGATCACCTTGAAGGATTATTTTGGATGCGTCCTTCACAAAAAAAATTGATTATGGATAAAGAATTATTAAAACGTATTGGTTTAAATACTGATTTGAGTTTTGCAGAGCAGTACCATGATTTTGATAAAAAGCTTACAGAATTAAATGCTGCAAAAGAAATGTTGAATAGTTATCGTCAAAACGAAGTAGATAATTTGATGAAAAATTTTACTCAAAAGACAAAAAAAATATTAGGCGATGATTGGGAAATTAATGATCAAATATCTACTGGTTCAACTTGGTATCAAATATATAATAAACATTGGGAAAAGTCTGGGTCTAGTATACATTTGGAGTGGTCAAAAGTATCAATAAGATCTCTTTATGTGGATTGTAAATATACATTAGTCCTGCATTTAGAGAGGGGCTGGAACAGCAAAAAAAACTTTGTAGATGCACTACAAAATGCATGTTCATTAATTGAGGCACCAAACAAAAAATCTGCTACAACTTTTTATACTCAGACTTTTGACGCTAAGACCCCGATTGCAAAAATGAATGATGCTGAATTAGAGGATTTTTTAATCAAGGTGTATAGAAGTGAGGAAATTACCTCTATTATAAAAGCTCTTGATAAGGAGCTGCATTCTGACTCTGGTTTAAAAGTTTAATAGTCTATTGAAGATTGTGGGATGAGTATATAACTAATAAAGGCGTCAACAAAGGTATTTTATCTTATGAATGTAAAAAATGTAAATATTTCACAAACAAATTATTGATACAAAAGTCAATCTGTTGGATATGAAAGCAAAATTATTTCTCTTAATGCTCTTACTTATGAGTAGTAATGTTATTACTGCTCAAAAGAATGAGATTTCTGAAATCAAAAACAATCTTAAAAAAGAACAACAAAAGGTTAATCGTTTATTTAATGAGCAGAAAAATGTAATAGCTAAATACCAAATGGCTGTTACTAATTCTAAAAAAGTAATGACTAAAGTTGATTCTTTAAAAAAGAATCCAAATTCTCCTGCCTACAAAAAGGCCGTCAAAAAAGCAGAATCATTGTCAAAAGAACGAAATGAGTTATCGGTTTTAATAGAGAATAGCAAGTATCAAATTGATTCAATCAACCAAATTATAGCAAATTATGAAACCACGTTGCAAGAATTAATGTTGTTGCAAGCTGAAAGTAAAAAAGATAAGAAGTCAGAAAAAGTAAATCTAACTCGGCAGAAGAAAGAGAAAAAAATAGAAAAACCTTCTAATAAAAATGAGAAGACTATTGAACAAGATAGTGATGTAGAGGTCGATAAAACACTAGTAAGACAAGATAAGGAAATTTTTATTGATAATAAAAGAGAAACTATAGTTGAAGAACCTAACGAAGTTGGTGATACTCCTTTAGATTTACCTGAGGATTACATATGTGAGAGAGCAGATAATTCAAATGAGATAGAATCCTCTCCAATAGGATTCAAAGCACTTCTACTGAAGATTTGGAAGTTTATCAAAATACTATTTTGGATTATTATTGGTATCATAGTTCTTGTTTTGTTACTGAAAATAATTGGAAGTACAAGCACTTCATCCTCGTCTTATTCAAGCAACTCGCAGACAGATAAGGATGCTAAGCGTAGACAGATAGCTTATTTACAAAGAGATATAGCCTATTTGCAGGGTGATTTACAACGAGCAAGAGCCAGTTATGCACGAGATAAATCAAGGACAAATAAGAAATATATCGCGTCATACAAGATACAAATTGCCCAAAAAAGGGCACAAATAGCAAGTATCAGGGCAAGTATGCATTAATATGATTTTGCGAATTAGGATTAGAAGAATAGCGAGGTAAAATCCAATGACCCAATACATCGCTGATACAGAGCATTATAGCGAAGTTATTTCGCGAATACCGAAGGTCAAGCGGTTGCTTTGGATTGCAACCGCTGACCTGAAGGATTTGTATGTAAAGAAGTCCGAGAAGACGGTTGTTCCTCTTCTGCAGATTCTCAACGATCTTGTCAAGAAAGGTGTGGAAGTACGCCTTATTCATGCCAAAGAACCAGGACAAGCTTTTCGCGAAGATTTTGATAAATACCCAGCCCTTTGGAGCAAGATGGAACGCCGCCTGTGTCCACGTGTACATATGAAGATTGTGGTCATGGATAGCGAACTCGTGTATATCGGTTCTGCCAATCTCACTGGCGCAGGCATGGGTATGAAATCCGCAGCTAATCGTAATTTCGAAGCAGGAATATTGACCGACGAACCAGGTTTTATCGACGCAGCCATGAGCCACTTTGATTCCATCTGGGAAGGCACTCATTGCAAACAATGCGGTAGAAAAGATTTCTGCCTCGACCGCATAAGAGAGAAATAATAGTAACTTTTATACAACATCCTCACTCGACTGCCGTAATTTGGCAATCATGTGTATTATCTTTGCAGCGGTTTTCAAAAATCGCTGCTTTTTTATGAAAAAACTTACATTACTTTGGTTAGATGATTGCCGTGATCCGCACACCTACAACTACCTTGCTCGTTTCTCTCCGATAGGAACAGATGTGCATGTGGTATGGGTGAAGAACTACGACGAGTTCGAGAATTTTATTTTGCAACACGGTTTACCCGCTGCCATATGCTTTGACCATGACTTGACAGAAGATAGTTATGATGAGCGAACAGGTTACGATTGCGCCAAACTGGTTGTGGAATACTGCTTGCAACATCATTGCGACGTTCCGCCATTTGCCATCCAATCCTCAAATCCAGTAGGCAAAGAAGATATTCAACGCCTACTTGACAATTATCATCACTTTTTTATCAACACACCAAAACAATCTTAACAATATGAAGAAATACAATTTCAACGCATACCGAAAGGAAACTTTGCATTCTTTACAAGTAGCAAGACATTGGATAGAGAAAGAAATCCAACGAGTTAGTGATACATACGATATCCATTGGAAAAAAGGCGAAAACCAATCATGGTCTATCTCCATTCCATGCGACGTGTATGATGATTGGGTTAAATGGCATGCAGAAATACAATATCTCAATCGCTTAATTCGCTTCCGCCGTATATGGAATCCACAAGGTTGGTGGAAGAAAATCGCAGATAGGATAGACCAACGATGTTATAATATGAGCAGGTGGTTTGATAGGCGACAAGAATTACGCGTAGAAAAGATGCCCGAAGATAAACAATGGGAGTGGCGAAAGAAACAAGTACAACGCATTGAAAAACAAATCATCCAAATCACAGGTAGGGACGATTCCAACTGTACTTTAGCTTCTGCATTAGAGATAGAAGATTTAAGAAGGAGCAAACGAGAGAAACTACAGGATTTATTCTTGAAACGCAATAGTTTGCTTGATCAAATGTTTCTCGCTACGCCCACAGAAGTGGCACGTTTAGAAGCAATTAATCAACGCCTTCGGGAATTAACGAAACAGTTGGAAGATAAAATTTCAACATTATACCGTAGGGATTTATCGTATGGTTATGAGCAGGATTGGAGCGATGAATACGAGGGATATCTGGTGTGGCAATCCGATTGTAAGGCGTATGAGGGAAATGATATCTATGGTTCAGATATCCAGAGAATGTTATCCATTCAACAAGGGATATATAATGACCGTGATTGTCTTGGCGCTTGCGTGCATATATTTAAGTGCCCCAATCCAACAGATAATCCATCTATGTCAGATAAAAAGTTGGAGGTAATCAACAAATTAGACGATGAAATAGACGATTGGAAAGTAGGAAGATGGAGTAGAATTCTTGAATTTGCTCACATCAAAGTCTGCCACGCCATGCACCACATGTTCGACCATCAAAATCTACCTATCGTAGATATCCTTCACCTCTGCGAATATCGCATTGACTTAGAACGAAGACTATGCTATTACACCGACCGTCAAGACCGCGAGGAATAATGTTTGCAGAAAGTTCATAGATTGGATAAATATGATAATACACCCAATAACCTTCGGCACAATCTTCGGCATAAAGAAAAAAAATAACAAAAAAAATCACCCAAGCGGAAACTCTTGTAATACAGATGCTTCCCGCCTGTTGTATGTACCATTTACCATCCAAATTCTCCAATCTTCTTATCTCGCCAAATGGGCTCGAACGATTAATCGCAAGCGATTTTTCGGCGCAAAACCGCTAAAATGCCGAAGATACGGCATTACTATAATATATAGAACTGCATCGAAAGTAAAAACAGGAAATCTGAAGTCAATTCAAAAAAACTTGCATATTTCAGAAAAAAACACAACCTTTGCAGCCGCAAAGGTCAAAATAAATCTTCCTTTTATTTAACAGCAATTGTTATGACAACGTTAACACAAGAACAGAAAGAGGCTCAAATGGCGAGTATGAAGTCCTTTGATGAGGATATGCCTTCAGTTGGTATCTTTTGGTACGACGCTCAAGAACATGAGTTCTTTGGTGTGTATAAGAAGGAACTTACTCCCAAAATGATTGAGGAAGCAGCTGATAAAGGATTACCGTTCATCAACTATCCTAAATTGCATCGTCAGATTTGGAAAGAGCAGTATTTTCGTGCTTTGGCAGCACATAAGCCCACTCGTTTTACGGGCGATTACACAATGATACCTCGAGGTCGTGTGGCATGGAACATCGACAAGTTCATTGTTTTTGTCGGTAAATGGGCGGAAGATATACAAGACGAGTTAACAGAATTAATCAACCAGCATTTTGCATTGCCATTCTTTGAGTTTGTCTATGATGAGCATTGGGACTTAGGACATGGCTGGTCTGGTGACTTATAATTACCTTTGCAGCGGAATATACAGACAACAAATTTCAAAACATATGAAAAAAACAATCCTATTTGGCATGGCGCTCGTAGCACTCAGCGCATGCTGCAAACAAGAACAAACATTCGACTACACCGTGGACAAGTTTTATGACCTCGAGATTCTGCGCTACCAAGTGCCAGAGTTTGACTCA
>JAZNMT010000038.1:0-17596 GCA_045579895.1 Paludibacteraceae bacterium
AGGCGCACTGCTCTTCAGCGGCATGGTGCAGACTAGCGTAGATGTTACCCTACCAGCCAATGGCGTGTACGTCATCGCCGGCGAAAACGAAGTGCAGAAGATACTGTATTAGGACGCTTCGCTAATAGACGGCTTCGCCTATTGGATATTGGCTATGGGCGATAGGGCAAGAATCAAAAAATCGCAGAAAAAAGAACTTTCTGCGATTTTTTGTGGCCCTATGTTGCGTATTTCGTAAAAAAGTATTACCTTTGCAGCGGAAAAACTAGAATATGGCTATGAGACTCTCTTCTAAACAATATCGAAAATTGCATTTTGCAGTAATGGCAATAGAAGCTTCTGCTAAGAAGCAGCAAGTTGCAAGTACTGTGATGTATAAGCGGCTTAAAGCACAAGATTTGATACGTCAACGCTTGTTACGATACTATGATACCCTCCATACACAAAGCCTCGAATGGGTCGTGGAAGATACTATCGAAACACTCCATTGTTGGGAACAAGTAGGAAAGGAATAAACAAATGATTACGCTATACCATGGTTCAAATGTGGAGGTGTCAACTCCTTTAACTAAAATCGGAAGAAAAAATCTCGACTTTGGAAGAGGCTTTTATCTTACATCCATTCGCAAACAAGCATCTAACTGGGCCAATATTGTCGCAATGCGTAAAGCCCGTAACGCAAAAGGTGTTGTTAGTGTATTCCACTTTGATAAAACAAAAGCGATAAAAGATGGATATATATTTAAGATCTTCGACTCTTATAACACTGAGTGGCTTGAATATGTTGTGGATTGCCGCAGAGGAAAGAATGTTTCTGCTAAATATGATGTCGTAGAGGGTGGCGTTGCCAATGATAGTGTGATTGATACGGTTGAGGATTATGAAAAAGGCATCATTACTGCTGAACAAGCATTAGGACAGTTGAGATACAAAAAAGTGAATCATCAAATCTGCATTCTCAATCAGGAGGTTATTAATCAGTACCTCACTTTTGTTAAATCTATATCTGAATAAGACAGTACTGCAATGAGAGATAACGTTTTATGGCGTAAACAAGCAAACATCATTATGTTGTTAGCCAATACCTTGCAAATAGATACAGAACGTGCCCTGGATTTGTATTATTCAACTCAAACAGCTCAACAATTAGCCAATCCTGCCTATGGACTTCACTTAATGAGCGATTTATATATATTGGAGAATATATTGTCCGAAATACGCGAAGGCATCGCCGGCGAAAACGAAGTACAATAAATACTTTTTTAGGACGCTTCGCTAATGTACGGCTTCGCCTATTGGATATTGGCCATGGGCGATAGGGCAAGAATCAAAAAATCGCAGAAAAAGGAACTTTCTGCGATTTTTTGTGGCACGGATACTCTCACATTGAGTTGAATGAGACTATATTACCCAAATAGCTCTTCCATTGTTATCACCCTCTGTACACTGCGCAAATATACATTCTCAATAGGTGAGTAGGTGGTCAGCAGGATAGGATGTACAGCTTTAGTGGTCTTGGTGTGATGAACAAACACTGATTGACGTCGATTAAGGGCATTTTCATCTTCCTGCGACATACAGTATGGCATAGCGGAAAATTTAGCTTCACAGATGTTGACAATGTTATCTTGACGGTCAAGTAGCAAATCTATTTGGGCACCAGGATAATCATCTGTGGCTTTGGCCTGCCACGAATAGACATTGGTCAATACACCTTCAATGCCTAATGCACGCTTAATCTGTGGAATATGTTGCATACATACTCGCTCAAAAGCAATACCCGCCCATGCTCGGTGGAGAGCACTGGACAATGAAGAAGACCAAAAATGCTCATCGTTATGTTCGTTGGCGCGAATATATTGATAGTAAAACAACGTATAATTGTCAATCAGTTGATAGATGGCATCTTTCCTTTTTTTATCATATGCGTAGTATTTGCGAATAAAACCGCAATACTCTAACTCATTTAGTGCCTTGCTAAATACGCCACTGTCGCGTAACTGAGCAATATCCAATATCTCTTGGCGTAATAGTCCTGCTTTGCGTTTTCCCAATGCTTCTACAATGGAGATATGCAATGTGGCATTCTTGAATAATGATGCATATAGAGCTTGAAACTCCAAAAACAATTCACCCGATGTTTGGAAGAATAGCCTATCTATGTTTTGAGCCAATGACATACCTCTTTGTAGAAAAGTCCAATAGTATGGGATACCTCCCATAATCATATATGCCTCGATTAAATCTTTTCTACTAAGAACTAATCCCTGCGACTGTGCAAACAATTCACATTCGCGCAAAGTGAATGGCTGTAACAATATCCTGCCAGTCAGTCGATTATGTAGTCCGCCGTGGTTGAGAATCACCTTGTCCATAATCCACGATGTCGCACTACCACAAACAATCAATATGATGTCTCTTCGGGCAGATGCCCATGCGTTCCAAAAATGTTCTAATGCACTGATAAAACCACTTTTGCTGGTATCCATCCATGGCAACTCATCAATAAAGATAACTTTCTTTTCGGCGGACATATTCGTCAATAGTTCTTGCAACTGCGCAAATGCCTCGTACCAAGATTTAGGTGTTGCCTGTGACTTCTGACCATACATGCGCAAGGATGTTTGGAACTCGCGCAACTGGTCGCTCATTGAGGCGCCATATAACCCCGTGTGCTGAAATGCAAACTGATAATTAAAGGTTTCGCGCACAAGGTAAGTCTTGCCCACGCGGCGGCGACCATAAAGAGCGATGAACTCAGACTTGCTGGACTGCAGTAAGGATTTTAGACGTGTAGCTTCTTCTATTCTTCCGATTAACATATCAATAATTTTTTTAGTTGCGCTGCAAAGGTAATACTTTTTTTTGATATATACAACATTTTCTTCGGGAAAGTGGTCGAAAAAGTGCGATTCCCGAAAGAAATAGCGTTGAAAATGGCTTATAACATTCGGAAATGTGATTGAAAAAGAGCGATTCCCGAAGAATATAACGATTTGGGATGCTGGCTATGGGGCACCCTTCGGGCTATTGGATATTGGCAATGGGCGATAGGGCAAGAATCAAATATTTTTTAATATGAGCAAATTTTTGAGCATAAAATTGCTGAAAACAGATTAATTAAGTCGATTTGAGCAATTTTGTGTCAAGAAATCTGCTGAAAACGGGTTTATTGAGGCGTTTTCAGCAGGAATTTACCTCAGAGTTCAGAAAAATGTAGTGGCAAAGTAAAGCTACTACTGGCGTCTGCAATGGATAGCTCTCTTAAAAAATGATACTTTTTTATAAAAAAAAGCCATTTCGTTTGCGTAATTCAAAAAAAAGCAGTATCTTTGCGCCCTAATTTATCATGTGGTATTATATCCTAACGAAAAAGATTGGTACATAGCAAGATAAAAATAACTAATTAACAATAATATTAACAATCAAAAATCAAAGTGATGCGTAAATTTTTACTATCCACTATTGCCCTGATGATGTCAGTAGCCATGATGGCTGTTGGCGCGGGTAATGGTACCAGCAAAGCCAATGCTATTGACTTTGATTGGGCTGACGGCCATAAACCCGCACTGAGTGCTGGATCATGGTATCGCGTGGATTTGACACCTCTGAAGGCAGAGGCTAACGATCCTACATTGGCCCTTTATCTAACAAACCTGACTGACGAAACAGCGTCTGTAACCGTAAACGTAGAGGCATCTGTTTCTGTCTTGGGACAAACCCAATCCGGTACCAAGAAATTGAATTATTCAATTAAGGGTAAGGATTTCCAACTCTGGAGCGTTAAGAGCTTCGAAGCTGCTGGGCGCGAATTGACCCTCAAGCAACTGATGAACTTTGGACTCTCTGAGTTGTACTTGCAATTGACTGCTAACAAGGAGATTGCATTGTCCGCTAAAGTGTACGAGACTGAGGAAATCGTAGATGATGCCTGCTCCAAAGCAGTTGACTTCAACTGGGCTGGCGAGTCTGTACCTGCAGGCGAAAAATGGTTCCGTCTGAACCTCAGCGAAATCAAGGCTGGCAACAAACAACTCAAGTTCGTGGTTGCTAACGATGGCGCTGCTACTGCAAACGTAGCATTCGACATGAGTCTTGACTGCCCTGCTAGTGCAGTGATCGAGAAAGACTGGGTTATCGCAGTAGGCGATGAGAAGAATGACGAGTTCGGCCGCGTATTCCTAGACGTACTCAAAGAGGATTATGTATTCCTCAAACTTACCAACGACCAACCTATCACATTGAGCGTTGAGGAAGAGGTGGTAGTAATTGATCCAGATAAATATGTTGACTTCAATTGCGCTACTGCTCCTGAGTTGGTACTCGATGCGGAACTTAACCTTACCGCGGGCGCGCACGTATATAAGGTATTGCGCGAGGATCTCATCTCTGGCCGTGGCTACGCAGCAGAGTTCTACGTAACCAACGCAACCGCTACTCCAGCTAACTTGAAGGTGGAGACCGCTTTTGCTTGCCCTGTGAAGAGCGCTGTTGAGCAAAACTTGACTGTAGCTGCTGGCGAAACTATCGTTAAGGGAATTAAGGGCGGTATGCTCGAGGCTGTGAACAGCGAATGGGTATATCTCCGATTTACTACAGACCAAGACCTGACCGCTATCGTTGGTATGCGTAATACCGACCCATGTGTGGCTGCTCTCCCATTCGACTGGACCGTAGGCGCAACACAAGAGGCTGGCACTACACAATGGTACGAGATGGATATTACATCCCTCAAGCAAAATAAGCAACACTTGTATCTCGAGTTCACCAACCACGCAAATTCTTTCGCATTGCTGAACGTAGAGGTAGCATTGGATTGCGGTGGTACTAAAGTGCCATTGACATTGCCTGTTCCTGCTAACATGAACGTAGGACAAACGATTGACTACAACTTGCTTAAACTATCTCCACTCAACCGCGTATTCATCGGTGTTACCACCGACTCTAAGATTGAGTTGAAGGCTAATACTAAAGAGGCTATCGCGGCTGATCCTGCACCATGCTTGGACGCTACTGATGTAGCTGCTGGCGTACAAATCGTACAAGAGCCTAGCACAAAGTGGTACAGAATGTCTTTGGATCTTCTCCGCAGCAATGCTGACTTGGTTCGCGTGTATATGGCTAACAAGAGCAACCAACGTGCTCACGTGACCGTAGGTCTCGTTACCGATTGCCAATACACCGTTAGCACCGCCGTTACTATACCTGTTCCTGCTAACTTCGAGATTAACCAACTCGTTCCTAACTTCTTGGGACGTCTGCTCGATGAGTTGGTACGCTTTGAAGAAGCATACGGTAAGGTGGCTACCAAGGATGTATATCTGCAAATCCAAACCGACCAAACTATCCACTTTGGCTTGGGCCTCGAGGATATCGTTATCGACGACCCATGTGCTTCTGGCGTAGTATTCGACTGGGCTGACTGGGAGAAGAATGGTATGAAGTTGGAAGATGGACAAGACACATGGTACAAGGTGGATGTAATGCACCCACTCAAGAAAGTTAGAAACGGTGAAGAAATCGTAGTATCTCTGGTTAACCCATCAGCCGTAAAGAAAGCTAACGTACATGTGGAAGTATCTCCTACTTGCCCTGTATTCGTAGATGTACAAAAGAACTTTACCGTTCCTGTGAAGAGCTCTTTGACAAAAGAGGTTACATATAGTTTGGTTAAATCTACTATCAAACAATATGCTCAAGACCTAGATAAAGAGCAATTGCTAGATAAACTGGAAGGCTATACCTTATTTAATAAATTGATGAAACTTCATGAGAAATATGGTCACCATATTCCTTATGATCGAATCAAAGAACTCGTAGAGGAATACAAAGATTATTTCACTGAGGAAACAATCAAGGAAGTTATCAATAACTACGAGAAATACATCAACGTAGCTGAACTAAAGGAGCAAATCTTGAAAGTGAAAGAGTATATCTCTTATGATGATGTGGCTCCATTGATTGAGAAGTTTGGTGAGTATATCCCATATGAGAAGGCAAAAGATATCCTCCTACAATACGATGAGTTGTTGCCATATGCTGATGGTGTAGTTGGTTTGCTGAACAAGTGCACTACATACATCTCTTACGACAACCTCTATAAACTGATCGATCGCGTTAAACAACACGTTCCTGTAGAGAAAATCAAAGACTTGCTCCATCGCATCGAGAACCGTCTCGCTGGCATGGAGGTATATGCATACGTACACGTTATAACCGATGGCGAGTTGGAAATCAACCCAGGTCTCCCTATAGAGCCAGGTTGCCCAGATGCTCCAATCGAGTACACCGTAACAGCTTGCGATAGCTACGAGTGGAAAGGCGTTACCTATACCGTTTCTGGTGACTACGCTGACACTACCAAGTCTGCGACCTGCGATGATGCAGAGTGGTTGGATTGGAAGCAAACTATCAAATTGTCAGAGTTTACCGCTCCTTGGTATAAGATTGACGTATCTGAAATCATTGCTAACCAATCTGAGTTCACCCTCACCTTCGACAATGATTTGGCAGTTGCTTCTGAATTGGCATTGGAGTTGCACTACTACTGCTCTGAGGATAACGACGGCTTTGTATTGAGCGCTTCTAGCTTGGTAGAGCCAGGTGTTTACACCCGTACTATGACCTATGAGGAGTTCGACGCATACGTTGGTCCTGACTACAAGACCCTATATCTCCACAATGTCAACGCAGACTGCGACGTTATTGAAATCTTGCACTTGACTATCGAAGATTGCGATACTGTTCCTGTTCCTGTTCCATGCTACGAGGTGGCTACCATCAACGAGTATGTATGCGATGGTACAGAGTTCGTAGATCCTATCACAGGTAAGAAACACGTTGTTGCTTCTTTGCTTCCTGATCAACTCACATGGAGCGATACCGTAGTAACTGGTTTGGCTTGCGACAGCATCTATACCTTTAATATTACACCTATCGTAGCTCCAGAGGAACTGACAGTGGCAATCTTGGCTACTATCCCAGGTGCAACACCAATTTTGGTACCTGGTCAAGCAGTAGATGTAACAGGTACAGTTGAGGCAATCAAGGCTTACTATGCTGCTAACGACACCGAGGCTATCGCTGACGTAGAAAGCGTAGAATGGACAGCTGGTGCTGATGTGGTATTGGCTGACGATGCTACATCGCACGCTATGACACTGAAGGTAGTTGCAGGTTGCGAGTTCGAGCTGAACACCCCACTCGTATTCCCAGTTTCATCTACAGCAGATGGCATGGTAGGCGTAGTTAAACGCGCTGTTCAATTCGCTGATGCTGTTGTTGTCCTGACCCACGAGGCTGACGGTACTCCTCACCTCTACAAGGTGGTTGACGGCGAGGCTGTTGCAGAACTCTCTCAAGAGGGTGTCATCGCAGTTGATCCAGAGAACGCAGGTGACCTACTCGCTATCTCTGATATCGCTGCTACTGAGGATGGCAAACTCGTAGCTATCAACTATATGCAAACTCAATCAGGTGATGACTATGTAAATGAAGGTTTGAAACGTGGTGAAACACGCGTTTACCTCTGGAACGACCTCGCAGGTGATCCAGCTATCTTGTTCACCTCTAAGATGTCTTCTAACTGGTTCCGCAGCAAGCAAGGTTTGACCTTGGCTGTTAAGGGTACTTCTGACAACATGGAGATCTTCACAACTGGTATCCACGCTACTAGCGCATGGGCACGCGTATCTTCTTACCGTGTAATCAATGGCGTTTATGAGGAGCCTGCGGTTAACCACAACGACCACTACTTCTTCTATGACGTTGCTGATGCTGTAGCTCTTGAGACTACCGTTGGTACTCAATATGAGTTGACCGCTTCTCCTCTTGGTGCTATGAACTGGATCCTCGACGCAGAGTTGATTAACCCAGTGGAGATCGTTGAGCCAGAGACCAACAATGTAGAGATTTCTTCTTGCGTTGCTCTATCACAAGATCTTGGCAAGAAATATCAAGGTACTTCTATCGTAACCGTAGGCGAGCAAGTTCTCATGGTAGCTCCATATGCAGATGCTGATGGTAAATTGGCTGGTGTGAAAGCACTTGACATCACCGCAGGCTTGGATGCTGCTACTGAGGCTGCCGTAGCTGACTTGGCTGCTGCAGTAGAAGCTACCGCTGCTGCTACCGCTGTGGCTGTGAATGCTGCAGATCGCGAATTGACCGTTACTCTCGTAGCTGACGCTACCGTTTACACCTTAGTTATTAAGTTGGCTGATAAAGAGAAATTGTACGGCACTATCAGCGAGTATGTATGTGACGCTTCTGATTACGTAGATCCAATCGCTGGCGAAATCCACACTATCTCTTCGTTGATCCCAGCTAGCCAAACATGGGAGTCTGTGAAGAGCATCAGTGCAACAACCGATTCTGTTTATACCTTCGTTATCACTCCAATGGTAGCTCCAGTAGTTATCACTGAGGGCGTATTGAAGAATATCCCAGGTGCTATTCCTACATTGGTAGCTGGTCAAAAGGCTGACGTTACAGGTACCGTTGATGCTATCAAGGCATACTACGCAGCTCAAGACAAAGAGACTATCGCTGATATCGAGAGTGTAGAATGGATTGCTGGTGCAGATGCTGCTATCGCTTGCGATGCTACATCACACACCATGACTCTGAAGGTGGTTGCTGGTTGCGACTTCGACGTAACAACAACTATCACCCTCCCTGTAACTCCTGTAGCTCCTGTGGAGACCAGCGTTGTAGCTTGCGATAGCTATGAGTGGCATGGTCAAATCTACACAACTAGTGGTGACTACACCTATGGTGAGAACTGCCAAATCGAGATTCTCCACTTGACTATCAACAAGACGGTTTACACCGAGGAGACTGCTGTAGCATGTGATTCTTACGAATGGAATGGTGCAACTTACACCACATCAGATGACTATACATACACTACTACCGCTGCTAATGGTTGCGATAGCGTAGTAACTCTGCACTTGACCATTAACAAGAGCGATACAGTAGAGTTTACCGAGGTAGCTTGCGATAGCTATGAGTGGCATGGTACAACTTACACCACCAGTGATGACTATAAGTTCGAAACTACTACTGAGGCTGGATGCTACCGTCTAGAGATCCTCCACTTGACTATCAACCACTCTAAGACAGAAGATGTATATGTAACTGCATGTGATAGCTATGAGTGGAATGGTACAACTTACACCGCTAGTGGTGAGTATAACTACCCTACTACTACCGTTGCTGGTTGCGATAGCACCGCAATCCTCCACTTAACGATCAATGTTTCTACCGCTGGTACTCAAGAGACAACTATCTGCCCAGGCGATAGCTATGAGTGGAATGGTGCAACATATGATAAGGCTGATACATACCATGTAACCTTGACCAATGCAGCAGGTTGCGATAGCGTAGCTACATTGATCTTGAGTATCCAAGATCCAGACAACGATGCTACCGAGTACGACCAAGTAGCAGCAGTAAGCAAGTATGGTAACCGTCTGTTGCTCTTCAACCTCAATGCATTCAATGTACGTTATGGTTGGACTCCAGCAGAGGCTGAGGTAACTTGGTTCAAGGTTAATGGCACTGTTGATGAGGCATACGAGGCTCTCCATGGTAATGGCGATGATACTAAGGTAGGTACAGGCTTCTACTACAACGAGGATGAAGGTTCTCCTGTCGCAGGCGAGTACTACGCTTTGGTTGAGCATACTGTTTCAGGCGAACCTTGCGCAAGCATCTGGCGTACTGTGACTTTGACAACTGCAGCTGCTCAAAATGCACCTCAATTGTTGCCTACAGTCGCTCGCCCAGATTCTGAACTTCGCGTATTGAACTTGAACCCATCAAGTGTAACTGACATCCGTGTATATAACACCACAGGTGAGTTAGTAGCAACTTATACATCTGCTCAAGCTTCTGAGTTCATGTTCAAGGCTGCTACATTGCCAGGCTACTACATGGTAGAAGTTCAAGCAGAAGGTGATAAAGTAACCCTACGTTATATCGTTAAATAATAATGGGAGGAAAAGAAATGAAAACAAATATGAATAATAAAATGTTGAAGGTTTTCCTGTTGGTGGCAATTTTTGCCACCACACAGGTACCTGCAGTATGCGCACAAGAATCCTCTACTGCAGAGCCACAAGTAGAGTTTGTGTATAGCTCTGGTGCCCCAATGGAGTTGGGTGATACAGTCATGATTCACAAAGATAGTTTGCGCTATTTGACTGGTGAGCGTATGTCCTCATGGGTATATGGCGTACCTCATACCATCCGTCAGTTGGGTACCAAAACCAAACCTACTGGTGTCTTGCTCCGTGGTATCTACTCATGGATTGCTCAAGGTAGTTTGGTTCCATTGAACGTAAACAAGACTCAAGAGGCTATTGACGCTATAGCCGCTGCAGAAGCAGCCGCCGTAGCCGCAGAAGCCGCAGCTGCCGCAGAAGCCGCAGCCGCAGCAGAAGCCGCAGCCGCAGCCGAGGCCGCAGCCGCAGCAGCCGCTGAAGCAGAAGCTGCCGCAGCCGCAGCAGCAAAAGCTGCCCAAGATAGCATTGACGCACTACCTAAACCATACCAAGTAAACCGCTTTACAGTAGGTGTACGTGGTGGTATGGCATCTTTGCTGCCAAAGGCAGAGCCTTCTGTAGCTCCTGCTATTGGTTTTGATGTGTTGCTCGACTTGCAATATGCTCACTATTGGGCAAAAGATGAGGATAAAGTACAATTAGGTCTCTTGACTGGATTGAGCCTCGGATACATGCAATATGGTAAAACCCTCAAGGGCGTGACTGAGACTTCTAAATTAGGCTCTGGTAACGATGTTACCGATTATAAGGTAACTATGGAAGGGGTATCTACTATCAACCGCCAATTGCAATTGGAAGTTCCATTGATGTTCTCTATGGTTACTCCTAAGGGCTTCTTCTTGAACGCTGGTCCTAAATTCATTTTGCCAGTTTATACTCCTTATGTTCAATCAATGACCAATACTACCATCCAAGCAACTGATGTGGAGACTGGTGTAGTTTTGGTAGATAACCCAGTTATGGGTCGTTTGGACAAAGAGTTTACTCAAAAGGGTATGAACGAGCACCAATTTGATTTGACCATCGCTTTAGGTGCAGAGTTGGGATATGAGCATAAATTGCAATCAGGTCACTCATTGAGTTTTGGCGTGTATGCTAACTATGGTTTGTATAGCACATACAAACATGCTGCAGAAACAGCTAGTCAAATCGTTTCAATCGTGCCTCCTACAACTGCTAATGTAGCTGAAGTAACTGTAAATTCAGTAAACAACGCATGCGTGAATAAGTTGGGTTACCTAGATGCTGGGTTGAAAGTGGCATTCCACTTGAACTGGAAGAAGTAATATCCAATCACATAATACAAAAACGGCTGTGAATATTCACAGCCGTTTTTGTATGCAGTTGATAGTTAATAGTTGATAGTTAATAATTAATAATTAATATCTAGCAGCTGATTAGTAGGTGGCAATTGTGGACTAGTTTGTTATAGTTATAATCAGTAGGGTAATACTACTATGCCTACCATACTCACAATTAGAAGTGCCACTTTATTCCTAACAAGAAGTTAATACTTTGCGCTGGATAACCGTAGAAAATATCGTGTTTACGATTGAGATAGTTGTTAAGTTGCAGATAAGCTACTAACCAACGATTGATTGCGTATTGACCTCCTATGTTCAGTGAAATAATAGGTTTGAGAACTTTATCTCCTTTCGATGTGCATGCTAATCGGCTGCCAGCAAACTGATTGTCAGAATAGATACTCCATTTAGAGTCAATATGTATGTCCAAACGTGCCTTTACATCCCAATTTGGACGGTCATAGATAGGAGTGTCACTCTTGTGTTGCCAGAAATAATAGTTGCCGCTAGCGTTAAGTTCAATAATATCCTGGTAGTGATAATGCAACGATGCACCTAATTGCCAGCGATGGTAGTCGCTCTGCTGATAAGAGAAGCCATAGGTGTATTCTTCTGTTAGTTCGCCAAAGACATTTTTATTGTTTAGATGAGCGTACATATAGTACTGATTTTTCAGTAATGCGTAGCCACCATGGATATCCAGCAGTAGCGTCTTAAATGGGCGTATTTTGACGCCTATTTGCGCATCCACAGGTGTATATGGCAATGGATTGTAATTGCCTATTGCATCATCAAAATACCCATAGCGATTATAACCAATGTATTCCTCTATCGTTCCCATGTCATACATGCCTTTGGCATCTGCATACAGATGGAATATATCATCCATCATACGCCACTCAAACGTGACATTTGGTGAGGGGCGAAAACGTACATCAGAAGCTTGCTTCTTTTGCTCGGCCTGTAAAATGTTCATATCCAAATTCACACCTGCGTGCAAACGGATATGTTTGTCGGTATATTGGTAGAAAGGCTCAACTCGTAACGCATGGCGTGGAGCGATATATTCCTCTTCTTTAGGGTAGAATGTATTTTGTATCATGATATTGGCACCTGCGCCATGATACTCTTTCTGCCAATGTATATCGGCGTACGTACGGATATTCTGTTCGATCTGAGCTGGGATAATAGTACCGATAAATCCGGCGAAATATGCCGTGTATCCAGTCTGTAGGCGGTATTGTACAGGATCGGTCTTGTCGTTCGAGCGTAGCCCAATATAACCTGTTGCGCGAGCGAAGTTTTCTTCATCAATCATAGCCGGTGTATAGTGCGACCAATATTCGTGTGCTCCATCTACCTGAACATATAAATCAGCTTTCGAGAAATGGCGTTTGACTTGCATTCCCAATTGGGACTGTGTTAGTATATCATTAATACCCCAGTAGGCATCATGATTCGCATATAAATCAAGTGTCATCTTCTCTTTATGCTTGAGTTGATAGCCAAATAACAAGTGTGTATTATAATGACCAATTCCCCCATCTAATATTCCATTGAGTGGTGCTTGCGGTGTGAAGCGCGCTTCAGCCGCACGCAGTGGGTTCAGTGTGTGACCAATAGTAAGCGAATCGGAGTATGTGGAATATACTACGGGATTGAGCTGTACTTCGTGCGAGAGAATAGCAGGTCGCTGATTGATCTTGCCCATGCTTTGTATCACGGGCTGGAAATCACGCTCTACAGTCACCACTCTGCTGAGGGTAGTATCATTTTGTGCTGTTGATAATTGGCAGTTGATGATTGATAACTGACCAATCAAAAGTAATAATATAATAGGCTTTTTCATAGTGTATCCTCCTCTAATTCCGATGGTAATTGTTGGTCATCCGTTGATAGTTGTTCTATCTCTTGTAGCTTTTGTTCAATAATCGCAGGTATATCATCTTCTTGCTTATAATTGGCTTGTAGTGCTAAAAGATATTGTTTGGCTTGGAAAGTATCGTTGCGTTGCACATTGATATCAGATAGCAGTATAAGGCTCTTTGCCAACCAATATTGTTGCGATGTTTGCATCTGGGTAAATGCCACCACTTCTTCTTCTGCCAAATCCAACGACCCCAACTGGAAATATGCATCTGCTAATAAATACTTCGCTTCTGCTCCTATTGGTGTACGTACTTCTTTGGATAGCGGTGTTAAATCTACTACCGCTAGGCCATATTGTTTATCTTTCAACTGTGCCTTTGCACGATAGTATAACGCCTCTTGGCGGATATTATCTGTTAATTCTTCTTGCTCTAGTAATTGCGTAGCTGCAGCGATAGTAGTGGCGATATCATCCATATGCTGGCTACAACGTAGGATACCTAGTTGCGCAGTAATACGCATATTGGCAGACGAAGCTACACGCAACATTTGTTGGAAATAGTATGCAGCAGTGTGATATTCCTGCTTATCGTATGCTATTTCTGCTACCCTCATACATGCCTCTTCCATATATGGATTACCCTCGATGTCCGCCAAAGCACTAAACTGCTCCATAGCCGCATCATACTGACGCAGTTGATAGAAACTATTAGCAGCATAATATTGTGCAGATACACAATAGCGTCCACCAGGACAGAAAGAGGTGAGATATGTGGTCAAACCTGCTGCTGCCTCTTCATAGTGCCCCATAATATATTGTAGTTCAGCTGTCACATACACGAGCGAATCCTCTTGTGTAGAGGCTTGCATATTAATTTTATTGAGCGTTTTTGTGTATGCTAAATACTCGTTGATTCTATTGGTTTCTACATACACTTGCTCTAGCCCTTCTAAAGCTGCATATGCTTCTTCGCTACCTGCATATTTCTCAATAGTGTTCTTATATGCTTGAATAGCGTTATTATATTGCTGCACAGTACGATAAGTCATTCCTAACTCCAATGCCGATTTCGATGCTTTATTGCTATTTGGATATTCAGTTAATATACGTGTGTATATTTTGATAGCGTTATCGTTTTGCTCCAGTTGCAAGTAGGCGCGTGCAATCTCATATAGGGCATCATCTGCATAATCTGATCGAGGATAACGTGAAGATACTTGTTCCATCTTTTGAATCTTCTCTGGGTAACGGTGTAAGAGTCCTAATGCATATCCCTGCTGGAATAATGCATAATCCACTCCGTTGCTAGCTAATTGTACAACACGTTCATAAGTGGCTACTGCATCATCAAACTGGCGACTACTAAAAAGGCAATCGCCTAAACGATTCATCGCATCGGCATACATGTTCTTGCTACTATCTGCTATCGCTATATATTGCCTGAAAATATACTCCGCCTGCTTGAATGATTGTTGGTTGAAGAGTGTATATCCGTGCAGGTAAATGGAATTGGTGTAATTCTTTGACTGCTTGACGTTTGGCTGATTGTTGTATGCCTCAATGTCTTCTATACAAGCCGAGTATTTCTGGATGCTGTATTGACTTTCCGCACGAAAATAATATGCTTCGGTTTTGTAAGTAGATGATTTGTCTTCTTGGTTGATTACTTGTGTCATCCAATGTATGGTTTCCTCCATATGACCTTGCAGAAAAGCATCAATACCCATTTGATAACGCAGATATTGCATAGTCTCTTGCATCTTGGCATCTGGTTGTTTGACCTCTGCAAGTGCTTCATACGCAGCTTTATAGTTCTTGCTACTCATGTACATATCTGCCATCAGGGCATATACTTTGCTCGCATATTTGGTGTTAGGATACTCCCGTAAGAAATCTTGGAAAGCTGTAATACTCTCTCCTAATGCAGATCCTTGAAGATAGGTGATTTGTACATAGTTGTACATAGCCTCCTCACGTACTCTGCTATTGATATTAAGGCGCATAGCAGCAGCGTATGATAATTTGGCTTTCTCCTCGTCCTCTATGCGCAGATAGCTATGTCCAAGGTGTAGATATGTGCTCTCCGAAATAGAGTCTTTCAGTTCTTTGACTATCTTTAAATACTGGATAGCTTCTTGGTATTTTCCCACCTTATAATTGGCGACTCCTAATAGGTATATGTCGTTGCGTAGTGGCTCGCGCTCCTCTTCTATACTTTGTGCACGATAGGTTTCTAGGTGCAGAATGGACTTGTTATATGCACTATCCTGATAGTACATTTCGCCTAACATACGATGTAACTCGTAGTTATTCTTGTTTTCCGGAAAGGTTTCTAGTAACTGATTTGCCCTGGTATAAACATCATCGTATTTGCCTTGAGCATAATCAATTTGTATGATGTAGTAAGGTACAATCTGATGATATCCACTTAATTGTTCTACAGATAAAAACTCCGCCAACGCGCGTGGGAAATCCTTCATACTATAGTAGCAGTAGCCTGCGTAATAGCGTGCGTGTGGTGCGTAAAGCGATTTCTTGTTTTTCAAACGAAGCAGATGTGATAATGCTGCCTCATACTCCTTCTGCTTTAGCAGAACGTATCCCCAGTAGAAATGCAACATCGGTTGCGATTCTCGGGCAAGATTCTTACTATTAACTTGTTGAAATGCACGAATTGCCTGCTTGTATTTATCTTTTTCTGCATATAGCACCCCCTCCATTAAATGAATCTCATCGCTATATGGGGTGTAAGGGTAGCAATCGAGGTAGGATCTAAGAGCTGTAGTAGTTGTTTTAGAACGCTCTTGAAACTGCTGTTGCAGATGTTGAAATGCTTGTTCATAGTCCTGGGCATTAGCCACGGAGATACTAAGAACAATACCAATGATATATATGAGTCTCCGTTTCATCAGATATGGGATACGAATAGTGTGGTTATTGTACGGTTATAGTGTGGTTATTGTGTGGTGCATACAAGAAGGGTTTATCTTCTTCTATTACGTTTTTTGCGTTGCATGTCGTGTTGGCGTTTGCGATTGATGGCTTGGATAATCACCACCACCATGATGAGCACCAATACAACGATGATGAATATCACCAATCCGCTACTCAGGTTGTCGCCCTTGACACGTGACCACATAGCCAACATATCCTCGGTCTTATCACCGCAGTCGTGCATGAGTGCGCAACGCTCAATTACTTTGGCATCTGGATAGAAGACGTGGTTGGCGTGCACGGAATCTGCGTCTTCGCCAAAGAAATAGGTTAGGTCGGAGGTCGCTTCAATCTCCTCATCGTTTGCCCATGCAAGAATAGTAGAGTCTGCCACCACGCTCACGTAGCCAATCTCCTCCATGTTGAGGATGGCGTTCTCAGGCATACACATGTAATTGATGAAGTAGCTTGCAGCCTTGGTGTTCTTCGCATATACTGGGATACACCATCCGTCGAACCACACATTGCTACCTTCTTCAGGCACAAAGTATTCGAGGTTAACGCCCACTTCGTTTGCCTCATCGATAGCCCATTGCGCATCGCCTGACCAGCTGAGGTTGAGCCATGCTTTGCCTTTGGTCATCTCCTCTTTGCCGAAGTCCACTTCCCAACCTGCGATATTGTTCTTCATGCTGGTGAGAAACTCTTCTACGCGTTGAATACGCTCATCGGTTACGTTTGCCACCAACTCATCGCGGGTTACTTCGCCACGCGCAATCTCATCGCGATAAGCATAGAGTACCACTACAGAGTAGATGTCGCGGAAGGCATCTTTCATAAACACTTTGCCAGCAAACTCAGGGTTCTGCAAACCGCCTAAAGAAAGTATTTCAGATTTGTCCACCAATGCGGTGTTATAGAGAATACCAGTTGTACCCCACATATAGCCCACAGTGTAGTCTGCTACGCATACACTGCTGTCGGGTGCCATCTGTTGGAACTTATCCACCGCGAAAGGAGAAACTAGTTTGGTGTAGTCGGGTGTTTGCCCAAAATCTTTATTGATCGGTTGCAGCAGTCCGTTGCGCAACATACGCTCGATGATGTATTCCGATGGACAAATCACGTCGTAATCTTCTTGTCCCACCTCAATCTCGGTGAGCATCGACTCGTTGATGTCGAAAGTTTGGTATAGCACTTCTACCTGCTCTCCCGTTTGCTCATAGTACCAAGCAGGGAAACCGTTGAGCACGTTCATGTCGATATAATCGGCCCAGTTATAAACTTTGAGCGTATGCTCGCGATCAGCAGCAAAAGCGTTAGATACCAATACACAAGGTAGCACCAAAGCGGCTACAGCAAAAAAGAACTTTTTCATTTCGTTTTGTTTTGTTGTTTATGGGTTCGTATATTCATTATTA
>JAZNMT010000039.1:0-22681 GCA_045579895.1 Paludibacteraceae bacterium
AGTCTTAGCAGCGTCATAGTTCTCACCAATAGATTGTGCATTAGCCATGATGTATTTTGGGAAGAGTGTATCATCGTACTCAAACTCCATCAAGTATGAACGCTCCAATTGTTTAGCCAATGGAAGTGCACCAGGAGTAACAGTCCAACCCTCTTTTGCCAAGCGTTTAGCCTCTTTCTTAGTAGTCTTGTCCACTTTAGCACCAAGTTCTTTCTTTGCCAATTTAGCAGTTGCTTGACGCTCTTTCATGATTTCCTTTGCATTTTGTGCAAAACTAGCGGTGCATGCCATCAGCATAGTCATCGCAATAAATAATACTTTTTTCATAAGATTATTAATCATTTGTTGTTAATTTTCGTTTTTATAATACATATAGGCATACAAAAAAGCGCGGAACTTGCTTTTTGCCAGTTCCACGAATTGAGGCTCTCGCATTGCCTTGGAATTTAGAACCGACAACGCGAAGCCCACGCCGAATATAAATATTCTCCGTGCCACTATAGTTAAGGTGCGCACGCGCGCATACGTATATACGCAAAAGACGTACCAAAACAGGCACAAGAGGGATAATCTATATCCCGTAGAGCATCTATCGTTGCTAAGTCCTGAAATTCCGTGAAATTTGCGAGATTTCAATTCGTCAGAACAGAGCGCTAATAAACGCCTTTTAAGTATGTCTTGAAAGCTGCGACAAGGGATTGGGGTAATGAAGAATTAAGAATTTTGAATTATGAAAGATAATCCAAAGACAAGACATCTCCCACCCTCTAAACCCCGGCGTTGAGCTTTCGGGTGCAAAGGTAATGATTATTTGTGATATACACAAATAATTATATCAAAAAATGCAGAAATCCATAAATTTATTTCGTTCCAAAGTGCAGAAATCCGTAAATTTATTTTTTCTTTTATCGGAGTTTTTGCAACTCCATATGTATATTAAAATATTCGATTAATTCAATCGCTATAAAATCTAAACATACAATTTTAATATATCATTTAGCATTAGCACTACCCGAATAACATTCGGGGTAATGGACATAGAAGGTACGGAGTGCTAGTCTAGGGGACGGGAGACATCTCGCAGGCGGAAATGCGAGACTAGACAGATGGCGGGAGTAATAGTCGCACTAGAAACACTAAGATACAGTAGATACACTAGAAGCACTGGAAATGCTAGACACAATAGATGCAGTAGAAACAATAGAAAAGCGAATAACACTAAATCCGATTGGATATAAATCGGAGGTAGTATAATTATGTGTGTATCAATCGATTAGAAAAATCAGTTCCGATAGTGTTTGCAAAGTATGGAAAAAATGCGTTTTTGTAGTAATTTTGCACTCGAAATGAACCTAATATTATAACCTTATTAATTGTTCTATGATGTTAAACCCAAATCTAAACACCGAGAGTCATGACACTCTCATCACCCCTCACTTGGCTGAGGGACAGTTACCCACCTTACTTGCTGAGGCACTCAGCGTTGCTCCCAAAGGCGAGACACGCGACATGCTATTGCTCTCGTTATTAACCAATTGCGCTTACGCCCTACCAGCCATGCGTATGCTGCACGGTCGCCCTCATCACACCTACAGTCCCGAACTACTGACCATGATTGTTGCTCCCGCTGCCTCTGGCAAAGGTATCATGAACTACGGTCGTCTGCTCTTGCAAGCTATCGAGGGAGGCAACGGCAAGCAGGTCTATATCCCTGCCAACTCCTCAGCCTCTGCCCTGCTGAAGGTAATGGACGACTACGACGATCGCGGCATCGTCTTCGCCACAGAGATGGATACGCTAACCCAAACACTCAGAGCAGCTTATGGTCAGTTTGGCGATATAGTCCGCTGTATCTTCGAACACGAGACCGTCAGCCAACTCCGTCGTCAGAACAACGAGTTCATTGAGATTCGCTCTCCGCGTATCGCTATGCTTCTTTCAGGTACACCCAACCAAGTGTCGCCTCTACTTCGCAACCGCGAGAACGGACTGATGTCCCGCTTCGCCTGCTATGTAGTCAACAGTCGTATGGACTTTGATGACCATGTGTGGGACGTGGAGGAGGAAGGCAATATAGCCCGCGAGGCATTGCTCTATGACCGCCTTGCTACGGAATTGGGTGACCGTTACTTATGGATGGGAACGGCAGGACATGAGTGTTACTTCTACTTAACGAACAGCCAACTCAAGACTATCAAACGCATGTTCCGTAGCGAGTATGACAACTATAGTGCAGAGTTTGGCGACCTATTTGATGCTTCGCTCAAGCGTATGCCTGTGATTATGAAGCGTATTGGTATGATTCTGACGGGTTTGCGTTTGGACGTGACGAAGCCATTGCCAGAGCGTGTAGTGTGTTCGGAGGAGGATTTTCAGACGATGCTGCTGATTGGTCACAAGTTGCTGATGCACGCGGCGATGGTGTTCCAGATGATGCCCGAACTGAAAGCCACTCCTGTGGGTGAGATAGGTGGCAATATGCTGCAAAAGCAGTTCTTTCAAATGCTTCCCACGGACTTCACCAAGCAGGATGCAATTGAGCAAGCAAAAGTCCTTGGAGTGAATCAACGAACGATGGAAAGATGGTTGGTCAAACTTATTCAATCATCTAATATTCAACATGTTGCTCATGGTGAATATCACAAGGTATCATAGCAAATTGTATGTGCGTAAATTGTCGTTTTTGTCATTTTGTCAGTTTGCAGAAACCGACAAAAACGACAATTCCGACAAAAACGACATCATTCATCATTGTATATTTCAGGTGGAAAATAGACACTATAGAAAAAATAGATATAATAGGATAGTGATAGGATACAGATGTGCTACGGATGGGATAGTGATGTCTTATTATGAACCCGTCAAGAACCCGTTATGAACCCGTAATTGATCGCAGATTAATAGGTAAGCGACAAGCAAGATTACAGATAAACAAAATTATTCAAACTTACCCCCAAAAATTAACAAAATTATTTTAAGATGGCACGATTACAATTTATTCCCATGCTAGTGAAAGCAACTGGCAAAATCTTTGGCAGTAAATGCAACATGTGGGTCATGGAGCGATATGGAACGAAGTACACCGCTCACAAAAATCATCCACGTGATTACAAGAAAAATCCGCAGTCCAAAGCGGAGAAAGAATGTACACAGCGCTTAGCAGCTGCCTCTAAAGCGTACAACCAATTGGTAAAAGGTTCGGCTGAGTGGATCGTATTGGAACATGCTTGGCGCGAACAGAAGGATAAACCAGGAGGTAAGCCCTCTATCCGAGGCTACTTTATTTCGCAACATATGAAGCGAGCTACCTAAAATGCTTGGAGAAGCTATCATACTTCACATCAGCTCCGCAGACCTTATTAACCGCAGCAATGAAATGGGTTAGTGGGCGCAATTGGCTTTTGAGTGTTCCATCCTGTTGCAGCTGTCTGACTGTCGTAGCCAAGGCTGCGGCAGGATGTTCCTGTTTGACCGCAGCTTTGATTTTGCGAATAGCGGCTTGCTGGATATAGTCGGCAGTATTAGGACACCAATATGCAGTTAGCGAATAACTGCGCCCCTTGCTCCGCGACTGTGAATGGTCAGCAAGATACATCTGGCACTCCGTTAGATAACGCTGATATGCCTTCTGCTGTTTCTCAGTCAAATAAGGCGATAAGATGCTAATGGCCATTTCGGCTTCATCGTGGCATTGTTGTCGAAGCGATGCCATGAAAGTACGTAGTTGCGGCGTGGTGGTTTGATAATACTTTTGGCGACCAACATCCCATTTGCGTTTTTCTTCTTCCAGGTAACTGGCGTAAAGTGCATACACATTCGGTATATTAAAGCGAATATGAGCGATGTGAATAGCAGCAGGCGATTGCAGCCAATCCCTCATCATATACACCCATTCTATTGGGTTGTCAATATCCTGTTCTTCAATCATTGTTTCGATAGTGGTACAGGCAGCATAGGTGAGTAGTTGGGCTGGAAAACCATGAATTATTTCGGTGCAATCAAGTTTGCCTTTTCTTGGAAAGATTCCCAAGTCATCGTTATACTTATAGAGATAGTTATTGTCGTCGAGGTAGATAGACATGTCGGTCGTGAGTTTGTCGGTGTCGGAGTTGGGTGTGAGGAGTTTTCGTGCGCAGTCATATAGGTAGCAAACACCTTCGTTCAGCAGGTTTGCTTCCTCTGGATGGGTCTGGATGAGTTCGGTGTGATAGGCATCTATCCACCACTGAATTTCTTGCTGAAGTGCTGCAGCGAGGTTCATGCGAGCATATTGCTGCTGATGGTAGTCTCGTATGTCTGCTTCGACGCAGCGGTAGTCCCACTCCTGCCCTTGCTGGAGAAGAAAAGCAATAAAACCAGAGATGATGACCGATTCGTTTTGAGGGGTGTAGGTAAATGTTTTAGCCATGATATAGTGTTTAGAGTGCAAAGGTATAAAAAATGTTGAACATACGCAAGTGTTGATACGATTTTTCTTGTGTGCGTCAGCATTTTCCACAACTGCATGAGAAGAAAAGAGGGTGTGTCGGATAGACCAGACACACCCTTAATATTGAGTAAAAGATTAATCTCTACTATCGCACGAATCGTGTGCTTATGGCAGCATCACTACCTCGAACATATTGCCAGCAGAAACTAGTTTCTTTAGAGTAGTTTGTACGGTTTCGGCAGTAATGGCCTCAACGGCTGCTTTGTAGTCTGCGATATAATCAATACCATACATATAATACATGTACAATACAGTATCCCAGTAGCTATTCTTCTCCAAATCCTCTTGGAAGTCCTTGAGCATTGACTCTTTCTCCTTGTTTAAGTCTTTTGCCAAAGGTCCATCCTTCACGATAGTTTGTACCTCCTCGTGAATAATGCTCATCAGTTTGGTTTGCTTTTCTGGGTCGGTATCAAATTGCATAACCAAGTAAGCCATTGGCACTGGATAGATGTTTAATCCACCGCCACAACCAACGCCATACGAACCACCCTCACGTTCACGGATAGACTCCAGATAGCGAGTAGAAAGGATACGGCCAATCATCTCCATATTCAAGTCATTCGCCAGTGTGTATGGGATGTCATATGAAGTATATTGGATGCGGTTGCTAGCAGTCTTAGTTTCCATCTTACGGGTGAAGTAGTTCTTGTTGATACCTTCAGGAACGCGTACACCATTGTCACGTATATTCTCCTTTTTCTTCGATGTCTTCATACCACCGAGCCATGTGCAAACCAATTCTTGGAATGCTTGGTCGTCTGGATTGACATTCCCCACAAAGGTAAACACAAAATCCGCAGGGTTGGCGAAACGTGTTTGGTAGATCTCCAACGCCTTGTCCATATTAGCTTGCTTCAATGCGTCTTTGTTGAAAATCACCGTACGTGGTGAGTTGTTAGTGGACATCATATTAATGGAGTCCGAGAAGGCAGCTTTAGGATTCTTATCACGGTTTGCCAATTGGCTCTCCAATACACTCATCAGCATCTGATATGCCTCTTCGTCGCGGCGAGGAGCAGTGAAATAGAGGTAATTGAGTTGGAGAAGTGTCTCCAAATCTTTTACAGTGGAACCTCCCTCCATTGATTCCGTATTGTTGTTGATTGATTGGGACAAAGAGATATTCTTGCCCGTCAATGCTTTTTGCAAATCAGTCATGGACATATCTGCAATACCGCTGAGCGAGACAACATCCGTAGCCAATGCTGCAGACACAAGATCTTCGGTTGCAACGAGTGATGTACCACCTTTAGAGAAAGCAGAGAAGAGGATCTCATCTTGCTTGAACTCGGTAGGTTTAACAATGACGCGTACACCATTGGAAAGTGTCCATTCGGTAGTACCTAAGCTCTCGTTGTATGCTGTCTTGCGGATTTTGCCTGCTTTAGGTGCCTTTTCTACCAAATTCTCACGGATAGCTTCCTCTACAGGTGCCTCAATCTCCTCGTTCTTCACCGCAGCTAAGAGTTCGATTGCCTCAGCTTCGGTAGGAAGTACAGCCTCAATAGGTGCTTGGAAAGCGATAATCAAGTTGTGGTCAGTAACCCATTGTTGTGCTTGTTTGTTGAGTACATCCACCGTGATTACAGGAAGTAGCTGCTGAATTACTTGGTATTCCCATTCCTCGCCAGGCATTGGTGCCCCATCCAGATAGTGGCGGATACACTCTTGTGCACGGCTGATATTGCGTACGGTTCCACGCTCGTTGTATGCCTTCTCGTAGTATGAGAGCCACTCTTTCTTCACGCGGTCCAACTCGGCATTCGTAAAGCCATAGCGGCGTACTTTCTCTAATTGAGTCAGCAGATCTTTGTAGGCTTGTTTCTCTTGACCTTGCTTAGCGATATAGATAGCCATGAACGCATCTTTCTCCTTCACGGTCTCACCGTAATACGAACCAGCGCCAACAAATGAAGCGTTAGGATCCACATACAAGTCGTTGAAACGATTATTGAGCATATCACAGATTAAGTCTGCCATCAGCGATACGCCATATGCCATATCTGTTCCACGTAACTCCTTTGGTAGTTGGTCTTTCTTGAACTCTAGCTCAATGCGGGTGTTTTGTGCCTCTTTGTCCTTGACAATAGCCACGATAGGAGTTTCGTTGTCGTTTACCGAATACAAAGGACGCTCACCACGGTTTACGCGTGCAGGAACGTCAGCCCAAAGGGCTTTAATCTTTTGCTCGATTTGATCTACATCAATATCACCAACTACGATGATAGCTTGGTTATCTGGACCATACCATTTCTTATAATAATCACGGAGTGCATCGTAAGCGAAATTATTGATTACTGCCGTATCGCCAATCACATCGCGTTTAGCATATTGGCTACCTGGATATCGGAGCATATTACTTTGCTTCCACATACGGCGGTCAGCGCCCATGCCAGTACGCCACTCTTCGCGGATAACGCCACGCTCTGCATCAATCTCTTCTGGCAGTAGCAACAAGCCGCAAGCCCAGTCGTGCATTACGAGCAAAGCAGAGTCGATGATGCCTTCGCGAGTAGTTGGCACTTCGCTGAGACGATAAACAGTCTCGTCGAGTGAAGTATAGGCATTGATATTACCACCAAAATTCACACCGATAGACTCAAAGTATTCGATGATACCCTTGCCTGCAAAGTGTTCTGTACCATTGAATGCCATGTGCTCTAGGAAGTGCGCCAAACCGTTTTGGTGGTCTTCTTCGAGGATTGCACCTACTGCTTGAGCGATATGGAACTCGGCACGTTGTTTAGGATATTCATTGTGACGGATGTAATAAGTCAGACCATTCTCCAACTTACCCACGCGCACTGCTGAATCAACAGGCAGTGGTTGTGGTTGTTGCGCTGCCATCGTGAGCGACAACGCCAGCACGAGAGTGCTTAAAAGAATTCTTTTCATAACCTTAATATATTTATTGGATCGTTTCACTTGTAGAAGTTAGACCGTTTCACTATTAGACTGCTCGCTTTGTTCGCTGTTAGAGGTTGGAGCGGTATCTTCCACAACAGGAGCAACCTCTTCCGCTTTCTTCTTGCGTGGGGCGCGTTTCTTTTTAGGTTTTTCTTCGCCGCTTGCTTCATCGCTTTCTCGCTTCATCGCCTCATTAGCCTCAATAATCTCATCCTCGCGGCTTGTCCAAGGTCGGGGGCCCAATATTGATGCCACATCATCTGAAGTAATGACCTCTTTCTCAATCAGCATCTCTGCTAACTTATTGTGTCCTTCAGCATTCTCCTGCAAAATCTTCTTTGCACGTGCCATCTGCTCGGCGATGATTGCACTGGTTTCAGTATCAATCACTTCTGCAGTCTTCTCTGAGTAGGGTTTGGTGATTCCCATGTCGTAGCGGCCTGTGGAATCGTAATAACTGAGGTTCTTCAGTTTATCCGACATACCATAGTATGCTACCATGGCGTATGCCTGTTTGGTGGCACGTTCGAGGTCGTTGAGTGCACCTGTGGATGTCTGATGAAGGAACACTTCCTCCGCAGCACGACCGCCCAAAAGCGAACAGAGATTATCCATGATATGCTCTTTGTTGGTGAGTTGTCGCTCCTCTGGCAGATACCAGGCAGCACCTAACGCCATGCCACGAGGCACGATAGTAACTTTCACGAGTGGGTTGCCATAACGCAACAGCCACGATATGGTAGCGTGTCCTGCTTCGTGATATGCCACCGAACGTTTCTCCTCT
Source organism: Paludibacteraceae bacterium (assembly GCA_045579895.1). GTDB lineage: Bacteria > Bacteroidota > Bacteroidia > Bacteroidales > Paludibacteraceae > Colicola. Next base: position 8,184 of record JAZNMT010000039.1, read on the forward strand.
TCGGTCATAATCTTGTTTTTGCGTTCCAAGCCACCTATGATTCGATCTACGGCGTCCATGAAGTCTTGTTTATTGACACTCTTATGGTCATTACGCGCTGCTATCAATGCTGCCTCGTTGCAGACATTCGCAATGTCTGCACCTGAGAAACCAGGCGTGTGTTTCGCCAAGAAGTTGATGTCCAAGTCCTTATCGATCTTGATACCTGCTATATGCACACCAAATATCTCTTTACGCTCTTGCAAGTCGGGTAACTCCACATGTATCTGACGGTCAAAGCGCCCTGCACGGAGCAACGCAGCATCCAATACATCAGCACGGTTGGTGGCTGCCAAGATAATCACACCCGAGTTCGAGCCAAAGCCGTCCATCTCGGTAAGCAACTGATTTAGCGTTGATTCGCGTTCATCGTTGCCGCCACCCATCATGTTGTTGCGACCACGAGCACGACCTACAGCATCAATCTCATCAATGAATATGATTGCAGGTGCTTTCTCCTTTGCTTGGCGGAAGAGGTCGCGCACGCGACTTGCACCTACGCCCACAAACATCTCCACGAAGTCGCTACCCGACATCGAGAAGAATGGTACATTGGCTTCGCCTGCCACTGCCTTAGCGAGCAGGGTCTTACCCGTTCCTGGAGGGCCTACAAGCAGCACGCCTTTTGGAATTTTACCACCCAGATTGGTATATTTGGTTGGGTTCTTGAGGAAGGAAACGATCTCCTCCACCTCTTGCTTTGCACCCGCCAAACCAGCCACATCTTTGAACGTTACTTTGTCCTTTTTATCTTTGTCGAATACCTCCGCTTTGGCTTTACCTACATTGAAGATACCGCCAGGTCCACCTCCCGCTGCGTTAGCCATGCCACGACTCATCCATACGAAGAACAAGATAATCAGTGCGATAGGCAATATGTTCACTAATATTAGATACCAATGGTTTTTCGACTTTGCATAACTGACATCAATGGCAGCTTTACCTTGCTCTTTGCGTTGTATATTCACGTTGTCGATGAATTTCGCAAATTCATCCACAGAGGGAATCAACGATTTCAGTTCTCCTTTTACCTCCTCTCCAGCCTCTTGATTGCCAAACACAAGTGCATAATTTTCGGGGCGAATTTTGGCTTCGACAGTATTATCATCATACACCACAACCGATGCCACAGCATCGTTATTGATATATGCAGTAAATTTAGTATAACTCAGGTCTTTATCTACACTGCCGTTAGTTGGATAGAAGAGTAGCACCATTAGTCCTATCATCACGACATAATACAACCACGCCCAACGCGAACGTTTTGGTTGTTTATTCGGTTGGTTAGGTTGATTAGTTGTTTTTTGTTGTTTAGGTTGTTCAGCCATACATAATTAAAAGTTAAAAAAGGTTTTAGAGTTCTATAGTTAGAAAGGTTTATACTTCAGGGATTTCGGTAATTTTGCCATCTGCCCAAAGGTGTTCAATATCGTAATATGCACGTGGTTCACGCTGCATGATATGTACGAAGATATTGCCATAATCTAATACGATCCACTCTGCATTGTCGCGTCCGTCCACGAATAGTGGGTGTACATGAGTTTGGGTGCGAACAAAGCTGTCCACTTCATCTGCTATTGCCGCCACCTGAGTGTTAGAGCCACCTTCTGCAATGATAAAATACTCTGCTGGCGCAATAGGTAATTTGCGTAAATCCACGGTTACGATACGTTGTCCCTTACGATTTTGAATACCCTCTACAATCGTTTCTACTAATTTCTTTGTTGATACTTGTTTCATTATATATTTCGTTTTTCAATGTTTACTACAAATTTCGCGCCAAAGGTAACTCACTGCCATTTTGGCACATTTACGCAAATTATTAAATTCGCGACAAAGGTACAAAAAAAAACGCACTTCTGCAAGAGAAATACGTTTTTTCTATTGTTTTGGCTTTTTACTTTTTTAGTTTCTACTTTTTCGTTTTGTCATTCCCCTCGTCTAATACGGAAATATCATTAATTTGATGCAGCATATTATCTAACTCTCGGACTACTTTTTTATTCTGCATAAAACCTATTGTACCTCCTATTATTCCGCCAAATAAACCTCCACTCAATGTTATAAGCGTCATCATTAAATCTTGCATAACATGATAAAACTCCAAACTGAACCAAGAGAACCATACTACAACCATCGGAACTGCTATGTATTTCCAATTTACATACACTTTTTGCAAACGGCGCACTTGTTTTGCCACGGTCAATAAATCCCCATTGGCTATATTGTCTGATTTCACCCAACTATGGGAAATCCAAGTGGCTGCACAACAAATTATCATCATAATCGTTGTCCCTACCAAAAAATAAACACTTAATCCCATGCGATTGAACATCCAATTTCCAAATGTTATCACAAATATAGCAGCTATACCAGACATCCATCCTCGTCGATTTACCATTTGCATCTTTTGGCTCAAAATATCCCGAATTAGACGGTCATTTACTACTTCTTGTTTATTCAATTTCTCTTTCAGCGCAGCCATCTGCTCGCGCATTTCTTGCAATTCATCCATAATATTTAATCGTTAAAGGTTAATGGTTACTGTTTCTTCAATTGTTCACGAATACGTACTAGTCGTACCGACACATTTTTGGCACTAATGCCTACAATTTCCCCGATTTCATCGTAACTTAGGTTCTCCAGCCAAAGCATAATAATCGCTCTGTCGAACACCCCTAACTTCTGAATCCGTTTGTAAAGCATCTGTACTTGCTCCATGTCTTTGTCATTTTCATCGAACAAGTCAATATCTACCGCCAACGGAATACGCTCGCCGCGGCGTTTCTCTTTTCTGTCCATGGAGATGCAGGTGTTCATCGTTACCCGATAAATCCATGTCTCAATCTTACTTTCGTTGCGAAATTTCTTAAAGCCCTGCCACAGATGAATCAATGTCTCTTGAAAGAGCTCATCTATCTCATCCTTGTCTTTGGAAAACATATAGCAGATACTATATATCGTGCTTTTGTGCTCCTTGACGAGGGCTGCAAATTCTTTTTCTTCCTGTTTCATATCCTTTTTGTTTTGTGCTTTTGCCTTTTAGACGTAGCACTTACATGATTTACTACAATATTTTTTACATTTTTTCAAATATTTTGCAAAGATACAGTAAAATTTGCGTATTTGCAAAAATTATTGTAACTTTGCACCCCGAAATCCAATAACCATCAGTAATATGTTTATTATCGGCATTGCGGGCGGTACCGGCTCAGGAAAAACAACCGTGGTACGCAAACTTCTCGAACGCCTTCCAAAGGGCGAAGTTGTAGTCATCCCACAAGACTCCTATTACAAAGACAGCAGCCACGTGCCTGTTGAAGAGCGTCAAAACATTAATTTTGACCATCCCGATGCTTTTGAGTGGCCTCTCCTTGCCAAACACATTGAGCAGCTCAAGAATGGACAAGCCGTAGAGCAACCTATCTACGACTATATTACCTCCTCACGTTTGCAAGAGACGGTACACGTTGAGCCCAAAGAGATTATTATCGTAGAGGGTATTATGGCACTCCGCGATTATCATCTTCGCCAACAAATGGACCTCAAGATCTTCGTAGATGCCGATGCAGATGACCGTCTCATTCGCGTGGCGCAACGCGATATTGTGGAGCGCGGGCGTACAATCGAAGCAGTGATGGAACGTTACCAACGTGTGCTCAAACCTATGCACGAGCAGTTTATCGAAACTTGCAAACGCTATGCGGATGTGATTATTCCACAAGGTGGACACAACAACGCCGCTATCAATATGCTCGTGAAGTTCATCAAACAAGAGCTCAAAGAAAAGAATCATGACTAATAACCCATAGTTCACAGGGCGTCCAATATCCACTAACCAAATGCTCTACCTTCAACTCTTCTGGACATATCTCAAGATTGGTACCTTCACAATAGGTGGAGGGTATGTAATGCTATCCATGATTGAGCGTGAGATTGTGGATCGCAAAGGTTGGATAGACCGTGAGGAGTTTATGAACATGATTGCTTTGGCACAAGCAGCACCTGGCCTTATTGCCGTTAATTCGGCTATTTTTATCGGTTGGCGCATTGGCGGATGGCGCGGAGTGATTGCCACCGTATTGGGTGCAGTTCTTCCATCTTTCCTTATTATTTTGGCAATAGCCATAGTCTTTCAGAATTACAAAGACCTACCCGCCGTAGAGGCCGTATTCAAAGGCATCCGTCCTGCGGTTGTAGCACTGATTGCCGCTCCGCTCATCCGTATGGCATATAGTGCCAAAATAACATGGGCAACCGCTATTATTCCTATCTCAGGTGCTTTATTGATTTGGCTTGGTGGACTATCTCCTGTGTGGATTATCTTTGTTACTATTGTTGTTACCCTGCTATATACTTGGCTTAAAGAAAGGAGATCTACTAAACGGTAGCGAAGCGTTCACTAAACTCTAAATACTAAACAACCATGCTATACTTACAATTATTTCTCAGTTTCTTAAAGATTGGACTCTTCGGTTTTGGCGGTGGATTGGCGATTTTCTCGCTAATTCAGCACGAGATTGAGGAGCATGGTTGGATGACGCAAGAGGAGTTTGTGGACATTTTAGCGATAAGTCAAGTAACCCCTGGCCCAATCGGCATCAATTGTGCTACTTATGTTGGTTATACAGCCACAGGTAGTATTTGGGGTAGTTTATTGGCGACAATAGCCATTATCATCCCGAGTCTGATTATCATGCTCAGTATTTGTAAGATATATTTCGTTATCAGCACCCGCTTTCAACACAACATTTATTTCAATCGCACGATGCATATGTTGCGATTGTCGGTATTGGGAATGATTGGTGCTGCCGCCCTACTGCTGATGAAACCCATCGGTCAACCATCCGTTAGCTTTATTGATTGGAAAAGTTGGACAATCTTTGCGGTGGTATGTCTGTTCACTATCTTACCATTGCTGATAAAAAAGCCAAGTGCCGCCTTTCTCAAGACGGCACTTAACCTTCTCTCCCACCCTATACTACTGATTATTGCAGCAGGAATAGCGGGATATTGGATTTACCTATAGATCAGAAACAAGTATATCATCCGAAGTGTTAGCTTCGCACATTTGCAGGTAGCGTTTCCAGAAGGCCTGCATCTGAGGTGGAGTGTGCTGTAAAAACTCCTCTGTACCTTGTGCAGATATTCTGCCCACTACCATTTCTACCGTCATCTTACGCGAATCCATAGCTGGAACAAAAGCTTCGTCCTCCTCCTGCTCCATATATACGCGGTGAACGATATTAGTATCCTCCAAGCGGCTTAATAACTGTTGGACCAATCGGATAGGCAACTGATTTTGCGCAGCCATTTCCTGCGCCGTTTGTGGTGCTTCACCATGCTCAAAGCGATGAACAATTACCGACAAAAGATATAACATCACATAATCCTTGTAACGGCGCGACATTGATTCTAAATCTCGCTCATAGGCAAACATATCATTATTCTGTATAGCAAAGGCTAACTGTGCGCCCACCAATAGAAGCCAACAAGTGATATGCAACCATATCAGTATCAATGGAATAGCCGAAAATGCACCATATACCACGCTCATGCGAGTAAAAGCCATCACTAGATATACGCTAAACATCTGTACTAGTTGAAAAAGAATACCCACAATCACACCTGGGATAATGGCAGATACAAAACGCACCTTGGTATTTGGAATAGCAATGAAAATCCACGTAAACACACCCGAAGCCACCACAAAAGGTATCAAACGCAATAATACACGACGTATGGGCTCAATCGCTTGCAATACGGGCAATACGGACGCAGCAGAATTCAAAAAAATAGAGATACCCGAACTCAAAATAATCATGATAGGCACCAGAAGCAATACGACCATGTAATTAGTTAATCGTCTGCCAAAAGAACGCGACTGCTTCACGTTCCAGATATTGTTGAAAGACAACTCCAACATATTAAAGAACGCGTACACCGCCCAAATCAATACTATCAACCCTATTCCCAAGAAAAGTCCATCGCGAGCAGTCTCCAGATAGCGCTCTACCCATTCGATAATCATAGGGGCGATATTAGCCTCTGCCAGAAAACTAGTGGATATACGCTCTTTAAGCAATTCCTCGAAACCAAAACCTCGTGCTATAGCGAATACCCCCGCTACCATTGGTACGAAGGCAAACAACAACGAAAAAGACAAGGAGTTAGCACGCACATTCAATGCCTTATCCTTGAAACCACGTCCGAAGAGAATAATAGTTTGCAAGATACGGTATCCTAATCGCTTCTTGGGGTCGTGTACTGACATATGCGGCTGACGCCAGAGATCGTATTGGATAAACTCACGTATATGTTGTATGCGTTGGTTCATGGAGTGTGGTTTATTCAGCGGGATAGGTCAGTTGTTCTACCGCTTTTTTAACAATATCATCATCACGTTCGAAAAGAGGGAAGAATCCTTCATCATTTAATATATTGCGCACGATATATGCATTAACGAGACGCACCAACAGAGGTTCAGATTTTGCGAGTTGCTCGGGATTAGGCTCTATACCTTTCTCCTTGGCAAAGGCTACGAACTCATCAAGCCAATTCGCTTTCAATAAGTGCTTTTCCAGCGATTGCCAATCTTTGTACTGGCTGAGTTCTTTGCGATGACGATCGGTATATTGATATGCAAACTGATAGGTATAAGCGCGATTGACTACCTGATTAAAATATGGTGTATAGAGCGTCGTATCGCGACCGACAAATACGTCTGGCATAATCCCGCCGCCACCACGTACTATGCGACCATTTTTGGTCAAATAGATCGTGGAATCTGCGATTTGTACACTATCTGCCGAATAGAACTCGCCATGCTCAAAGCGGTTAATAAGGTCCATCGCATAGTCCTCACCCTCGCCCATCTTATATGGTTTTTGGATAGAGCGTCCCGAAGGTGTGTAGTAACGTGCCACTGTCAAACGAATGGCACTACCATCAGCAAATGGTATCTGCTGTTGCACCAATCCTTTGCCAAACGAGCGACGTCCAACAATAGTTGCACGATCGTTGTCTTGCATCGCCCCTGCAAAAATCTCACTGGCAGAAGCCGAAAAATTATCTATCAGTACCACCAGTTTATCGCGTTGGAATCGGCCTGATCCATTGGCACGTGCCTCATAGCGAGGATAAGCCCGCCCTTCAGAATAGACAATCATATCACCCTTGCTCAAAAACTCATTGGCCATCTTAATCGCTTGATCCATAAAACCGCCCGAGTTCTCGCGCAAATCCACAATATACGAAGTAGCACCTTGCCCTTTCAACGATGCCATGGCAGCAATAAATTCATCATATGTATTTTCACCAAAACGATTCACACGCACGAAACCTATCTTCTCGCCGTTATTGGCATCAATGATAAATTTAGCATCCACTGAGTGAATAGGAATATCGCCACGAGTAATAGTAAAGTCATACACTTCGTCCGAACCACTTCGCTTCACGCCAATCTTCACTTCGGTGCCTTTAGGACCACGCAAAGCATGCATCACCCTTTCATTGGTGATAGTTTTGCCCGTAAAGTTTGAGTCATTGACCATCACAATCTTATCACCGGCCAATACCCCCATACCTTCACATGGACCGCCCGATATGACTGCCACCACTTGTACGGTGTCATTTTGAATGGAAAACTGAACACCAATGCCCGAGAAAGATGCAGAAAGTTCTGAATTCACCATTTCCAAATCCTCTTTAGGGATATAAGCAGAGTGTGGATCAAGGCGTTTGACAAGCTCCTGCATGACATCTTCAGTAATACTATCGACGTCTATTTCATCGACATAGGCCTGATTCATCAACTGAAGCAGTTGATCGACTTTTGACTCGGGTTGCTGAAAGAGTTGACCATTTTGAATGTAAAGGCGTTGGGCATTCACCTTATTGGAAACAGCATTTCCTATAAGGAAACCTATCAATAGGCAGACAACGGCCAGAGTAGGAAATAAATACTTTTTCATAAAAAAATTCAGGTTAAAGGTTAGAGGTTAAAGGTTAGAGGCTGGAGTATCAGGCATGAAGTCCACTTGTACGCCTGCACGTTCGAGCAATTCCACACCATCCATAATACGGTATTTTTCACCATAAACGACACGCTTGATACCCGATTGGATGATGAGTTTCGCACATTCCATACATGGCGAAGCGGTCACATAGAGAGTTGCCCCTTCGCTGCTATTATTGCTGCGTGCTACTTTGGTGAGTGCATTAGCTTCTGCATGCAATACATATGGTTTGGATACATTATTCTCCTCGCAGACATTCTCAAAGCCGCTAGGTGTACCGTTGTAGCCATCGGAGATAATCATTTGGTCTTTGACTAAAATTGCTCCCACCTTGCGGCGAATGCAATAGCTATTTTCCGACCACGTGCGCGCCATGCGCATGTAAAGGTGGTCGCGTTGAGTTTGTTTATCCATATGCGTTGTGTAATAGTTTTTTATTTTTAATTGCCTTAAGCCATAATATTTATGAACAAAATCCGTGCCGAATGGGTTTATACGATGTATTTCTATAAAATATAACGTTTTATCTGCACCAGATGATGTGTCAGTTCACCATCGGCGAGGTGAATACCCATCTCGTCTATCCTATCTATATGCACACATCCTGAGCAGTGTATAACCTCCGTTGGACTAATCAGCATACCCACATGCGTTATCCTTGTCGCGTTCGGGTCGCGGTCTGCATGGTCGAAGAACACCAAATCGCCTGGTTGTGCTTCAGCCAACGACTCCACAATTTCGCCTTGTGTGATTTGTTCGCGAGCATTACGCAGTATGTTAATACCCAACACGCTATACACCGTTTGCGTAAATCCTGAACAGTCAAAGCCCATTATGTTCTTTCCGCCCCATAGGTATGGCACATTCAGCAGCGATTTTGCCAATCGCACCACCTCTTCGCCTTTCACCTCTAAACTGCAGGTAGCTGTACTGCCGTTCTGTAGCGAAGCATTCTCTAAACAATTAACGCAGGTAGGCTCAATCTGATATTGTTTTCCTAGCATTTCGAAGGTGCCGTGCGCATAGTTATGCAATCGTGAACCGATAGTAAGCGTTTGTTTCTCACCCGTTTCCATATCCGTAGCCACGGCCATTGGCACTGCCACCACACCCATCGCCTTTTCACCTAATCGCTGCATCGCCTCATCACCTATTGGTGTCACCATCTTCGAACTCACCCATCCTACTTGTCCATCTATCGTTGAGCGTATTTTGGTCCAACTAGACCGATGCTCTATCACTTCGCATATTTCGCCAAAGAGCAATTGCGTAGCTTGTTCGGCTGCATGAGATGGTTCTTCACGTACAGGAGTTACTGAGGAATGATTAATGACATAATCTGCGCTATGAACAAAGCATGTTGTAGCCATGAGGACTAATGCTAATGTAAAAATCTTCTTCATGATTGTATCTTTTTTATGGTTAATAATCATCTTCTCGCTGCAAAGGTACTACATTTTAATAAATATATTAGGCAAGATCGGCAAACAGTAACACTGCTACGCACGCTAAATCTTAACAAATGCGATAGGAACGACAGGAAGTGACTTATTTTATCAACTCCTTTGCAAATTCGGGGATGTTGATGCCATCGAAAGTGCCCGAAGTCATCATTAAAAGTGCGGTATTTTCGTACGTAATGGAACGAAGGCGTTGTTGCAGCATTTGGCTATCCGTAAATACCTCTACATTTTTCGTGCCAAACGCATCACGGACAGCTTCGGCGGTGATAGGTGTCAGTTTTTTGTGCTCAATCACTTTCGGATTGAAATATACCAATGCCACGTCCGCGTTCTCCATACAGCCCTCGTACTGAGGCAAGAAGTCTGCCATCAAACTGGAGAAAGTATGCAACTCCATGGCTGCTACCAATTGCTTCTCAGGGTAGTGCTCGCGTACAGCATTAACCGTGGCGCGGAGTTTACTTGGAGAGTGTGCGAAGTCCTTGTACGCAACATTTGCGCCGATTTCATCGATAAGTTCGAGGCGGTTGCTCGCTCCCGTAAAGGTGGCTATCTCGCGATAGAAGTCATCCAACGATACGCCAATCTGCTGACAAGCCAATGCTGCCGCTTGCAAATTTTCCATATTGTGCTTACCAAAGATTTTCATATCCACATCACCCTGATATGCCTCATATGGAAGTTGCAGTATATCGGCTCGTGCGTAAGAGGCTATCTCGCACAAGTTGGTGTCGTGTTTATAGTAGATAAATGTACCGTTTTCTTCGATTCCATCAACAAATTTGCGGAATGTATCCACGTATTCAGGGAAAGTAGGGAATACGTTGATATGGTCCCATGCAATGCCTGTGAGTATCGCCACATGGGGATGATACCAGAGGAATTTAGAGCGCAAGTCGAGCGGAGATGTTAGGTATTCATCGCCCTCAAAGACTGCGTACTTAGCCGTATCAGAGAGGCGTACCATGCGCTCGAAGCCCTCAATCTGTGCGCCCACCATATAGTCGGCTTCAATACCAAGGTGCTGAAGCACATAGAGAATCATAGAAGTGGTAGAGGTTTTACCGTGGCTACCGCCTACTACGATACGAACCTTGTCTTTCGTTTGTTCGTATAGGTACTCTGGGAAAGAGTATATTTTGATTCTCAACTCGCGAGCACGAACCAACTCTGGGTTATCCTCGCGCGCGTGCATACCTAAAATTATAGCATCAATATCAGAGGTGATATTCTCAGGATGCCATCCCATCTCTTTAGGTAGCAGACCTGCCTCCTGTAGATGTGTGCGAGCAGGGTCGAAGATTTCGTCATCCGACCCTGTCACCACATATCCTGCTTTGGTAGCCACCGCCATAGCCAAGTTGTGCATAGCTGCGCCGCCAATTGCGATGAAGTGTATACGCATAGTTCTTTATTGCTGTTAATTAGACTGCAAAGGTAGTGAAAAGTTTTGAGTTGTGCAAGATTTTGGCAATTTATTGTAAAAATAATCGTTCAAGCCCATCGGGCGAGAAAAGACGATAGTGCCTAGTTCAAAACTAGTAATCAACAAGTTTCCTGCAGGTTTCGGGACCACCATAGCACATCTGTGGGAGATCTGTGGGCTTTCTGTGGCTTTTGTGTTTCAAGTATTTGTGCCGCTATAATAATGATGCAAAAATCTTCGGCGCAGAAGGGGTTTTGTGCCGAAGATTTGTAAATTTGTAGGGTAAAGTGGTATATATAACACGCGGGAAGTGTAGTATTTACTAAGCTTCCCGCGTGGGTGTATTTTTTTGAAAAAAAGTTTTCGCGCGCCGAAGATTATACCGAAGGTTATTGGCTTTCTGTTTAAACTAAGACTTGCTCATTGACCCAGTCCATAAAAGGTGTTACTTGAATAGTGAATCCTTTTTCTTCGATTATTTCCTTGTGTTGGTAGGATATAATTTGTAGGGTTTGGCATTTTAATTCACTTGCCACCTCAATCAATGCATCTATTTCACGGCGACGAGTCTTCTCGGATGTCAAATCATAACAAACTTGTATCAGTTTTTCAACTTTTACGCCTTTGCGAGTAACAAAGTCCACCTCTTTATCATTGCGTGAACGATAGTAGAATAATGTTTTTTCGGTGTCGTATCCTTGTCGTATCAACTCTATAAATACTTGATTCTCAAGCAGGCGTCCTAAATTTGCGCTTATATTAAAAGCCATTGTACTCACAAAGCCATTGTCCACTACATACACCTTGCGAGCCGCTTTCTTCATGGCCTTGAGTTTGTTGTTAAAACGTTGGAGATAGAAGAACAAGTATGGTTCGTGTAAATAATTCAAGAATTTTTGCGTGGTCGTTACACTCTTCAGCCCAAATTCTTTGGTTATGTCATTGGCAGTAATGAGGTTGCAGAAGTTTGCTAATAAGTATCCTGCCAAGTTGTACAACCCATCTGTATTGCGAATCTTGTGGCGTTTTGCCACATCTTTCAGCAAAATGGAATCGTATAATGTACTCAAATAGCTTTGTGCCAATGCGCGCGCCTTAACAATCTCTGGATAACCGCCCAAACGCAAATACTCGTCCTGCAATGAAACGGCTTTTGCTTGCTTTTCTGTTGGGATATTGGTTGGGGTAATGTCATACCATTGTAGTGTTTCAGGTAAACTGAATGGGTACATGGCTATAGGAATATAACGGCCAGTGAGTACTGTTGCCATTTCTTGGCTGAGCATGTGTGCGTTGCTTCCTGTGATGATTAGATTATATCCTCTTCTGTAGAGTGTTGTTACCCACAAGTCCCAATTTGGCAGGTTTTGCACCTCATCCAAAAGTAGATATTGAAAATTAGGATATACATCACTTAGTGTTTGCATGGCAATATCCTCGTTCCAATTGGCGAGCAATTGATTGTCATCAAAGTTCAAGTATGCAAAGTTGGTGTTTTTAAGTGCCAATAATGCGAATACTGATTTTCCGACACGTCGTGGTCCTGTAATCAGTTTGATCATAGGGCTTTGTAATAGCATATCTACTGGATAGGTGGTTTGCCTATTTATGTATGGCAAACTGAGCAGTCGATCACGCTCTTCTCGTTGGTGTAAGATGATATTTCTCATAGCGATAATGATTTATTTGGGCTAATACGTTCAAAATCGCTGCAAAGGTAGTGATTTTATTCAATATATGCAAGTGTAATGGACAAAAAAGTGGGATTTTATCCATTATACTACAAGATAGTGTATAAAATTTTATAGAATCCTCTATATATTATAGGGTGCTGAATACTCAGCGTTTTAGTGGTTTGGCGCACGAATGAGCGCGGAGTGCACAATTATTAGTTAACTATCTCAGGATTTTGGGCATCTTATTTAGGATTCCAATCAACCTTTTTAGGAAGGCAGTCAACTTTTTCAGGAAAGCGATATTAAGAAATAGCACTTTTGTGACAGGAAGTTGATGCGCTCTTCTCTCGGAGTTCTCTCGGTCGTCGGTCGGTAAAATTAGGCAAGGTATAAGAGAGGGAAAAGAGATGGCAATCTTAATAAAAGTACTTTTTTGTAATTTGGAGTTCTTTGGTTCTTCGTGGGTTTTTCCTTGGTCTTTGACCCGAGATTAAAAGGGGGAGGAACAAAGGGAGGGAATATTAATAAAAGAGCTAATGATATATATATTTATAAACATTCTTGGAGATTAATCCCAGAGAAGAGTTTGAGATCTTTTACCTTATCAAACAATTCATCAATGGACTTTACATCATAGTTTTCGAATAAACCATCTAAATTCAATTCATCCCAAACGGTTTCTGGCAACAAAAACAAAATACCTATAAGGTATTTAGGCAAATAGATTCGATAATTTTTTATAGGTATATTTTCTGTTAGTATGATTTTGCGAGACATCTCATCTGCCTTCTTTAAGATACTTTCCTGTATTCTTTTTGGCATATTGTTAAATTTGCATTCCTTATTTTTACAATTAAGAATAAAATTGACAATTTCTGTAATTCTCCTTTCAGAGATGGTATAATAGAAGTATCCTTCCCATAGGAGTTCATCGTCCACAGAGTATATCCAAAGTTCAATAGGTATTGTGTAACGCATATGATAAAACATTTAAAGCGATTATGATTGCAAAGGTACTCAAAAAATCGCATATGTGCAAGTGCTATGCGATTTTTTTATTTAAAGGACGGCACTTTGTGCTTATAGTTTAGAGATTAGAGGCAGGAAGACAAGACGAACTACCGCCGTGCACATAACAGACTGCGGGAACAAAATCAAACAACAATAACCACTTTAATCCAACAACTACTTCGCGCGTCAACCAGAAAATCAAACAAAAGACATCGATAGGATTTCCTACCGATGTCTTTTGTTTTGTATTGTCGGCTATTGCCGAGGTTGTGTGCCCATAGGGCAGGTATTGTCGCTTCGCGAGGTTTGGCTATTAAGCGAAGAGTTTGCCGAAGTCAGCGTGGCTGATCTCTTTCTCCTCAATTTTAGCTACGCCCTTGAGTGCCTCGTAGATCTTGTTCTCTGCTACGCGCTCAACGATACCGCGGAGTTGCTTCTCATCCTTGAGCATTTGCTCTGCGTAGCTAGCCAAGTAGCTATCCTCTACGTGCATCAAACCGTATTGCATGAACTGCATGCGAGCTACCTCCTTAGCGTATGCCTCTACATCCTCTTTCTCTACTTGAACGTTGAAGTGCTTAGCCAATTGGTCTTTCGCCAAGTGCCAACGGAGCTCGTCCACCATAGCTGGGAAGTCTTTCTCCAACTCTTCGTCGGTCATCTTCTCGTTGGTAGCTTTTACCCAGCGTTTGAGGAATGCCTCTGGGAACTCTACCTTAGCCATCTTCTTCATCACAGCTGCCTTTGCGTCCAAACCGAACTTGTACTTAGCATCCTCTGCCATGTTTTGCTCGATCTCGGCTTTGATGTGTGCGCGGAAGTCTGCCTCATCAGCGATATTGTTCTCGCCATACACCTTTGCAAA
>JAZNMT010000040.1:0-23176 GCA_045579895.1 Paludibacteraceae bacterium
AGGTGCCAGAGCTATTAGGCAAGGAGGCAGGAGCGACACTATATGATACACCATGCGCGCCCGCGTACGTAGAAACGGGACTGCGACGCAATGAAGGAGATGATGACACCTGGGGTATCGACAAACTACCCGCACTGCTAGAACCAGCGGAAGAAGCATTCGTATAGGAAGACCCCTCTAAAAAAGTAGAACCCTCAGCATAACTATCGTGGATATTCCAACCTAACTTCTCATCATCAGCCGTGCGCAACCAAACAAAGCCACCACACAACAAGGCGCATAGCACAACGGCAATAAATACGTTTACGTTTTTGTTCATTCTTTTCTTACTTTTATCTTTTGTGTCCTTAAATCCATATCGCTAGCGCCAACATCTCGTCGTCGATACCGAGTACAATAGATAAAGCCAGAAAATACTGATTGTGCAACACACAAAAATAGACCCCTATCGTACCAACCATAGGCGTCCATTAAAAGCAAAAATCACTTATCACCCTAACAGATACCTACGTTCCCCCACGCACCCGAAGGCACTAGGAGTAAAATCGTATCGACTGTTATTACTTTGGGTTATTAAGTGCGGAGTTTTGCGAAGTCTCGAACAGCAAACCAAAGCGTTAACAACGCTATATTTCGTATTGAATCACCTTATACATCACGTACACGCGCGAGCACAAAAGGCGATTATCGGTGCAAAGGTACAACAATTATTTGAATTACACAAATAAACAAGCGCTTTTTTGTAAAATTAATACTATTTTTAAGATTTTTTACACATTTTTTAAGGTTAGAGGCGAGAGGTTAGAGGCGAGAGGAAAGAATAACAACGGCTGCGATTTTCGCAGCCGTTGTAGTAGATATACTAGATGCTTTAGAAGCACTAGACACAGTAGAGGTTCTTAGACATCATAGGTGCATAGGACACTATAGATGCTATGGTTTTAGCCTACTTGACTGCCGTTGCGAACTGGAGCAGTAACGGTAGTAACAACCAACTTGCCATCCGCATCCACAGCCGACAAAATCATACCCTGCGACTCCTGTCCCATCATCTTGCGAGGTGGGAAATTAGCAATAAAGAGTACCTGTTTGCCAATCAACACCGATGGGTCAGGATAACTCTGCGCAATACCCGAAAGGATAGTACGGCCACCCATACCATCGTCCAAACGGAACTGCAACAGACGGTCGGACTTCTTCACTGGCTGGCAGTCCAAAACAGTCGCCACACGGACATCCATCTTGCTGAACTCATCGATATTCGTATTATCCTTGATATCTGCAGGTTTCCAATTCTTGAGTGCCTCCTGTTTCTCCGCCTCCTCATTAGCCGCCTTGATAGCAGCCAGGCGGTCGAGTTGTGCTTGGATAGTAGCATCCTCAACCTTCTCAAAGAGCAGACTAACCTCGCCTAAGACTTGACCCTCCTTCAGCAGATTAATATTGCCTAGCTCCTCCCATTTAAGCTCGGACATTGAGAGCATTTGGCGGAGTTTAGCCGAAGAGAAAGGCAAGAATGGTTCGAAAGCAACACTCAGATTAGCAGCGATTTGCAACGCGAGGTGCAAGATAGTAGCCGTACGCTCCATATCGGTCTTAGCCACCTTCCAAGGTTCGGTATCCGCGAGGTACTTATTACCAATACGCGCGAGGTTCATTGCCTCCTTTTGCGCATCGCGGAAACGGAAGTCATTGAGCAGTTTCTCAACCTCAGTCTTCACATTCTGGAACTCAGCAATAGTGGTTTGGTCGTATTCGTTGAACGTACCAGCAGCAGGGACTTTACCATCGAAATACTTCTTGGTGAGCACCAATGCACGGTTGACAAAGTTGCCATAGATAGCCACCAACTCATTATTATTGCGCGCTTGGAAATCTGCCCAAGTAAAGTCGTTGTCCTTGGTCTCAGGCGCATTGGCAGTCAGCACATAGCGTAGCACGTCCTGCTTATCAGGGAAATCCACCAAATACTCGTTGAGCCATACCGCCCAATTGCGCGAGGTAGAAATCTTGTCGCCCTCCAGATTGAGGAACTCGTTGGAAGGTACGTTATCGGGCAAAATGTAGCTGCCCTCAGCCTTAAGCATGGTTGGGAACACAATGCAGTGGAAGACAATATTGTCCTTACCAATAAAGTGAATGAGGCGAGTGGATGGGTCTTTCCACCATGTCTCCCAGGAGCCAAACTGCTCAGGCTGAGCATCGCAAAGTTCCTTGGTATTAGAGATATAACCGATAGGCGCATCAAACCACACATACAGCACCTTACCCTCAGCCCCCTCAACAGGCACAGGGATACCCCAATCAAGGTCGCGAGTCACAGCACGTGGGCGAAGACCGCCATCAAGCCAGGACTTGCATTGCCCATAGACATTAGGACGCCACTCCTTGTGCTCCTGCAAAATCCACTGCTCGAGCCATGATTGGTATTGATCGAGCGGCAAGTACCAGTGCTTGGTCTCCTTCTTGGTCAATGGGTTGCCGTTGATAGCATTGTATGGGTTGATAAGCTCATCGGGCGAAAGAGTAGCACCACACTTCTCACATTGGTCACCATAGGCTCCCGCTGCATGACAACGAGGACACTCGCCACGGATATTGCGGTCAGTGAGGAACTCCTGGGTCTCTGGGTCGTAAAACTGCTCAGATGTTTGCTCTATGAATTTGCCCTCATCATACAGCTTGCGGAAGAAATCCGAAGCCAATTGATGGTGTGTTTGGCTCGTGGTGCGGGAATAGACATCAAACGAGATGCCAAAACCCTCGAAAGAGTCCTTGATAATCTTATGGTAGCGATCTACCACCTCTTGAGTAGTAATACCCTCCTTGCGTGCGCGAATAGTAACAGGTACGCCATGCTCGTCGCTACCACCTACGAATAGGACATTCTCGCCTTTGAGGCGCAAGTAGCGGACATAGATGTCGGCTGGTACATAGACACCCGCCAAGTGACCAATGTGTACAGGACCATTGGCATACGGAAGGGCTGTAGTTACAAGTGTTCGTTGAAAAGACATAGTAATTTACGATTTGACTATTTACAATTTACGATTTATTTACGATTGAGTTATTTCATTTTCTCGGTTTTGGTGGGTTCAGTAATACCCAAAGCCGGCGCAAGATATTTATGCTCCAATTCGTTGATTGTCACAGGCCTAATATTATCCCCCTTAGCAACAGAAATCTTACCGGTCTCTTCCGATACCACAATGGCCAACGCATCTGTTCGCTCGCTCAGTCCCAACGCCGCACGATGGCGCAAACCATATGACTTAGGCAAATCCTGACGCTTTGACACCGGCAAGACACAGGCCGCCGCGTGGATACGCCCAGCAGCAATAATCATAGCACCATCATGCAAGGGCGTATTCTTGAAGAAAATATTCTCAATAATACGCACCGATATGGCAGCATCAACTTTCTCTCCTGTATCCGAATACTCCGTCAGTCCCTGCTGATTGGTAATCACAATCAATGCTCCGGTCTTAGAAGCAGAGAGATGTGAACATGCCAGCACAATACTATCTATCTGTCGCTGAGCCGCTTCCACATTACGCGCTTTGGACCAGTGACGGCGAATACGCTCCATATTCACACGCGCGCCAATACCATAGAAGAAAGAACGAATCTCCGTCTGAAAAATAATCACCAACGCCACCGCTCCTACACTGATGAAACGTTCGAACAGCGCACCAGTAAGTTCTAAATCAAATACATAACTGACCAACATCCAAGCGAGCACGAAGGCCAAGATTCCCCAAAAAAGATTGCTCGCTCCCGATTTACGCAAAAGCCGATAGGCGCCAAAGAGTATCGTGGCGACCATGAGAATATCAATGATGTCTTTTATTCCAATATACATTTTTCTTTTTAGTTTATGGTTGAAAGTTTATGGTTTAATGTTTAAAGGCGGGAGTTTTTAAGTTGATGGACTGTTATCGCTTGGGTGGCTGCTGCGACATCGTGGACACGCAATATATGCGCTCCGCGCTCTAGTGCCAACGTGTTTGCGGCAACAGTGGCAGGTAGCACATCTGCCGGCGTAGCCTGCAACGGCTTATACAACATGGACTTGCGCGACACTCCTACCAAAACGGGAGCATGTAACTCCTGCAGGACATCCAACTGACGGAGCAAGGCATAGTTCTGCTCTACAGTCTTACCAAAACCGAAGCCTGGATCTACTATCACATCCGCTATACCGAGACGATGCAACCTATCTAAATAACTCTGGAGAAAATCCAGCACCTCTGTCATCGGACATGCCCCTAGCGGCTGTGCGTGCGTCAGCACATAGGGCACATGATGGCGTGCAACCACCTCCCACATCTGAGGATCGGCTTGCTCGCCTGACACATCATTAATCATATCCGCTCCATGCGCAATAGCCTGCTCAGCAATTGCAGCACGAAACGTATCTACAGAGATAGGCACATCCGTCCAATGGTGGCGAATAATATCCAAACCGCGACTCAGCAATCCCCACTCGGCAGCAGCATCTACAGGAACAGCACCAGGACGAGTAGAACACGCCCCTAAATCCAAGATATCAGCACCAGCAGACAATACATCCTCCACCTGAGACAACAGTTGCGCCTCTGCTGACACATCGCACCACGAAAAAAAACTATCGGGCGAGAAATTGATGATGGCCATCACTCGAGGACGAGACAAAGTCATCAAACCATTATGTAGGCGTATTGACATTTCCATTTGACCTGCAAAGTTACAAAAAAATATTGGGATTGTATCAAGTTTTCGAGAAAAAGAATTAAAAAACATGCGTTTTTATAAGAAAAAGTGCGTTTTCTATACTTTTTATGAAAGTTTTTTAGGTTATTTGAGTTTTTTTTTGTAATTTTGCAGGCTCAATTTAGTATATGAACATATTTTGTAAACTTATGAATACGAAAACGAAGATTTTATTGTTAGGATTGGCAGTAATATTGAGTGCCTGCCAAATGAGAGAATTAAACACCGCCTCTTCCTACCAAACCGGTTGGAAGACCTTTGATCACAAGACCACTAATTTCCAGGCATATGCAGGGCATGACAATACAGCTCCTGCAGGTATGATTATGATTCCTGGTGGTTCATTTACGATTGGTCAGATGGATGAATTTATCACCGCACCACACAATAGCGAGCGCCGCACCCTGACCGTTAGTTCATTCTACATGGATAAATTCGAAGTTACCAATATAGCATGGCGTGAGTATGTCGATTGGAACTCCTATGTGTTTGGTGCATATAACCCAGACATCGTGAAGGCGCTTCTGCCAGACAGTTTGGTATGGCGTAATGAGATGGCATACAACGAGCCATACGTGGACAACTATTTCCGCCACCCAGCATATAGTTTCTACCCAGTAGTAGGCGTATCCTGGGATCAAGCTATGGCATACTGCCAGTGGCGTACGGACCGCGTCAACGAGCGATTGCTGATTCAAGGCAAGTATATGCAAGCATTGCCTTACAATATAGTAGGCCCTGATGCCTATCTTCCAGAGCAAGCTATCGATGAGTTCCTACAGCAAAATCCAGAGCATCCTGAGTATGCTCAGTACAAGAAAATGCCTGTAGAAATGCCTCTTTCGGTAGCATTGCGCTATGGCTATGACGGCGAGGAAGTTGCTAATGAAGATGGCACCGAGCCAATGGTGACAATGTACCGCATGCCATACGAGTGGGTAAGAGACCAATTCGTATTTAATACAGAGAAGTATTACAACACTAGTTACGATCCTACCAAAGGCTCTAGTGCACGCAAAAATGCCAATGGCTACAACCGAAAGGTTAATGCTTCTGATGGTGTATTGGTCATTGGTTATCGCCTTCCTACCGAAGCAGAATGGGAGTATGCAGCATTCGCTCCTGTAGCAGATGAACGCAACTATGGTAGCCCTACTGATGGCAAGATATATCCATGGTCGGGTCTTCACCCACGTGACCTAAGCAACAAAGCTAAAGGACAAATGATGGCCAACTTTGTACGTGGCCGAGGCGACTTGATGGGCGTTGCCGGTGCTCCAAACGACGGCTATGTGATTACAGCACCAGTAGATGCCTTTGCTGCTAATGATTTTGGATTGTACAACATGGCAGGTAACGTCAACGAATGGGTATTGGATGTATATCGCGAAACCACGCATAGTATGGTATCAGAGTACAACCCATATCGCGGTAACGTATATACCAAAGAGTTGGTTGACTCTACCAACACACATGTACTAACACCTACTGGCTGCGTGGCAATACAATACACCCCTGAGGATGATAAACGTAACTATAAAGATGGTGATTTCGGTTCTCGCTTCAGCACCGACTATCCACTAGACACAACAGGTCTCAGCGAAGATCAAATGCAAACCGTGAAGTATGATCCAACAGATATCTTGGCTCCACGAATCACAAACGCTACGCGCGTATATAAAGGTGGCTCTTGGAACGATCGCATCTATTGGTTGAACCCTACGACACGACGCTATCTTGACCAAGACAAATCATCATCCACTATTGGCTTCCGCTGCGCTATGAGCATGTTGGGCGAATAATAATTATTAACAACATAAATCACATTATCATGAATATTCCAGCAGAATTGCGCTACACCAAAGAGCACGAATGGATTCGTGTAGAGGGCGATGTAGCATACGTAGGTATTACAGACTACGCACAATCTGAGTTAGGCGAGATTGTATTTGTGGATATTACCACAGAGGGCGAAACCGTCAACCAAGATGAAGTTTTTGGTTCGGTAGAGGCTGTAAAGACAGTGAGCGATTTGAACATGCCAGTAACAGGCGAAGTGCTCGAAGTGAACGAAGCTATCAATGATCAACCAGAACTAGTAAATAACGATCCATACGGAGAAGGATGGATGATTAAGATTAGCGTAGCAAATCCTGCAGAATTAGATACACTGCTTGACGCTGATGGCTATCAAGCCCTGATTGGATAATTAATCATAGGTCATACTCAATACCCGAAACGTCATTTAACTCGGGTAATAAAAGCCGACTAAGAGTAGTCGGCTTTTAATTTGTAGTATTGTACACAGAGCTTATATCACTCCACCATCAACAATAATCAGTAACAATGACTATAGTACAGAGAACCATTAACCCGATTCTACTGTACTCGGTTGTTGAAACCAGAATATACCATCTCAATATCCATTGGCTGACTGCTATTTGTAGCAGAACTAACGCAAGTGGCAGAGATGGTCTGCAGTGGTTTGACCGACAAGATTGTAGAAGAGGAGCTCTCTACAGCTACTGGGACCAATATGAAGTGTAATTCTTCAGTTTGCTCGGGAGCACGCAATTGGTGGGTGAGCAAACCAGACAGATCATAAGAGTAATACTGCGATACATTACCCAACGTATCCATTACAGACGTGAGTGTACCTAATATAGCAGTCGTATCCGAAGGTAACTCATTGGAAGCAAAGAAGGACTCCAACTTATCCTCGCGCACAAGCAACATATTGGCTGCAGGCTTATCCCATTGGTCACGTGGACGATCAGAAACCAGATTGGCATCGTAGAGCACATCTACATTTAGATTTGCGCGGTTCACATATACGCGATACCCATCAGCATCACCCAATTGCTGCTCCATTCTACGGAAAATATCACCTATATCCACCGATAAACGAGTATGGATATTTGCAGGAGAAACAATAAAGTTGGTATCCGTATTCTGCTGCAAAGTAGTCAAGACCTCGTCGCGATCAGGGTAGATATAACGATTAATCTGACGCACCTCGGAGTTGGCATAGAACATCTTAATATCCGTCACAGTAGTATCAACTCCATTGGGACGAGGATACGAAAAACGATAATGCACCGCCATGCTAATTTCTGTGATATGCAATACTGTAGCACCACCAAAATCGGTGGTAATATATAATCCCTTGAACAACTCGTTGAATGCAGTTTGTGACGAGAAATCACGGATAGCAAAGAAGCGTTTCGCAAATTGCTCAGATAGTTTAACACGAATATAAGGCATATATGTGTCTTCCGCCACAAAAGCCGAATCAGTAGGCCGTTGCGCAATCACAATACGAGGAGCCGCAGATATATGCGTAGAGTCCTCTAAACTGCAAAAAGAAGATAAGGCCGTATCATTGGGATAGCGAGTATCATAGTCCAATGTAGCACGGTCCATCTCATACACCGTGATACCCAATGGTGTATTACCATCTCCATACCAATTCTGATAATACAAGTATAGACATACCGAATCCACCTCTAGATGCGTATTAATAGTATCATTACCAATCACCATGACATTCGGATATGCATAGCCAACAGGACAAGCCAGCTGAGTAAGCACATCGGCATGGATGGTACCAAAATGCGTATCACATTCACCCAGCAAAAACGAATCGGGGGAGATATTAATTGCAGCACTTTCGCCGAGTACCGAACTCACGAAAAAAGTATCTGCCTTTACAGAAATAGCATCTTGTTCGCCCAAACCAGATGCGCCAGCACCCAACACATCATCTTGACATCCTCCTAACAAAAACAAGGGAGCGATTAGAAGGATATATAATACATTTTTTAGATTCATTCTTCTTCAGTAGTCAATAGCCCTTTGCAAAATTCCATCAATTTGGCATCAGGTTGTACTTGACCTTTCGTTTCTTTAGTTTCTTTTTTTACTTCATAACTCTCTTCTATATAAGGGAGCATTTTTTTACCTCTGTTTTCAGCGTAATTTAGCAAACGAGGGTTCACCGTTTCAGCCGCTAACACAACCGCATCGGAATTATCTATTGCAAGTCGCATCAGATCCTCATAGCCCACGGGCAAACCAGAAATGCTACGCACATCGCCATTGAGCATACCATCCACCAATATTTTCTCCGCAAACTTGGAAGAGAAAGGCACTTGATATTCCTTATCATCCAGAGCAAGTACCACCTGGGTTTTCTCAAAGAACGGAGTATCATAATATGCTTTTTTCAGATAGAGTGGCACTAATGCAGACATCCAACCGGAACAATAAATCACATCAGGAGTCCAACGCAATTTTTTGACTGTTTCCAAGACGCCACGAGCAAAGAAGATACAACGTTCATCATTATCCTTATACTCCTCGCCATCCACAGAAACCAATCCCTTGCGGCGATGGAAATAGTCATCATTGTCAATAAAATAGATTTGAATCCGAGCCGATTGAACACTGGCTACCTTAATCAGCAAAGGATGGTCAGTATCTGCAATAATGATATTCATTCCCGACAAACGAATAACCTCATGCAACTGATTACGTCGCTCATTGATTTCACCAAACTTTGGCATAAATGTACGAGTCTCAAAACCTTTCGCCTGAAAATACTCTGGTAGTTGACGATTACGCAGGCGCATAGGGGTCTCCGTATCCAAATACGGATATATTTCCTGCGAAACAAATAAGATACGTTTGGGCTCTTTCATAACTATAGTATTTTAATGATGGTATTATTTCCCGCTACAAAGGTACAAAAAAAAATTGATATTACATAATTTTTTGTCAAAAAATTTTCTTTTTTCCCTTATTTGTTGTACCTTTGCAAACTTTTTTTGAAAAATTGTGTAATTTTAATCCTATTATATGCAAATTATAACTACCAAATCAGAGCTATCTCGCCAAGTGGCGGCCTGCATACGCCAAGGCAGAACTATTGGTTTCGTTCCCACGATGGGTGCCCTACATGCAGGACACGCCTCATTGATCCAGCGTGCTTGTTCCGAGAATGAAGTGTGCTTTGTTAGCGTCTTTGTTAATCCGACTCAGTTCAACAACGCCGAAGACCTACTCAAATATCCTCGTAACCTAGAGAAAGATGCCACTCTATTAGAGTCTCTAGGTGTACATTTTGTCTTTGCGCCCACAGCAGAGGAGATGTACACAGCAGAAGAAATGGCCCAGACCTTCAGCTATGATTTCAATGGTTTAGACCAAGTCATGGAAGGCAAAATGCGTCCAGGACATTTCAACGGTGTAGTACAAGTAGTTAGCCGACTCTTTGAGTTGGTTCGTCCTACTCGCGCCTACTTTGGTGAAAAAGACTTTCAGCAACTAGCTATTATTCGCCACATGGTATCAGCATCCTCGCTAGCAACGCGTTTTGAAGACTTGCAAATAGTAGGTAGTCCTATTGTACGAGAAGATAGTGGTCTAGCCATGAGTAGCCGCAACGAGCGTCTCAGTGAGAATGAAAAGGAGATAGCAGTTGGTATCTCACAGACACTGCTAGCCTCGTTGGAATGGGCGAAAACTAGCTCTGTGGCAGAAGTACAGCAACGCGTGATAGACACTATCAACGCTATTGAAGGATTAGAGGTTGAATACTACGAGATTGTGGACAAAACCACTCTACAGTCCACTTCAACCTTCGACAATGCTATCGGTTGTATAACCGTGTATTGTGGTCCAGTGCGATTGATTGATAATATACAGTATTAATCATCCTATGCGGGTAGTAATAGATAAAGGCATTCCATTTCTAGAAGGAGTTTTTCCTTTAGGTACGGAAGTAGTATATCTACCAGCAGATGCCATCACCTCAGAGTCTATCCGCGAAGCAGATGCCCTATTTGTCCGCACACGCACGCGAGTGAATAAGGAACTGCTGCAAGGCAGTCGCGTACGTTTTGTGGCTACTGCCACGATTGGTTTTGACCACATAGACCAGACTTATTGTCGCGAAGCCGGCATCCACTGGGTCTCCTGTCCAGGGTGTAACGCACAAGCGGTTTGTGATTATGTAGAAGAAGCTATTTCCTCGGTGAAATCGGGGAAAAATGATATTACTCTAGGTATTGTCGGGTATGGCCATGTAGGCAAACTGGTTGCTCAAATGGGCAAGAAGCATGGATACCACATTATGGTATCAGATCCGCCCTTAGGCATAGGTTCCTCGTTGGTAGAGATAGCTCCGCAATGTGACGTCCTTACTTTTCACACGCCCCTCACCCGCTCAGGAGCGTTCCCGACCTACCACCTCTGCCATGCAGCTATCCTCCGTCGTTGCAAGTCTGATGCCCTAATCATCAACGCCGCACGAGGTGGAGTAGTTGATGAAGCGGCATTGCTAGACGTTTTATCAAGCGGAAGTAGCCAACTTGCTACAGCCATTGATTGTTGGGAAGATGAACCAGCCATCAACCGCGAACTATTGCAGCATGTGGATTTGGCTTCATTTCACATAGCAGGATACTCTATTGCAGGCAAAATGCGCGCAAGCGAGATGTGTTTAGAGGCTTTTTGCAATTTTTTCTCGCTTCCGATTTTGTCAATCAACAAAAAAGTAGTACCTTTGCACGGTGATTCGGGATCGGGATGGTTGCAGCGTGTTTCTAATCAACTAAAGGCGGCTCCAGAAACATTCGAACAACTCCGAAAACAATACCCACTACGATAACCTATTTGAATAACAATATACAATAAGATAATGGCAAGTTTTCAAAAACTAACCCCTCGAGCAACAGATTACTCGAAGTGGTACAACGAATTAGTAGTAAAAGCAGACCTAGCAGAGCAGTCAGCAGTACGTGGATGTATGGTGATTAAGCCATACGGCTATGCGATTTGGGAAACTATTCAGGCAGAGTTAGATCGTCGTTTCAAAGAGAATGGCGTTAAGAATGCCTATTTCCCACTTTTGATACCTAAGTCCTTCCTAAGCCGTGAGGCGGAGCACGTAGAAGGTTTTGCGAAAGAGTGCGCAGTAGTCACACACCATCGTTTGATGAATGACCCAGAAGGTAAGGGTGTTGTTGTAGATCCTAAAGCACGCCTTGAGGAGGAGTTGATTATCCGTCCTACTTCCGAAACCATCATCTGGTCCACCTATAAGAATTGGATCTCCTCATATCGCGATTTGCCTATCCTATGCAACCAATGGTGTAACGTGATGCGTTGGGAGATGCGTACTCGCCTATTCCTGCGTACGGCAGAGTTCCTATGGCAAGAGGGCCATACGGCCCATGCGACCAAGGAAGAAGCCGAGAACTATGCTGCTACTATGCTGGATGTATATGCCGACTTCGCCGAAAAAGTGATGGCAATCCCTGTAGTGAAGGGCGTTAAATCACCAAACGAGCGTTTTGCAGGTGCGCTAAACACCTACTCTATAGAGGCCATGATGCAAGATGGCAAGGCATTGCAAGCAGGAACTAGCCACTTCTTAGGTCAGAACTTTGCTAAATCCTTTGACGTACAATTCCTGACCAATGAGAATAAATACGAGTATGTATGGGCTACCTCCTGGGGCGTGTCAACCCGTTTGATGGGTGCTTTGATTATGACTCACTCAGATGACAATGGCCTTGTATTGCCTCCTAATCTAGCTCCAATACAAGTAGTGATTGTACCTATCTTCAAGAAACAAGATCAGTTAGATGCAATCATGGAGAAGCTCAACCCTCTGGCCGATGAGTTGAAGAAATTGGGTATCCGCGTGAAAGTAGATACTAGCGATAAGGCTACGCCAGGCTTTAAGTTCGCAGACTACGAGTTAAAGGGTGTACCATTGCGTTTGGCTATGGGTGGCCGTGATTTGGAGAATGGCACAATTGAGTTAGCTCGTCGTGACACCATGACCAAAGAGACCGTTTCCTTTGAAGGCATCGTAGAAACCATTCAAAATCTGCTTAAAGAGATTCAAGATAATATCTACCAAAAAGCATTGGATTTCCGTATGGCCAACACTCGTGAGGTGGACACATGGGAAGACTTCAAAGAGGAGATTACCAAAGGCGGCTTTCTGCTATGCCACTGGGATGGTACCCCAGAGACAGAGGAGAAGATTAAGGCAGAAACTAAAGCGACTATCCGCTGTATCCCATTGGAAGGCGATAAGACTCCAGGTACCTGTATCTACACGGGTAAACCTAGTACACAACGCGTTATTTTTGCTATTGCATACTAATCCCCCGCTTCAACCTTACTTTTGTAACAAAAAGCTTGATTATACAAGAAAAATCGCACTTAATGTGCGATTTTTTTGTTTATATCAAAAAAAAGCACTACCTTTGCAGTCGCGTTTCAACGACACACGTACTATGTACGCTCGCTAACGCTTGCGGGATGTGGCGCAGCCCGGTAGCGCAACGGTCTGGGGGACCGGAGGTCGCAAGTTCAAATCTTGTCATCCCGACAAACCAACGAATAACCACGTGAGATTCAGGTGGTTATTTTTGTTTTTAATCAATAAAAACACCTATTACTAAAATTACTATTATTATGGGTCTGCGAGGAAAATACGAGCCATCACATGGGCTAATCAAATGTATCCAATGGATAGGATGCATAGTGCTATTATTTATCCCTGCCATGGGATGCGCACTCCTTCTTCCTAATCCATTATCCATTGATTCTCTGAAATGGATACAGTTCTTGCAAACAGCCTCTCTCTTCCTTCTCCCCCCCCTATGTATGGCCTACCTATGGAGTAGCAAGCCCGTACAGTGGTTAGGGATGAGATGCACATCATCGCGTACTATCCTCTACTCTGTCCTGCTGATGCTACTTGCCCTCCCAGCTATCAACCTGCTCAGCTACATGAATCAACAGATGAGCCTGCCTACTTTTCTTGAACCCATAGAGGCATGGATGAAAGCCCAAGAGGAGAATGCAGCTCAACTCACCGAGCAGTTTCTGCAGGTGGACACCTTTGGCGGACTAATTATCAACCTGTTATTGATGGCAGCACTACCTGCCATAGCAGAGGAGCTGACTTTTCGCGGCGTGCTGATTCGGTTATTAGGGGGTAAGGCAATGCAGCAAGAAGGTAATGGGGATAAAGTACCTCATCTGGCCATCTGGTGTAGTGCAATCTTATTCTCGGCCATTCACATGCAGTTCTATGGCTTTGTACCTCGTATGCTGATGGGTGCATTATTTGGTTATGCTCTGGCATGGACCGGTAGCATATGGGTACCCATGCTGATGCACTTCACCAATAATGCTATGGCTGTCCTGCTGTATTTCGTGGCCTATCGTTCTCATTGGGATATGGAACAAGTAGATGCTATAGGAACAAACGACACCCTATGGTTGGGTGTCGTCAGTATGATTATAACCATTGTGGGAATTTATGCTTTCCGTCGCTCAATCACGATGAGCAATGCCTCTTCGCGGATGTCCAATGGCAACTGAATATTACGTAGTTGAATGCTGCGTACCCATCCAGGAACATCCTTAGCCTGTAGTGTGTTAAACACTTCTCGAATCATCTGATACTGCTCCTCCGTATATTTCTCCGCAGGGATTCCAATGAGTGTATCTAGTTCCTCATCATCGTAATACTCCACTTTGGCGTTGGTTTGCAATAGCGTTTCCCGTTCGCAAACCAAGTGCTCGCCGCAGCACCCATCGTCAGGATCGGACGCCGCTTCACGGCTATTAGACGCTTCGTTATCGGTTAGTGGACGTTCGCTTTGCTCACTATTAGTTTGTTGCTGCTTGCGTGCACGAACTTCGAACACAATCAGCACTACAATACCGAGAGCCACAAAAAGTATTAGAGGTAAAATACTACTCCACATCTTCTTCTACAACCAAATTATTAATGATAAAGTTCTGGCGCTCAGAGGTGTTTTTGCCCATATAGAAATTGAGCAGATCCTTCACAGCATCTTCTTTGCGCAGAGTTACCTGGTCAAGTCGTATATCCTTGCCAATGAATCCTTTAAACTCGTTGGGGCTAATTTCACCTAACCCTTTGAATCGTGTGATTTCGGGATTGGGTTTTAAATCTTCAATGGCTTGCAATCGTTCCTCTTCAGAGTAGCAATAGCGTGTCTCCTTCTTGTTTTTGACACGGAAGAGAGGTGTTTGGAAGATATATACATGCCCTTTCTTTACCAAATCAGGGAAGAACTGCAAGAAGAATGTCAGCATTAACAATCGTATGTGCATACCATCTACATCGGCATCCGTGGCGATAATCACCTTGTTATATCGCAGTTCATCTAATCCATCTTCGATATTCAATGCAGATTGCAGACAGTTAAACTCTTCATTCTCATACACGACTGATTTCGTTAGTCCAAAGGAGTTCAGAGGTTTACCTCGCAAGGAGAATACGGCTTGTGTGCGTACATCACGGCTCTGTGTGATAGATCCAGATGCAGAAAGACCCTCCGTGATGAAGATACTACTTTCTTGGCGCAAATCATCATCTGCATCTTTAGCCGATTTGGTGGGTTTAGCATCGTTGTAATGCACCTGACAGTCGCGCAGTTTGGGGTTGTTCAGTAGGTTTTTCTTCGCACGCTCACGTGCAGCCTTCGTAACACCAGCAATAGCCTTTCGCTCCTTCTCAGATTCCTGAATCTTCTGTAGCATAATCTCTACCGTTTCAGGATTCTTATGAAGATAATTATCTAGCTGCTGCTTGATGAAATCCCCTACAAACTTATTCACGGACAATCCCCCCTCAGGTGACATATCCTTGGAGCCCAGTTTTACTTTCGTTTGGCTCTCAAATACAGGTTCCGACACATTAATGGCCACAGCCCCGACCACGCCATTCCGAATGTCACTATATTCCTGGTTCTTGCTAAAGAACTCCTTGATAGTCCGCGCAATAGCTTCTCGAAAGGCGACTTGGTGCGTACCTCCCTGAATAGTATGCTGGCCATTCACAAAGGAATAATATTCCTCTCCACTTTGGTTGGTATGCGTGAGGGCAATCTCAATATCCTCACCCTTCAAGTGAATAATAGGATACAACGGTTCGACCGTCATATTATCGGTTAGCAGGTCGAACAAACCATTTTTTGATACGTATTTTTTGCCGTTAAATACGAGTGTAAGTCCCGTATTTAGATAGGCATAATTGCGCATCATCGTTTCGATGAACTCATCACGGAAATGATAGTTTTCGAAAAGCCCCTTAGTGTTGTCGGGTACAAATTCTATTCTCGTACCTCGTTTTTCGCTTCCGCTATAATCTTGTATATCCGTATCCGCTACTAGGTGTCCTTGGTGGAACTCAGCGCGGCGCGTTTTTCCATCTCTGAAGCTTTGTACCACAAATTTCCAACTCAGAGCATTGACCGCTTTGGTACCGACTCCATTCAAACCAACGGACTTTTTAAATGCCTTTGTATCGTATTTTCCACCTGTATTGAGCAGCGAAACGGCCTCCACCATCTTGCCCAAGGGGATACCCCGACCATAGTCGCGCACGCACACTATCTCTCCGGTGTAGCCCGTTTCATCGGTATAGGGGCGTACAGTCACCTCTACAACCTTACCTTCGTCCATGCGGAACTCATCGATGGAGTTATCAATTGTTTCTTTGATAAGCACATAGATACCATCATCATCGTGCTTACCATCACCGAGTTTACCGATATACATACCCGGACGACGACGAATATGCTCGCGATCATCAAGATGAACGATATTATCCTCGTTGTAGGTGGTCGTTGGTTTGATTTCTTCAGACATAAATTAGACCGTTTCACTATTAGAAGTCAGACCACTTCTTTGTTGGAAGTTGGACTGCTTCGTTGTTAGAAGTTGGAGAATTGGATTATTTCTTCTTAGCATCAATCTCGGTATCCACCAAGATACGTCCGCAGAACTCGCAAACGATAATTTTTTTGCGCAAACGGATATCCAATTGACGTTGTGCAGGAATCTTGCTATGGCAACCACCACAACTATCACGCTCAACTTTAACCACAGCCAAACCATTATGTGCATTTTTGCGAATACGGTGGAAAGCCATAATCAGGCGGTTGTCAATATGCTTCTCCAAGTCGTTGGCACGTAGCATCAATTTCTCGGTTTGCTCCTTCGTCTCCGCCAAAATAGAATCCAACTCGTTTCGTTTTTGGTTGAGATCTACTGTTTTGTCCTCAATATCTGAAACTGTTTTTGTCTTTTCAGCTTGACGCTCTTCTAGTTCGAGTTTAAACTTGCTTATTTTGCGTTGTGAAGCCTCAATCTCCAACTCTTGATATTCAATTTCCTTGGTCAGGTTGTCATATTCTCGGTTGTTACGTACATTGTTTTGTTGCTCTTTGTAGCGTGATATAGCTGCATTAGCATTCTCAATGCGTACACGATGCTCTGAAGTACCAGTTTCACACTCCTTGATAGCATTCTCAATATTAGCCAGACGTGTCTTCAATCCTTCGATTTCATCGCCCATATCCTTCACCTCTTGAGGCAACTCACCTGCCAAAATACGCAGGCCATCAATCTTAGAGTTTACGGTTTGCAATTCATACAGAGCGCGCAGTTTCTCTTCCACTGTCAACTCTTGTTCTACTTTTTCTCTTGCCATAATTGTATTTATTATTTGTTATTTTTATTTCCAATATTTAATAGGACTTTTGTCCGCATGGGCTATACGCGTATTCATGTGTGTTGAAAGTAGTTGTTGGAATATCTCTCGCGTAAAATGCTCACTCACCCAGTGGTCCATATCCACCACAGTGATGCGTTGATATGCGCTTTGCAGCTCATGGTACTTAAAGTCAGCAGAGACAAAGGCATCTGCTCCTTGTGCGATAGCTTGCTCTATAAACTCGGCTCCCGCACCGCCACAGAGCGCGACCTTGCGTACCAGTTGGTTCCTACCTTCCACCCAACGTAATGCCGTATCAGGCATAGCAAAAATCTTAGCCACATGTGCTACAAAGGCCTCGTTTTCCATCGGATGCTGCAGTTCCCCTATCACTCCTAGTCCCACTTTTTCCGATGCAGCAGAAGGGATAAGGATCCGATAATCGCAGATACCCAACTTTTCCGCCATACGTCCGCTAACGCCATGCAGGTAACTATCCATCGAAGTATGTGCCGAATAGATAGCAATATTATGTCGTATGGCTAGCATCACACAACGCTCTTGCGGTGTGGCACCCGTCAGTTGCTTGATTCCACGGAATAGTAGAGGATGGTGTGAAATAATCAAATCGCAACCCAGAGAAATAGCCTCATTGACCACAGATTCTGTTACATCTACGGTCAACAATGCCTCGTGTACCTCTGCATTGCGGTCACCCACCTGCAGTCCCGAATTATCCCAATCCTCTTGGTAACTCAAGGGAGCTACAGATTCTATGATATTAATGATATCCTGAAGGATCAACCCTTTTTAGCCCCAACCCCAGTGCGAGCCGATGAAGCCGCAGCTTTCTGTGTCTTCACCTGTGCTTTAGGAGCAGGTTTCTTAGTTTCTTGCTTCTTTTCCTCAATGGCAGCGAGTTCCTCTCCCTCTTCCTCAACAGCAAAGTTCGTAATACCAGCATTGATAAGGATATTATACCATTGAATCAGTTTTCGTATATCACTTGGATATACTCTATCGCGGTCAAAATCAGGCAATACCTCTGCAAAGAAGTCGCGTAGTTGGTCATTATCAGCCTTCTTAGGATCTAACGCAGCCACTTTCAATCCCTCTTTCTCACCAAGTTTAGTCAATACCTCGCTGAGGGCAATATCTTCGCCCATCGTGTACATAGAGATTTCGCCCAATGATACGATTTTATCGCGCGCATACGTAGGCACACGTTTGCCATCCAACAACGATTCCACGATAAGCATATTATTACCACGACTAACAAGTTTGTAAAGTCCAGGTTTACCTGTGATTGACAAAATATCTCTTAACATAGTTCTATTATTTTATTCTTATGCAATTCCGCTGCAAAGTTACTACATTTTTCGCACACTTGCAAATTTTTATGTTATTTTTCTTTTATTTCAATAAAAGTCAAAGCAGTTTGTTATCTTACACGTGATAGAAAGAGTTGGTACAAGTAGGTAAAAAAATAACCACGAGGTTTTCACTAGTCCTACAAAATGATACAAATAACTAACTTATCACTAACTTATCACTAATTAATCACTAATATATCACTAATATCCGAAAAGATTTCAGAAGGAAACTCTACGTGGACTTCTCCGATAGTATAAGAACGGAAAGTTCGAGAATAACAAAGAAATGTATCTAAATATTTGGCGGATTCAAAAAAATATAGTACCTTTGTGGCGTAATTAATCCTTTACAAGGAAATAAATTACTAGACATAATAAAAGGCGTCAAAGACAGGGTTTCCACTAGTAATGTGCCGTTGGTGTATCCCGTAAGCGCTATGTTCTTGGCTTCACGAATCTGGTAAATTCAAAAGTATCCAAGGCATTGCAGCATTTTTGATGCCCTCTAAGGTATAAACTACTATTGCGAAAATAGTTGTCAATTGTTGATTGTCAACTAGTTTATATCGGCGTGGGCTTCGGTGTTGCTTGTTCAGATACGATGGCAATACCAGAGCCTGTGAAGCGGAACAGCGACATTGCAGTCCCGCTTTTTTTATTATGCCATATTGAGCATTAAAACAAATAAAAAGGATATGAACATGAAAACAAAACTATTTTCTTTGTTAGTAGTATTACTCTACACTACATGTCTTAAGGCTTATGACTTCAAATCTGGCGATTTATGTTACACCATTATAAAAGACACAGAAACATATAGAGTAGAAATAACGCAAGCAGAGTTTGACTCTGCTCATGTAGCAGTCCTCAGTATCCCAGAGACAGTAATACATGAAGGTATTACCTATACCGTAAGTAGCATTGGAGAAGGTGTTTTCAAGGGTTTTTCCTTCCTCACTCACATCACTATACCTAGTAGTGTCACAAACATTGGAGAGTCTGCATTTTCAGGCTGCACCGCTCTCACATCCATCATTATCGGGAATGACACATTGAGCATAGAGCGTCATGACTGGAGGGAGTGCCACTAGATAAGTTACGCCCTATTTATCGGCTAACGCGTAGGTATAGCACCACACCAATAGCAAGGAAAATAAAGTTAGGCAACCACACACTCATAAAGGGAGACATTACCCCGTTGACCGAGAAGGTGGTGGAAACCGTAGAGAAAAGAATATATAAAGCACTCAACGTTAATCCTACTCCTAAATTCTTACCCATACCTCCACGCACTTTTTTGGAACTCATTGTGACTCCCAGAAGGGTCATGATAAACGCACCAATAGGACTAGCCCAACGTTTCCACCATTCCGTTTCGAAAGCTTGCACATTACCCGACCCACGCTTGCGTTGGGTTTCGATATACTCTTTTAGTTCGGGATTAGGCATCATTTGTGCGTTTTCAGCAGTATAAAACAGCTCTTTAGGAAGTACAGGTATGATAGTATCCAATCGATTGCCTCGTGTTAGTGTCTCATGCATGCCATCAAACTCTCGTCGTACATACTTGTCGAAATGCCAGTTGTAGGCCGAATCATAGTGAATACGATCCGCAGTAATACGCATAGTGAGTTTCTTTCCTTCGAAATGCTCAAAGGATGCCCGATAGCCCATTTCGGTACGTTTTTGGAAGCTCTCGATATAGAGGATTGTACCAGGTTCTACTTCCATTTGCACGTTACGTGCATTCTCACGCGTGAAATGCTCGATATACTTATCCTGGAAAGTCAGCATCTTTTCCGAAGCAGGCGGTATCACATACCCCGTCATCCAAAACGAGAACACAAAAAGCAACAACGCACTTACAAAATATGGCCACATGAGGCGATGATAACTGACGCCACTAGCCATGATAGCAATAATTTCGCTATCACCCGCCAACTTCGAAGTGAAGAAAATCACCGATATGAAGATGAATAGCGGACTAAACATATTCATAAAATACGGAATGAAATTCAGGTAATAGTCAAAAATAATCTCCCTGATAGTCACCTGATTCTCAAAGAAGTCATCCAGCTTTTCCGTCAAGTCGAAGACAACAGCAATACTCATAATCAGCACAATCGAGAAGAAGAATGTGCCGAGGAATTTGCCTATTATGTATCTGTCCAGACGTTTCATTTATTTTAGGTTAAAGGCCAAAGGTTAGAGGTTAAAGGCAGGATGCCTATGGTGCATATCCACCGCCTATAAACCTTCAACTATAATCTACATTCTTTGCATGAGGCGGGGGGTGATGTCATCCTTCCACACCTTGAAGTCGCCTGCAAGGATATGCTTACGTGCTTCGCCTACAAGCCAGAGGTAGAACGCCAGATTGTGGATACTGAGTATCTCCAAACCCAACATCTCCTGTGCATGAATAAGGTGACGTACATACGCGCGTGTATAGTGGTGATCTACAAAACTAGTGCCACAAGGGTCGAGTTCGGTGAAATCATCTTCCCACTTCTTATTGCGCAGGTTCATCACGCCGTTTTGCGTGAAGATCATACCATTACGTCCGTTGCGCGTAGGCATGACACAGTCGAACATATCTACCCCTCGTTCGATCCCCTCAAGGATATTCCAAGGCGTCCCCACGCCCATGAGGTAGCGCGGTTTGTTCTGTGGCAGAATATCATTCACCACTTCAATCATAGCATACATCTCTTCTGTAGGTTCGCCTACAGCTAGTCCTCCAATGGCATATCCATCTCGGTCAAGGTCACGCAATCGTTTGGCTGCCTCTTGGCGCAAGTCAGGATAGACACAACCCTGCACGATAGGGAATAGATGCTGCTTGTAGCCATAGAGGTCTGGAGTGCTATCAAAGCGTTGGATACAACGGTCGAGCCAACGATGAGTGCGCTCCATAGACTTTTGTGCATATTGGCGGTCAGCCGTGCCAGGACAACACTCATCAAAAGCCATCATAATGTCGGCACCTATCTCACGCTCAATGTCCATCACATTCTCGGGGGTAAACATCAGTTTGCGCCCATCAATATGGGAAGAGAACTGTACCCCCTCTTCGGTCATCTTGCGAATATCAGTGAGCGAGAATACTTGGAATCCGCCCGAGTCGGTCAGTATAGGGCGTGTCCATCCCTCGAAACGATGCAATCCGCCCGCTTTGTGCAGGATTTCCGTACCAGGACGTAAGTAGAGGTGATATGTGTTACCTAGAATAATCTGCGCGTTGATATCCTCTTCGAGGAAGGTGCGTTGCACGCCTTTCACCGTGCCGACCGTGCCTACGGGCATAAAAATGGGGGTTTGGATATCCCCATGGTCGGTATGCACCACACCCGCGCGTGCACACGAGTGCGCATCAGTATGTATAAGGTCAAAAAATCCTTGTGCCATTAGCTCAAAATGAGACTTTACACTCTATTATTAGTTGGAAAAATGATGGCTGGTTTGAAGGTTTTTACCTCGTCTTCTGTCATTAGAGCATATGCCATGATAATCACCGTATCGCCCACATGTACGAGGTGCGCAGCAGCACCATTGATGCATATGCAACCACTACCGCGTTTGCCAGGAATGACGTATGTCTCCAGACGTGCACCGTTGGTATTATCCACCACTTGCACTTTTTCGCCCGCATAGATATTGGCTGCATTCATTATGTCTTCATCAATAGTTATACTACCAATATAATCTAAATTGGCTTCGGTCACCGTTACGCGGTGTATTTTGGATTTAAGTACTTGTAACAACATTTTATATAAATTTTGTACAAATTTGCTGCAAAATTACTATATTTTTCGCATATTGGCAAGAATTTTCGCCAAAAATTTGTATATTTGAAAAAAAAGCAGTACTTTTGTACCCGATTTCGAAGGAGAGATGGCAGAGTGGTCGATTGCGGCGGTCTTGAAAACCGTTGAACTGAGAGGTTCCGGGGGTTCGAATCCCTCTCTCTCCGCAAAAAAGAAAAGGAGTTCCAAATTGGACTCCTTTTTATTTTTAGTAAAAACTCGCATTATCTCGTCGCTTGATAAATCCGTGGGGCGATGTCGCTGTTGTCCATCCAACCTGTGAAACGTTCGGCACCTACACCTACGGCGAAGACAGGCACTGCCGTGGCAGTATGGCTATGCGTTGTCCAACCTAATCCCGCCTTGTGATTCACCATCTCTTTAGCTTTCGCAGCCAAAGCATTGATGTCGGCATAGAGTGTCTTCAGCGACTCCTGCTGACGCATCATATTCTCGTATGCGTTTTGCAATGTCTTTTCTTCTTCATCGGTTACGGACAACTCATCGAACAAGCCTGTGTTATCGGACAAGAATGCCTTGACCTGCTTCCATGTGAGTTGGTCGGCATATTGCTGACAGAGGGTAGTGAGGCGAGCAGACAGTGTGTCGGAGGAACATTGTTGGTATGCCAAACGCTCCAAACGCAATGGTTGGTTATTGCCCAATGCCATGCCACCCGTTTCGTGATC
>JAZNMT010000041.1:0-24317 GCA_045579895.1 Paludibacteraceae bacterium
CATCCACTCCCACACAGTTTACCACACTTTCTACTGTTTGCTGAAGGCTCTCGCCCAGGCGCGTTTGATTGACGTCGTGTTGGTATTGCCCCACACCAATAGATTTTGGGTCAATCTTCACCAGTTCAGCCAATGGATCCATCAAACGTCTGCCGATAGATACTGCCCCACGCACGGTTACATCCTCGTTAGGAAACTCCTCGCGAGCAATTTTAGATGCAGAATAAATTGATGCACCGTTTTCGCTGACGACGAACACTTGGGGGAAATTCTGAATTTTGAATTTTGAATTTTGAATGGTCGTGTCATTCTCAAACCTTAATTCATAATTCTCAATTGCGAAGTGCACCATTTGTTCTGTTTCGCGGGAGGCAGTGCCATTGCCGATGGCGATAGCCTGTATCTGATATTGGTGAATGAGCGATTGCAGGGTAGTAGTGGACTGTTTGGTATTGAGAAAGACTACCGTATGATGCAGCAGGTCGCCCTGTGCAGATAGCACTACCACTTTGCAACCAGTTCGAAAACCAGGGTCAATAGCCAACACACGTTTCTGACCTAAAGGCGACTCCAATAGCAGTTGGCGCAGGTTGTTGGCAAAGACCTGGATGGCCTCTGTTTCTGCACGCTCTTTGCTAAATCCTGCAAATTCCGTTTCGATAGCAGGTTTGAGAAGACGCTTGTAGCTATCTTCCATAGCGAGTTCCACTTGGTAGGTAGTATCGCTATTGCTGTGCAAAAATAGATGTGCCAGTTTGTAGAGCGCTTTTTCGCGGTCGGGGGATATATCCACGCGGATAAAACCCTCATTTTCCGCACGTCGGATTGCCAGTAGACGATGTGATGTAATACGGCGAAGTGGCTCACTGACCGAGAAATAGTCTTTGTATTTTTGCGCTTCGGGATCGGACTCTTTTCCTTTTACTACTTTGGTGGAGATGATTGCCGAATAACTGAACTCACGACGGATACTTTGACGTGCACGTTCATCTTGGTTAATCCATTCGGCTATGATATCTCGTGCTCCTTGAAGCGCTTCCTCTCGCTCTTTGCCTAATCGTTGGATTGCCTCATCACCCTCTCGCTTTTGTGCAAAAATGGCTTGTGCTAAAGGCTCGTATCCCTGCTCGCGCGCTACGTCTGCGCGTGTTTTCCGGTGAGGCTTGTAGGGTAGGTAGATATCCTCCAACTCGGTGGCATCCCATGATTGTTCAATTCGTGTGCGCAGTTCATCGGTCAGTTTGCCTTGTTCTGCAATGGTGTTGAGGATAGTTGCTTTGCGGTCATCCAGTTCTAAAAGATGATGGTATTCATCAGCTATTTGGCTAATCTGCACCTCATCCAAACTACCGGTACGTTCTTTGCGGTAACGAGCAATAAAAGGTATAGTAGCATTTTCGCTAAGTAATGCAATAGTGGCTGCCACTTGCGTAGCAGCCACTCCTATACGTGACGAAATTAATTTTGAAAAATCAGTCATCCGAATTAGAATAAGTAGCGAACACCTAAGGTGATACCATCATATAGACCACCAGTGTTAAAACCAACACCATTGTGACCAGCCACACCAATAGTAGGACGCCAATCAAGTGATAGTTGCAATGGGAACCAGAATTGGTATTCGATACCTACGTGTCCAGCCACACCAGCATACCATGTGTTTGTCAATGCAGAGTTCAAAAGGCCATACACACCAGCAGAACCACCAACTCCAAGATACCAATTCCATGCGCCTTTGTACTCCCAAGGAACTGCAGTGCCAAATGGGTTAATCCAATCATAAGTAACTTTTGCACCAATACCAGCAAATTGTGGCAAGTTTACCGATACATCCAACATATTTGCTTCACCTAAACTATGTTGATATGATACATCTGCACCCCAACCAAGATTCACACCGATAGCACGTGGTTGAGCAACTGCGCTACCTACGCATACTACTGCTAAAATAGCAGCCAATAAAAGACTTTTTTTCATAATCTTAAAATTTAATGTGTTATTATTAATTTTTACTTGTTTTTTATTAAAAACGACTGCAAAGATACTGCATTTTTTCTTATTATGCAAATGTTTTCTTAAATTATTGCAATTTTTCTAATGCTTCTTTCATTCTTCGCATAGCTTCAATAATTAGGTCTTCGCTTGTAGCATAAGAGAAACGAATACAATTATCTTCTCCAAATGCGCTGCCAGATACGCATGCTACATGCGCCTCTTGCAAGAGATATGTTACCAACTCGTTAGCATTGTGGATGGTTTGACCATGATATTGTTTACCGAAGAATGCTGATACATCAGGGAATAGGTAGAAAGCACCTTGTGGTTCCAATACTTTCATGCCAGGAATCTCTTTTGCCAATTTCACAATCAGATTTCTACGACGCTCAAAAGCTTGGCGCATCTCTTCCACACATTTTTGTGGACCAGTGTATGCTGCTTCTGCCGCTTTTTGTGCAATTGTTGTGGCGCAACTGATAGTTTGACCTTGCAATCGTTTGACAGCAGTGATCAAATCTTGGTTATGGCATGCTAACCAACCAATACGATATCCCGTCATAGCATATGCCTTGCTCACACCATTGATGATGATAAGGCGATCTGCTAATTCGGGGAATTGTGCTAATGTCTCATGTTTACCAGTGTAAAGGATATGTTGATAAATTTCATCGGCCAATACTACTATTTGTGGGTGCTTCCTTAGTACTTCTACAATAGCTTTTAGATTTTCCAACGAATAAACCGATCCTGTAGGATTATTAGGTGAGCAGAGCATGATTAGTTTAGTCTTGGGAGTGATGGCTGCTTCCAGTTGCTCTGCAGTGATGCAAAAGTTGTTCTCCATCGTAGTTTTTACCAATACGCTTTTTCCTTGAGCAATTTTCACCATCTCCACATAACTTACCCAACATGGCGTAGGCATAATCACTTCATCATCAGGACCGATCAAAGCTTCAATAGCATTGCATAATGCTTGTTTTGCACCTACAGATACCACAATTTCGTTTGCGTTGTATGGTCGAACAGGATAATCTTTGATGTCGCGATTCAAAGTGTCTGCAATAGCTTGACGTAAAGCTGGAAAACCAGGAGTCGGACCATAGTGTGAAACATCATTGTTGATAGCATCTATAGCCGCTTGCTTGACGTGAGCAGGTGCGGGAAAGTCTGGTTCACCCAACGATAAACCAATCACATCTACTCCTTCCGCGCGGAGTTGTTGGCATAGTGCAGCCACTTGTAGGGTCTGCGACTCTTCGAGCGCAGCGATTCTAGCAGAAATATTCATATGTGCCTTAATATAATATAAAGTTGTTATAGTTTTTCTCCTTTGATACTATACTGCTCTCCTTCGTGTACAATTTTTACTTGTCCATTTTGAAGGATTTTGTGGGTTCCTTCCTCTGTAGCAGTAACATCTTGTAGGTCTGTAGATGGTGAGAAAGTAACTACACATTCAGCTGTAAAATTGCCGAGTGTAGCTGTCACAGTATATGTACCTTCTTTGCTACTGGTTAGAGTAGCATTCAATCCTTTTTTATTCAATTTGATAAATCTACCAGTTGGTGCTACGCGCCATGTTACATTTTGGTCGTATGCATCCGCAGGTGTGATGATTGCAGTTATGTGTGCTGTATCGCCCACATTCACGGTGATGTTGGTTTCGCTCAATGCAAACTCCTTCACATGAATCTTGTGTGGCTCAGTACTGATTTCCCATGCTGCAATACCGCCACCGAGACAGTATTCGTAGAGGTTCACTGTGATAGAATCTACTCGTTCCCAATGGAAGAATGCTCCTACAGATGCATTCCCATCATAACCATCGCTACCTAATGGCACTTGTGTGTACATCGGTGTGAGGTCGGTAGCTGTCATATCGCGCAGTGTCCAACCACCGTTGTAGTTTGTTCCAGAGGCATGCACGAACATATCGTGTCCGTCTAATCGGAAGAACGCACCACCAATAGAACTATTGCGCGCAGGAGCCGTTGTGGAAGATGATCCCGTCAAATATCCACCTTTGTCGGTACCCTTGTGGAGGTAATAACCTTGATTGCGCACTTGGTAGATGAAGTGTGCTGGGTTGTTGTCTATAGGAATCACATAACCAGCAGTAGTTCCCTCTATAGTTACGGGGTAAGAAGTGGTATTGACATATTGTCCGTTTGCAATTTTCACAACATCCACGTATTTTTGTTTGTTAGGGAAGAAATACACATATCCTCCTTCTTCTGAGAAAATATCGCCACTTGCGGTTGGAAAATTGGTTTGTCCATCGTGATTGAGGGTAAATTCGATAACATGCTCGCTATTGTCTTCTGCTTTATATACGGTCAAATGATTTGGTGTCGCTGCTTGAACAGAAGTATGCAACATCAAGTTGCCTGCATCATCACGACAAATACCATGACATAGGTTGTCTATCTCAACGGATTCAATGTTGCCTGTGGTATCAATGGTTACGAGTTTATTGTTGTAGTAATCAGCAGCATAGAATGCTCCGTCAATATATGCGGCCTCTTGTGCTTGGAAGTATGCTCCTCCTTTTGTTGTAGGGAAGTCTGGTGGCAATGTACCTGCTGTTTGTGAGCGATGGAAGAGCGAGGTAATGTACAAGGTATCCAATGGCTCTCTTGGTGCGAGCGCATCCCAATCTATTTCATCAAGCTCGGGCATATCACTTGGCATAAGATAGTCACATGTCATTGTGGTACAACCCAATTCCCCATGTTGCTTGTAAGATGTTTCGCTATTCACTGTCCAGCAAGCCACTTCCATGCCTGCATCGTGGCATTTACGAGCCATAGTTTTGGTCAAGCCTCCTGTTTGTACGCTAGGATTAATACCCCATTGTAGACACCATTGGTATCGTTCTTCTGTAACTTCGTAGCAAAGGAATTGGCATTGCAGTGCAGGGTAATTAGTACGCACATATTCTAATGATTTTTGCATAGATGTCAAGATGCGTGCCTCTTCTACAAGTCCGTGTTTTTCAATCAACTTGTATAAACCAGGGAAGCGACTCATGTCGTTGCTATTGATGCCGACAGCCCACTTCAACTCGATGATAGGGAAGACATTATTCTCTTTGCAAATCTCCAAATAGCGATCTACGGAACACAGTTTGCCAGTATATGTGTTGCCGCTTCGTGTTTGTGTAAGAGTTAAGTCCTTGATCTCTGCCCATTTGCTATTAGGAATAGAAACTCCTTCATGTCCTACACGACTCAAATCATCATCGTGCCAGCAGACATATTCACCATCGCTAGTGGTTTTGACATCAATCTCTAGACCAGTATAACCGTAGTGATTGATACCGTTCATAAATGCCTCTTCGGTGTTTTCTACTCCGCGATAACTACCACGATGACCAGCAAACAAAGGTTTCCAAGCATATACTTGCGCAACGATGCAAATAATGCATAATAGAGTGATAATTCTTTTCATGATAAATGTGTGTTTTTAAGGTGTAATATTTCTTCTAAATTCTGCTAATACAATGGCTGTAGCGATGCTGACATTCAGGCTCTCTGAAGTAGGTACGTTTGTAGGGTAGGGGGAAATAAAGAGAGGATGCGTGATTAGTTCGCGTACCTCTTGTGATATGCCATTGCCTTCATTGCCCATAACGATGATGCCTTTATTTTTGGAAGGTATGCTGTCAGCGGCGTACATGTTCTTACCATCAAGTAAAGTGCCATAAATAGGATAGCCTGCCGCTTGGTATTCGCTTAGTATTTGTGTCAAATGCTCCACATAATGTATCCTTACGCGTGCCAATGCACCCATGGTAGCTTGTACTACTTTAGGATTGTAGCAATCAGCAGTATCGCGTGAACATAGGATGTCATGTATTCCAAACCAATCGCATGTACGGATGATCGTTCCTAGATTACCAGGGTCTTGTACACCATCTAAAACTAGCAATAATTGTGTGTCATCGGGTGATAGGTGAAAGGTGATATTGGGTTTACGAAAAACGCCAATAATACCTTGTGGAGTACGTAACGAGGACATCTGCTCAATCTCAGTGGTAGTAGCATTTTCGTTTGTAACCAATAGTACGAGTTCAAAACCAGCTTGTAAATCTTCTACACATTTTTTACCTTCAGCCACAAACATACCTTCCGCGTCGCGGAATTTCTTTTGTTGCAAACTGCGAACCCACTTTATTTGTGTTTTACTCAAATGCTGCATACACTAGTGGCTAGATAATTCTATATTGGGTGCAAAGGTACTATTTTTTTTACACGCGTGCAAATTATTTTTGTTTTTATTGGTAAATTATTCTATTTCGCTCAGTTCTAGCCATCGCATTTCTGCATTGTCTAAGGCCTCTTGTACTTCTTGATACCGATTAGATGCTTTGGCTATTTCTTCGGGGGTGGTTGCATCGCCAGAGAGTAGTGCTTCTAGTTGTTTTTTTTCTGTTTCTAGCAAGGGCATTTGCTTTTCTAATTCTTCCAATTCGCGTTTCTCCTTGAAGGTGAGACGTCTTGTCTTTTCGCTTTTTACTTTCTCGCTTTTACTTTTCTCTCCGTGTTCTACTGTTCGATTCTCGTTAGCTGATATTCGCCATTGTGTATAGTTGCCTGGGAAATCTTGCACATGCCCGTCACCGTGAAAAACGAAGAGGTGATCTACAATGCGATCCATAAAATAGCGATCATGGCTCACAACAATCAGACATCCTTGGAAATTCAATAGATATTCTTCTAGAACATTCAGCGTAGGAATATCTAGGTCATTTGTTGGCTCGTCTAGGATAAGGAAATTTGGACTCCGCATGAGTATGGTGCACAAATGTAATCGTTGGCGTTCGCCTCCTGATAATTTTTCTACGAAATCGTACTGTTGGCTAGGAGAGAAAAGAAACATTTGCAGAAACTGGCTCGCAGTCATCTTTTGTCCATTACCTAGATCCACTATTTCGGCTATATCGCGTACGATATCAATCACCTTTTTCCCCTCGTCAAATTGCAAGCCCGTCTGTGCATAGTAGCCAAATCGAACTGTGCTACCAATATCCCAATTGCCGCTGTCTAATGGAACTTCGCCTAATAGTAGTTTGACAAAGGTACTTTTGCCTGTGCCATTATTGCCAATGATGCCTAATTTCTCGTAGCGTGAAAAGACGTAGTTGAAGTGGTGCAAGATTACTTTCTCTTCTCCCGTAGATGGAGAAATATATGTTTTACACACATCTTTCGCCTCGAAGATTTTGTTGCCGAT
Source organism: Paludibacteraceae bacterium (assembly GCA_045579895.1). GTDB lineage: Bacteria > Bacteroidota > Bacteroidia > Bacteroidales > Paludibacteraceae > Colicola. The sequence continues at coordinate 7,234 of JAZNMT010000041.1, forward strand.
ATATCCTGATTTGACTGTTAGTCGTACATCGGCTTCATTGCGCTGTTGCTTGGCTTTTTTCTCTATTTCGTAGAAGTTATCGATGCGGTATTGTGCTTTGTGTGCACGTGCTTGCGGCATGCGTCGCATCCATTCTAGTTCGGTTCGATAGAGGTTACGTGCTTTATCTATCTCGGCATTTTGTGCTTCGATACGTTCTGCACGTTTTTCTATGTAATAGGTATAGTTGCCGTGGTAGGTGTATAAGGAATACTCATCCAGTTCGAATATATCCGTACAAATGCTATCTAAGAAATAACGGTCGTGAGTGACCATGAGTATGGTAAGGGGCTTATCTCCACGTGCTGCGCGTTTGTCGCCTAGGCATTCTTCTAGCCAAACAACTGTTTCCAAATCCAGGTGGTTGGTAGGCTCATCTAGCAATAGGATATCAGGGTCATCATCTAGCAATTGCTGTATGACTAACTTTTTCTGTTGTCCGCCACTGAGTTTCTGAAAATCTTTCAAACCAATCTTATGGCCCAATAGATTGATGGCTTTATCGCCAGTTAGGTGCTGGGGCAGATAGCGAACTTTGAGGTCTTTTCGCCAGGTGATTTTTCCACTATCGTAGTCGGTTTGGTCCATCAGTATGTCTAGCAATGTGCTTTTCCCGATACCATTTCGTGCAATGAGAGCAATGCGTTGCCCTTTATTCACAGCGAAACTGATATTGCTAAACAAGACCTTCGAACCAACTGATTTTGTTAGATTTTCAACTAATAAATATGGTGTGACGGCAGCCATATCCTTTGCCTATTATTGCTTAGATGTCTATACTTATTGAATAGTATCTTGTGGTAATTGGAGGGTATATAGGATAGCCTCTGCTTGGCGCAGTGCGTTGCGTTTCTTTTGGCCTGAAGCATAGATAAATACTTCTGCTGTCACGATGCGACCATTCACTTGGTCCAGTCGTGTATGGCTGACATATGGACCGCCCATCGCTTCGCCACTGAGTATCTTCCATAGTCCACGAATCTCTGTAGCTTGTTCGTCTTGTTGTACGGTGATACGGCGCATCTGTGGTGGCATAACTTTATATTCCGTGCCCATATATGAGCCAGGGACGCTAGCGGTTACTACGCGGCTCAATACTGCATCGCGTTTGGCATTGAGGAAAGCGGGGGTAAAGGTTTGAGTATCGGTGTAAGGGTAGGTATAAACTACCAGGTCGCGACGCATACTACCTTTGTTGTTGCAGCACCACATGAGTCGCACTTCAGGAGCTATGGTGATAGGGTTACGAAGGCTATACGTACTAGCTCCACCAAGAACAGTATCCATGATCAGGGTATAATCTTCGGGAATGAGCATGTCGTAGCCTTGTTTTTGTAGGATAGCGCGTGCTTCCTTGTTGGTACTTGCGCGATAGAATTTGGTTTGACGTTTGAGTTCTTGATTAACAAACCATTCACGAATTTCCTCTCCATGTTCCAACCAATATGCTACAAATTCCTCTTCAGATGGCGACTGGATACGGCATAACGCTTGAGGTGTGGACCAATAATTGTTGGACACTTTGGCTTTTAATTGGGTGTATTTCTGTGGATTGATATCTATGAATAGGATATTGCGCGTAGGTTTGAACATATCATCAAACTGTGCACTTGCTACTTTATTCACGCGAAAATAGGGTTCTACTTGTGGCATACATGGCATGTCTGCTCCCATCACAGCCTCTATCAAATCGTACATGGTAGCAATAGGTTCTGTGTATCCAGAAGCCTCATTCACGAGCGAGTGTTTAGCCACTTCGTTTAGTTGCTCTTGCGTTAATGGTTGATCATCAATGACTACTAGGCACTCATAGATAGAGCCCGTAGCGGAAGTCAAGGTGCGTCCTGTACTTTTTCCGCAACTTATTAATGCTATTGCTGCAACCATGAGCAACAGACTACGAGAGATACTTTTTTTCATAATGGTGTTATGTTTGGTTAATTTGCCTGCAAAGGTACAAAAAAATGCTCATATATGCAATACCTTAAAGAAAAAAGCAGTCGTCTTTTATGACGGCTCCTGATTGGTATTGCTCCGCTATGCTCCGTGATACCAAAGAAAAAAGCCGTCGTCTCGACGGCTATTTTTCCACGGTATTAGTCTGTTTGATTTTTTTTAAGGTACAAAAAAGATTGAGTTTCGGCCTTTTTCAAAACCGCTGCAAAGGTACTGCTTTTAGGCAATCTGTGCAAGGGGAAAAATATGTTGTGCAACACCTTTTTGTGATTTTTGGTTTTAAAAAGTGCTAAATAACATGTTTTTGTCGTTTTCTGCAATCCTTTGCAATGATTTTTCAACACCAATCAAGCTATTTACGATTACTCCAACTCTATTACCTCGAGGTCGCGTATCTGGTCACCATCGATGACAAAACGAAGTAACGTTTGCACGGTATGCCATCCTTGTTTGCCCGCTGCTCCTGGGTTCATGGTTAGCATTTGCCATGTAGAATCATACTGTACTTTGAGAATATGGCTATGACCGCAAATGAAGAGTTGTGGTGTTTCTTTTTTGAACATAGGTAGTAACCATGGGTTGTATTTGCCAGGGTAACCACCGATATGTGTCATCATCACATGTACATTTTCCACACGAAATCGATAGAACTCGCTGAGTGAATATCGTACATCGCCACTATCCATATTGCCAAAAACTGCTCTGGTCGGTTTGAATTCTCTGAGGTGTTGCAGCACCATAGCGCTGCCAATGTCTCCTGCATGCCATATCTCATCTACCTCAGCGAAGTGCTCCAATACTCTAGGATCGAGGTAACCATGCGTATCACTCAATAGTCCAATGCGTGTCATCGTTTACTGATTCGATCGGAAATGAAGATACTCAGTACTATAGCTGTGATAGCGATAGTGAGGAAGAAGAGGATGTCGCGCAGATCTATTACGCCTCGAGATATGCTACTATAATGATCTTGCAGTGTCACCCAATACAAGACGAAGCAACTCACCGCGCCTAAGATGAATGCTACCAGTTGGCTGCGGGTTAGTGTGCTGCAGAGTAAGCCAATCCCTGTAAATGAAGCACTGAGGAAAATCAGTCCCATGAATGAACCGATGAATTGTCCACTATCGATATTGCCCATGGGCTCTGCCATGTAGAAGACAATAAAGTAGTGTACGATACATGGTATCAAGGCTAATATAGTAATGGTGAATGCTGCCATATATTTAGCTACAACAATTCGCCATAGTGCTATGGGTTGTGCTCGTAGGAGGAGCCAAGTGCCGCTTTGTCGTTCTTCAGCGAAGAGGCGCATGGTCAGTGCGGGGCATACTAACATCAATAACCATGGGCTGATCATGAATAGTCCTTCCACTTGTGCATAGCCTGATTCGATGATGTTCCATTGTCCTGGAATCACCCATAGGAAAAGGCTGATTGCAAGCAAGAAGAGAGCTATCACGATATACGCGATAGGTGTGGCAAAGTAATATGATAGTTCTTTTCGGAACACGAAACTATTTCTTTACTGGTGTCTTTGGGAAGATAATCCAGAAGGCGATGGCTACTACTAACGCGAAGCCTGCGAAGATATACCAACTTGTTTGCCATCCTTGCCATACGGCCATTGGACCTGCTGCTACTACTGCTTCTGCATTAACGAAATGGTTAACAATTGCTTGTGCTGCCAATGTACCAATCGTAGCACCAAAGCCGTTGGTCATCATCACAAATAGACCTTGTGCGCTGGAGCGTTGAGCTGGGTCGGTCTCTTGATCCACATACAACGAACCTGAGATATTGAAGAAGTCGAAAGCAAAGCCATAAACGATACAGCTCAAGACGAACAGGATTACACCTGGCATACCTGGGTCACCTGCGCCGAACAAGCCGAAACGCAATACCCATGCCAGCATTGCCATCAGCATCACTGACTTGATACCAAACTTTTTCAAGAAGAATGGGATAAACAGGATACACAATGCCTCGCAGATTTGCGAGATTGAAATCAGGATATTAGCATGTTGTACGCCAAAAGTATCAGCAAACTCCTCTATCGCTCCGAAGCTAGTGATGAATGGATTGGCATAGCCATTAGTAATCTGCAAACACATTCCCAACAACATCGAGAAGATGAAGAACACTGCCATTTTCTTTTGTTTGAACAGCGCAAATGCTTCCAATCCGAGTGCTTCTACGAGTGACTTATTCTCCACGTGACCCTTAGTAGGACACTTAGGTAAGGTGAGAGAGTAGATTGCGAGTACGATGCTCAGTGCGCCGCTGACCATGAATTGGTTTGGTGTAGCTTGGAAACCGCACAAGTCCACTACCCACATGGTAACGATGAAGCCTACTGTACCTAATACACGGATAGGTGGGAAATCCTTAACGGTGTCCATATTCGCCTGCGTCAATGCTGTATATGCTACGGAGTTGCTGAGTGCTAGGGTAGGCATGAAGAAGGCTACCGAAGCTGTGTAGAGCGAGAAGATAGTAGAGAAGACTACGTTTTCACCTGCCATTAATCCGTAGATACCGGTAGCAATCATAAAGGTGCCTGCCAATGCGTGGCATAGGCTCAATGCTTTCTGAGCTGGAATTAAACGGTCTGCTACGATGCCCATAAGCGCGGGCATGAATAGACTTACGATACCTTGGATGGAATAGAACCAACCTATATTGGTAGCCATACCATGTGTAGCTAGGTAGGTTCCCATTGATGTTAAATACGCTCCCCAAACGGCAAATTCGAGGAAGTTCATGACAGTTAGTCGAAGTTTGATGTTCTTCATATCTATTTATTTTTAAGTTTATCGTTTATAGTTTCAAGGCAGGGCGGAAGATCCGCATATTCTGGCCTGTAACCTGTAACCTCTAGCTTGTAACCTCTAGCTTGTAACCTGTAACTTCTAGCCTGTAACCTACTATCAAAACTCACTGGTAAAGTGGAATTTGATATTCTTGTAGTCGTTTTGTGCCATTTGCAGTACATAGCCGCTATCAGCCATAAACACGTCGCGTCCTTCTTTGTCTTTGGCCATGTATTGTGCTTTGCGTTTCTTGAACATTTCTAGTTCTGGTTCGTTGTCGGACTCTATCCAGCATGCTTTGAACATCTGCAAGGGTTCCCATCGGCATTTGGCTTGATACTCATGTTCCAGGCGGTATTGAATAACCTCGAACTGCAATTGTCCCACGGTGCCGATGATTTTTCGGCCATTGAATTGGCTGACAAACAGCTGTGCCACACCTTCGTCCATGAGTTGGTTGACGCCTTTCTCCAGTTGTTTTTGTTTCATTGGGTCGGCGTTTTCGATATACTTGAACATCTCTGGTGAGAAGGATGGTAGTCCCTTGAAGTGTAGGTTTTCTCCGGCGGTGAGTGTGTCACCGATTTTGAAGTTACCTGTATCGGGCAGACCAACTATATCTCCCGCGAATGCTTCGTCCACAGTCTCTTTGCGTTGTGCCATGAAGCATGTAGGGGCGGAGAAGCGCATTTGTCGGTTCTCGCGCACGTGTTTATAATAGGTGTTACGTACGAACTTTCCCGAACATATCTTGAAGAAGGCGATACACGAGCGGTGGTTAGGGTCCATATTGGCGTGTATCTTAAAGCAGAATGCGGTGAATCCGTCTTCCATTGGTTCTACTTTGCGTTCGATGGCTTCTACGGGGCGGGGGGATGGAGCTATTTGTACGAAGCACTCCAGCAGCTCTTTGACGCCGAAGGTATTAAGTGCAGAGCCGAAGAATACGGGTGCTAGTTCGCCTGCTAGGTATTGTTGGTGGTCAAAGGGGTTGTACACGCCTTCAATCATCTCCAAATCTTCTTGTAGTTTGAGTGCATCTTGTTCCCCCACGAGTGCTGCTATTTGTGGGTCGCTGACGTCTTCGAAGCGGATAGATTCGGTGACTTGTGTTTTGTTGGGTGTATAGAGGTCGAGGGTTGATTGGAAGATGTTATATACACCTTTGAATCGTTGTCCGCTATTGATAGGCCAGGATAGTGGTCGTACATGTATTCCGAGTTCGCTTTCTACTTCGTCCATGAGGTCGAAGGGGTCTTTACCTTCGCGGTCCATTTTGTTGATGAAGACCATGACGGGTGTTTTTCTCATTCGGCATACTTGCATGAGTCGTCTGGTCTGTGTCTCGACGCCTTTTGCGGAGTCGATGACGATGACTACGGAGTCCACTGCGGTTAGTGTGCGGAAGGTATCTTCGGCGAAGTCTTGGTGACCGGGTGTATCCAGGATATTGATGTGGTAGTTATTGTAGTCGAATCCCATGACGGATGTAGCCACGGATATACCACGTTGTTTTTCTATTTCCATCCAGTCGGATGTAGCTGTTTTGCGTATTTTGTTGGATTTGACGGCACCTGCCACGTGTATAGCGCCTCCGTAGAGGAGGAGTTTCTCGGTGAGTGTTGTTTTACCTGCGTCGGGGTGTGAGATAATCGCAAAGGTGCGACGACGCAATATTTCTTGTTGTTCAGCGGTGTTAATCATTTACTATATTACTAAGTATTGACTGTATTACTAATTTATTTGTGTTAGGAGTATTTTTATTGTTTGCGGTAGTAGTATTTTCTCCTGTTGTTGTACGCGTGCGGCTAGGCTTTCGGGTGTATCATCTGGCAGCACTTCCACTGGTGTTTGTGCTATGATGTTACCTCCGTCAATCTCTGCGCTGACGTAGTGTACGGTGCATCCTGCTTGTGTATCACCTGCGGCCAGTACTGCTTTTTGTACATGTATGCCGTACATACCTTTTCCTCCGTGCTTGGGCAGTAGCGAAGGATGTATGTTGATGATACGTTTCTCCCACTTCGTACAGAACCACTCTGGTATAATAGCTAAGAATCCCGCCAGTACGATTAGTTGTACATCTTGTTGGGTGAGTGCCAGGTCTATCTCTTGCCAGTCTTTGGATAGCAGGGTTGGTATGTGTGCTTTGTTTGCTCGTTCGAGTGCTGTACAGGGGCGGTTGGTAACCACCATAGCGATGTGATAAGCATGTTCTTCTTGCTTATCCATGAGTGCTTGCAGGGTGGTTCCGCTACCGGAGGCAAAGACGGCTATATGTGAAAGGTGGTAAGTGATAGTTTTTTATCGGAGTTTAGCGTTGAACTTCTCCTCGAAGACTTTTTGCAGTTTAGCCATGATTGCTTCTATCTGTTTGTCTTTGAGTGTATTTTCGGTGTCTTGCAGGATGAAGGACAGGGCATAGCTTTTCTTGCCTTCTTCCAGGTTTTTGCCTTCATATACGTCAAAGAGGTTAACGGCTTTCAGCAGTTTCTTTTCGGTGGTCATGGCTGCTTTGGCTAGGTCTGCAAACTTGACTGTTTTGTCCACGAGTAGTGCGAAGTCGCGTTTTACTTCGGGGAACTTAGGCAGGTCATTGATGACGGGTTTGTGTTGTTTATTGAGGCGCAGCAGCATGTTCCAGTCGAGGTCGGCGTAATAGACTGGATTGTCGATGTCGAAGGTTTTGAGCAGTTTGCTATTGACGATGCCCATGAATCCGATCGTTTTGCCGTTGGGTGCTTTGATGAGTAGTCCGTCGTCGCAGAGTTCGTTGTCTAGTGGTTCTGTGGTGCAGTTGTGGATGTTCACGCCTAGTCTGCGTAGTACGTTATTGACGTATGCATGCAGGGTGTAGAAGCTGCTTTTCTCCTCCTTTTGCACCCATGATTGTGTGGTCTTATTACCTGTCAACCACAATGCCAAGTGTGCCTCTTCGGTGTAGGCATAGAGGGGGTCGTATGTCCAGTGTGGGTCTTTGGCTTGTCGATCGGCTATGCGCTGTGCATGGTAGTGGTAGCAGTTGCCGAACTCGTAGAACTTCAGGTCTGCGTTCTTACGGTTGGCATTGCGTTGGATGCTTTCCAGTCCCCCAAAGAGTAGTGTTTGTCGCATCACGCCCAGGTCTTGGCTCAGCGGGTTCATTATCTTCACGCAGGTAGCTAGACTACATTCCTCTAGTGCCTCGTAGTACGATACTTTGGTGAGTGAGTTATTGAGTATCTCGTTGAAGCCTTGGGCGGTGAGTTGTTCGGAGATGCGTATTTGCAACGCTACTGGATTAGGTTTGGGGTTGTAGCTGAGTGAGGTGTTGAGTTTCTCTGGGAACTCCACGTTGTTGTATCCGTAGATACGTAGTATATCTTCCACTACGTCACATTCGCGTTGTACATCTACTCGGTAGCGAGGTACGCCTAGTTGCCATACGCCATCCTCTTGGCTGTATATCTCCACTTCCATGGAGCGTAGGATACGTTCAATCAGTTCTTCGCCTATCTCTTTGCCGATGAGGGCATTCACGCGGTCGATGTTCAGCTCTACTGGGAAGGACTCGAAGTATCTCTCTTCGCTTTTAGCCTCTAGCTTTTCGCCTTTAATCACATCCACCACGTCCATTGCTATTTCTCCGCCTGCTACTTCTTGTATGAGTAATGCGCAGCGTTGGAGTACGTATAGGGTGTTGTTAGGGTCGCAGCCACGTTCGTAGCGGAAGCTAGCGTCGGTGGATAGTTGGTGTCGGCGAGCGGTCTTGCGGATGCTCACAGGGTCGAAGTAGGCACTCTCTAGGAAGACGTTGGTAGTCTTTTCGGTGATACCTGAGTCTTGGCCTCCAAAGACGCCTGCAATACACATTGGCTCTTCTGCATTGCATATCATCAAGTCGGCTGCGTTCAGCGTACGTTCTACACCGTCCAGGGTGATGAATTTCTGTCCTTCGGTAGCATTTTTCACGATGACTTTTTGTCCTTTGATTTGGTCGGCGTCGAAGGCGTGTAGTGCTTGTCCCATCTCATGTAGTACGAAGTTGGTGACGTCCACGACGTTGTTGATAGGGCGAATACCGATGGTGTTGAGTGCTTTTTTGAGCCAGTCGGGTGACTCTTTGATGCTCACACCTTGGATGCTTACGCCTGTGTAGCGAGGGCAGGATTGGGTATTTTCCACTACCACGTCGATAGGCAGTGTGTGGCTATTGACTTTGAAATCCTCCACGCTTGGCTTTTCTAGTTTTATTTCCTCTTTGCCTCTTGCCTGATAATAGGCATATAGGTCACGCGCTACTCCGTAGTGGCTTGCTCCGTCGGCTCGATTGGGGGTGATATCCACTTCGATGAGGGTATCATCTTCCACGCCGAAATACTCTTTGGCTGGCATTCCTACGGGTGTATCGGCGGGCAGTACCATGATGCCGTCATGATTGGTTCCTACTCCTATCTCATCTTCGGCGCAAATCATTCCCAGCGATTCTTCGCCGCGGATTTTACCTTTTTTGATGGTGAATTTCTCATCTCCGTCGTAGAGGACGGTCCCTACGGTAGCCACTATCACTTTCTGTCCAGCAGCCACGTTGGGTGCGCCGCATACTATTTGTAGGGGTTCCTCGTTGGGTGCTATGCGTGTTTGTGTGATGTGTAGGTGGTCGGAGTTGGGGTGGTCGATGCAGGAGATGACTTCTCCTACGACTAGTCCTTCTAGTCCGCCTTTGATGGTTTGTACTTGTTCCACTTTGCCTACTTCCAGCCCGATGGAGGTGAGTATTTGTGCTACTTCTGTTGCGCTATCTGTGAGTGCGATGTAGCGTTTGAGCCAATTGTATGAGATGTTCATCGTTATTTAATTAATAATTAATAATTAATATCTATTTGAGGGTGCGAGAGCTTTATTGCTCAAAAAGCCTGCAAAGGTAATAAAAAAAATGCACATACGCAAGTGCGCAGTGCATTTTTCTCGTTTTTCTACCCATTAGTCCTCAATCCTCATACGCTGCCCATTCCATGTTCCAGATGAAGCGATAGAAGGTTTTGTATTTTGACTGTGCTGCGAAGGCCTATTGGTCTTGTGGCAGTCGTGTTGGGTCTTGCATACGTTCGCGGGTAGATGCGCTAACGGCGGTGAACTTAGCGTGTATTGCTTTTTCTTTCTCGCTGAAAGGCGTAGTACGTACACCATAGGATGTGGTGTAATTGAGTTTGCTTGCTGCTCGGTGAGCGAAGCCAATCTTGTGACTTTTTGTCACTTTGCCGTGAATTTTCTCCACGGGGAATGCGTATTCTACTTTTGCCATAATTGTGTAAGTTTAAAAAGGTTAATCATTAAAGTTATCTTTGTAAAGTTGTGCGAAGATGTATCCGCGTAATGTACGGTATTTCTTCTACTGTTTGAAATCTTCCATATAGGACTCTTTTTGTTCCTCAGTGAGGCTATTCAAAGCCTCGATGGTAGCTGTAAATTTCTCACGTACAGCCACTTGATTTACTGTTGGCTTCCCTGTATAGGGATTGCAGATGGTACCTGTGTATTGAGTACCGTTGCGGACTGCGAAGTATCTATTGCTATGTCCGCAGATTTTGCCTGATAATTCGGAGATTAGCTCCATTGGTTTAATTTTGCTCATGTTTGTTTTGTTTTAATTTGTTAATACTGTTACATCTTGACCCAGGTCTTGTCTTTAGAAGGTGCAACAAGACCTTGGTTTTTCCATCTAGTGATGATTGCCTGACTATACACATCATGTTGATAATCATGGTCTATCCGATATTGTACCACATCATTTCTGGTGAAAACTGTCGGCAGTTCTTCAAACATTTTCTTGTTGAAGTTCTCCTATGTCTTCTGTGTGGAGGGTGCTTTCCGTGCTTCGAATTTCTTTTGTTCGGCTTTTTGCTCGTTATACGTATTATTGATATAGCTTCTGAATTGGTATTCTGCTACCCATTTCCCGATTGTACAGCAGTCTTTCACTGTTCCCTCGTCGAAATGATTGATTGCCCACATCAGGTATGCGGCTCGTTGAAACATTTCTGTAGGTGTTTGGGTGGCTGCCCATAGAATAGGGTCGTCGCCTGCTGCTGCTTGTTTTTTGGCTCTCCATGCGTAGGCTTGATTTTCTATTGTTTCATTTTTGACCACTTGTTTAGGTAGGCTTTGCAATTTGTCCAATTCGCTGTAGATAAATGTCAGTTCTTCTTCTGTATAGGGGGCGCTGACGATATTCTTCATAAGCATCTCATGTTCTACTAGGATTACTCTTCGGCTATTACCTTCGCTGGTTGATTGCGCGTTGAAATAATTGAAGATGCTAGGCGGGGTACCTACGACTAATGCGCTTAATCGAGCTTTGATTGCCCCTTTGAACGAGTTCTCGTTTTTGTAGTCCATCACGGCTGTTTCACCATCGAAGCCTTTCCGTAGTATCTTTTTAATGTCTAGGAAACTACAATCTTTGCCTGCGACTGCTGAGGATAGATCGCCCTCATAGGCCATTACTGTTTGGTCTTTGGCATATTGCAGGTATTTCATCATTTGGACGATACTGGTGTCCGTGAACGCTAGTATCTTTGGGCAAATTGTCATTTCTGGATTGCTAAACAATCCTTTTTCTGCCAGCTCGATCGCCTTACGATAGTCGTTGTCATGGCGTCCAATGTAGTCTTGGACTAGGGTCGCTGGTCTAGCAGAGAATTTGGTTTTCCCGCTTTGGGGAAGCCCGTATAGGGCTACTTGAAACACCAGCGGAGTCCCGTCTTCTTTGCTTATCTAGCCGCAAGCAGCGGATAAGGCGGGTAAGAGACAAAAAGCTGCCGATTGACGCCACTAAGCTGGTAAGTTCTTCACCAATGTCTGCACCAATTTAGGAGCTGCTTTGTATGGAAATGGAAGTGCCTCTGTATCAATTGGTTGCGCTTTAGTGTTGAGTATGGGTGTAGCCTCTGTTTTAGGCTTTTCTGTTGTAATGTTTTTTGTCCAGTTCAGACAGCCTATACGCTCTTTCTCATCCAGACCCAAATCAGGCAGGTATTTCAGCAGAACTGTGGTATTAGTCGTGTATTGGCGAGCTAACTGAGCCATCTCTTTGAAATAGGTGTTGTTACGCATACCTTCTGGGACGTTGCTATCTATCTACTGACACTTGGCTATCACATCACCATACATCGACATGTAACCTGCTAGTTGCTCTTCTTCGCTCGCGAAATCTTCAACCCTGTCCCACCATATATAATCGTAAGAAGGCAGAAAACGCAACGGGCCAAATCTGTCGCTTTATCCAGTTTGTCGCTAATGTCTATACCGAATTTTTGGCGGATTTGGTGGCTGTATTCATCGTGTACAGTTTGAACGGTTAATTGCATTTGTTGATAATCCGATTCTGGGACTTCGACCAGCAACCATACACCTTTACCTGAGCAACTTTTGCCTGCTAATACGATACCTGGACAAGGCGTAATTGAGCGAAAGGCTTCGATCGCTTCACCACTCAGATGGTCATAGTCTAGACAAACCATTCCGTTCCAATACGCATTGTTGTCATTACGGCAGGTATTGTCCTCAAACTTACAGCTGTGAACCGTGATACACGGTAATTTTTGCTTTAAGGCTGTTTTTTGTTTGTCGTAGTCAGCAGCAGTCGTGTCAAGCGATGCTAGTTGCAGACATAGGTTATTGACTTGAGCCGATTGCATCAGCTCTTTTACTGCGTTCCACTCTGTGGGAACGGCATTCTTGAAATTCCGAACTATGCAGAATTTCGGAAATTTTTTTTGTAAATTCATAATTTTTTATTTTTTAATGAGTTAATAAATATATACTACTTTTTTTAGGTGTAGTACCTTTTTTTTACCTTACACCTTATATATTATTTTATATAGGATAAGTATAGGATAAGTATAGGATAGGGTGTAAGTATGATGTGAAAATGTGTATTTTCAGTCGACTTTTGTACACACTTGTATTATACTCGATTTTTCCGAAAAACCAACTAAAAAATGCAAAAAAAATATTTTTTTTTATTTTTTTTATAAAAATATTTGCTAATGTCAAAAATTAGCACTACCTTTGCACCGTCAAAAATTTGGACCAGTACTACTTACTATTATGGCAAAACAATTGTTATGAAGCAATAATCGTAATAGTACGATTAATAACTATTCAATAATTTTTTTTTATGGCACAGTTTTTGACAGGCCGAGACGGATTGGCCTATAGCGTTGATTCGCTAAAAACCGTCTTAAGTAATCGTAGTGTAGCTTGCAGCATCTTTGGTGTACCTGCACCCAAGTTTGACTCGCATGAATCCATGAAGAATTGGAGTGAAAAGCAGATTGCAATTTTCAATGGATACATACAACAGCTTCAACTGCTTCGCACTATAGCTGTAGAATGCATGGCCAAAACTATTGGCGAATGTCCAGAATGTGACGCTATGATTGAGTAACGGAATCCGTTGAGAGGGCGCAAGCCCTCTTTTTTTTATGTTATCCCGTATCATACAGCGGATGATACGTTTGCTTGTATCTATTTAGTATATAATTAGTTAATGGCTATCGGTTTTATCATCCACCGTATCTTAACCCTTAAAACCTTTAAAACTTTTAAAACTTTTAAAACTAGGGAGGGGGCAGGGGGTAGGCCTACCTCCCTTTCTTCCACAACTGATAACTATTGATTAGATTTTGCCAGAGGATATAGGCAGCGGGAGCGAGGGCCACAAACGGATGCAAAAACATCTGAGCCAACCAGATGCCCAAGGCGGTATTCTTCTGACCAAAAGCCTGACCGGACGTCACGCTACCCACACCCCCTGCACCAAAACGACGACCTATCCATCGACCCAACACAAACTGAAAAACACACGGCAACAACGCAACCAAACACAGCCATAGCACGTCCAACCATGCATATTCGGTCGTCACCAACGTATGGGTAATCTTTGCCATCAACACCACCAACAGCAATACCCATAGATAGAAGGGAAGGCTAGAAACCAATACCCCATAGCCCGTAGGGCGTCCATTATCCAAAAACAGCCGTCCAACTATCCAGCGAACCAACATAGCACACACAAATGGCCCTATCAGCAAAGGACTAACACGGCACAAAATAGACCACATCGCACTACCAAAAGACAATGTCACGCACGGATGCATCAACGGAAAAACAGATGGCACTAGCACTGCCGTCAGCAGGTTACTCAACAGACTAAAACTCGTCAGTTCTTCCACACTACCACCCAACTTACCCGCTATCACGGGAGCAGCAGTGGCAGTAGGCATCAGCAAACATAGCAATAAACCTTCTAGGATGCGAGGGTTGAGAGGCGACGGAAGAAGGCAGAACGGTAACACGATACACACGCACAACAGCTGAACACCCAACACGATAAAGTGCCACCGACGAAGACGAAGAGCACGAGGATTAATCTTGTAAAACGTGAAGAACAGCATCAGAAAAATCAGAGGACTACTCAGCCAGGACAACGGATACAACCACTTATAACAAGATGCTCCTACCAACATGGCGAGAAGCAACGCATACCTATCTAGGAACGAACGAACACTTTTCATGCTGCAAAATTACTAAAAAATTTGCATATATCAAAAAATTGTACTAATTTTGCGCCAAGAAATTACGACTAACCATGAAACGAATCATTTTTATTTTGACACTTTTGGTCACTTGTCACCTTTCAATCACACACGCGTGTACATCTTTTATTATTAGCGGAAAGGCTACTCCGTCCGGGAAACCACTTATGTTCAAGCACCGTGACACGGGAGAACTCAACAACAGAATTGCACATTTCCAGGGCGAGAAATATGCTTTTATTGGACTCATGAACTCACCTATGCTGGATGGGGAAGTATGGTCGGGAATGAACGAAGCTGGATTTTGTATTATGAATACTGCCTCATACAACCTCAGAGAAGACCAATACGACTGCCAGATGGATCGCGAGGGAGAACTCATGTACCAGGCATTGGCGCATTGTGCTACTATTGCTGATTTCGAAGAGTGGATACAAACCTATCCTCAGCCTTGGGGGGTGGAAGCCAACTTCGGTATCATTGATACCCAAGGCGGAGCCGCATACTTCGAGATGAACAACGATAAGTACATTAAGTACGATGTCAATCAGGAGCCTGACGGATACCGAGTAGTCACTAATTTCTCTTTTGCTGGACGATACGAGGACTACGAGGGATGGGAAAGATACCAGACGGCTACGGCTTTGATGAAGGAGAACTTCTCGCGTGAGAAGGAGATGACGGCTATTGATGCTATTAATCTCTTTTCTCGTACGTACCGACATGAGGTTTTAGGCTTGAATTTCAATAAGGACAATGCTCCTGAATATACGGTTGACCAGGACTTCATCCCTCGCCGCATCACGTCGGCGGTAATTATGTTTGAAGGTGTGAAGTCGGGCGATGATCCAAAGTATAGTGTCATGTGGTCATTACTTGGATACCCTGCTTGTGCAGTGGCTATTCCGCTTTTAGTAACGCCTGACCACTTGCCTGCATATATGACAGCACGCAACCCATTAGCTAAAGAAGGTAAGCTACTCAACTGCGAGATGTGCGATAAGTCATTGCAGATAAAGAACCAATGGGCATTCCCGTTGCATATAAGTAATGGTAACAAGTATGTTTCTACGCAGAACATCTTGCGTGGTGCGGAGGGTAAGCCTGCGTTGTTAGACTGTACGCGTGAGGTAGAGCAGAAGATTTTGGGTGATTTTTTGCCTTTGTATGCGCAATGGGTAGAGGGGGCATTATCTGACCAAGCTTTTTTCCGTTTGTACGACCAAGTGGCTAAGCAGTGGATAAAAAAATACGATGCCACTTTCGCACCGTATCTTAAAACCTTTAAAACCCTTAAAACCTTTAAAACTTTTAAAACTAGGGAGGGGCAGGGGGTAGGCTTTAACCCTATTTCCTCACTGGATCGCATGTGAGTTCCACACCTAGTTTGCGGAAGATTTTTCTATCTACTTCTGAGAGCATGACGGTGCTATGTACTTGACAGCCTGCCAATTGGGGTAGTGCTTCTAGTGTCTTGCGACAGTTATCATCATGCAAACTCAGTACCGACAGAGCCACCAGCACTTCATCCGTATGCAAGCGAGGATTACGTCCACGTAGATAACTGATTTTGGTATGTTGGATAGGTTCTATCATCTCTTGTGGGATGAGTTTCACGTCATGGTCAATACCAGCCAGATACTTCGTTGCATTGAGTAGTAGTGCGGCACTTGAACCTAACAGAGGTGAGGCTTCGGCTGTGATGATACTACCATCGTGCAGTTCTATGGCTGCTACTGCCAACGCATGGGTACGTTCTTTTCGGTCATTTGCAGCTATTGTGGTACGCCTGTCTGCGGTGCTGATACCTACTTGCTTGAACAAACGAGCTATACGACTGACTACGGCCTCACTCACATCACCATTGGCTAAATCGTTCAGAGCATGATAGTAGCGACGGATAATCTCCTGTTTGCTGGCTTCGCGACATGCTTCATCATCTTCGATACAGAAACCCACCATGTTTACACCCATATCGGTAGGCGACTTGTATGGGTTGTGCCCATAAATACCTGTAAACAAAGCATCCAACACAGGGAATATCTCCGTATCGCGGTTGTAACTAACGGCTGTCTTGCCGTAGGCTTCTAGATGGTAAGGGTCTATCAGATTGACATCATTGAGGTCGGCTGTAGCTGCCTCGTAAGCCATATTAACAGGGTGTTTGAGGGGAAGGTTCCATACGGGGAACGTCTCGAACTTAGCATAACCGGCTTTCTTACCACGTACATGTTCGTTGTAGAGTTGGCTCAGGCATACTGCCATTTTCCCGCTACCAGGACCAGGAGCCGTCACTACCACCAACGGACGAGAAGTCTCGATATAATCATTCTTACCAAATCCTTCTTCCGAGTCAATGAGTGCCACGTTGTGGGGATAGCCGTCAATCGTATAATGATAATAGGTGGTGATACCCAAACGTTCCAATCGTTGGCGGTACATCTGTGCGGATGTCTGACCGCTATAGTGCGTGATGACAACAGAATTGACCAAGAAACCACGAGACATAAACTCATCACGCAAGCGCAGTACATCCACATCGTAGGTGATACCTAGGTCTTGACGTACTTTGTTTTTCTCGATGTCGGATGCGGATATGACAATCACAATCTCCAGGGTATCGCGCAGTTGGGTAAGCATGGATAACTTACTATCTGGCTGAAAACCGGGTAAGACGCGACTGGCATGAAAATCA